>CAYQGB010000007.1:8227-39276 GCA_964416895.1 uncultured Calditrichaceae bacterium
TATCGTCCACGGGGCCGATCACGGTGGGCACGGATCGGACCTTGCGGGTGAAGCTGACCGATGTGTATGGGAATGCCATTTCCGGGAGCAACGTGACCTTTCAGCGGGTCAGCGGGGGGAACGGGAATTTCAGCGGTTCGGTATCGGCGACGGTTGCCACGGATGCGGGTGGGATAGCGGAGGCGACGTATACGGCGAGCACGTTGATCAGTTTTGTGGGGGATACCCTTCAGGTGAGTTCTGGGGCGGTGGTGGATACGATCATTTTGCCGCTGGTGGCGGGTGCGGTGGCTTCGTATGAGTTCAGTCCGGGCACGGCGCAGACGACCACGGCGGGGGTGGGGGTGACGTTTACCCTGACGGCTCGGGATGTGTATGGGAATGCGGTGGTGAATTCGGACACGGTGTTGTTGAGCAGCCCGGATGGCAGCGGGGTGAGTTTTTCGGCGGATACGCTGTTTTATCTCAGTCAGAGTTCCAAGACGTTCACGGTGACGGATACGGTATCGGAGACGTATGTGGTGCGGGCGGCGAAGGTGGATGGGAGCGTTGCTTCCCAGAGTCCGGCCATCACCGTGAATCCGGCGGCGCCGGCGGCTTTTGTGCCTTTGGCCGGCACCACCGATAGCATCCAGGTGGGCACCAATCGCCGCCTGCGGGTTCGGCTTCAGGATGCTTTTGGAAACGTTCACCCGGACACCAATGTCACCTTTACGGTGCTGAACAGCGACGCTCGATTTACCCTTACCGGCACCGGCACCGCCGGCGATCTCACCGATGCTTCCGGAATCGCCGAGGTGGATTACCGTTCGGGCACCCAAACCGCTTTTGGGGCGGATTCCATCCGGGTGAGCATCGTCAGCGGATTGACCGCCGTTCTGGTGATCCCCCTGAAACCGGGCAGCATTGCCAACTTCGATCTTACCTTGCTGAGCACCGTGCCGGATACCGCCGGGAGTCAGATTCGCATCAAAGTTACCGCCCGGGATATTTTCGATAACCCGGTGGTCAGTTCCCAGACCTATCAGGTGCAGGCGGTGGGCAGCAACACCGCTCAATTTCAGAATCCCACCATCGGGCCGTTTACCAGCTTTTCGTTTAGCAACTCCGCCACCGATACCATTGCGGTGATCGACACCGTGGCGGGCAGCTTTGTGGTGAAAGCCCGGTTGGCCAGCGATACCACCAAGCAGGGCACTTCCCCGCAGATCACCATCACCCCGGCCTCCTTGAAACGACTGGAGATTCGCACCCAGGCCGGGAATCAGGGGCAATCCCTCAGCGGGGTCAGCACTTCCCTGGCTTCTACGGAAACCCTGCCTCTGTTTGCCGCCGGTTTCGACCGCTATGGAAACTATATCGCCGATACCACCGCGGTATGGGATAAGACCGGCACCCTCTCTTCCGATCCTCCGTTTACCTTTCCCCATACCGGTTCTTCGTTTACGTTTTCTCCTTCTGCCGCCGGGAGCGGCACCATTACCATCACCCATCCCACGCTGACCACGGTGCAGGGAGACGCCACCGGCATCATCACGGTGACCGCCGGGAACCTGTCGTTCATTCGGATTCAAACCGACAGCACCAGCGCGGCCTCGGAAGTGGGGGATCGTACGTTTACCGCCGGAGATACCCTTCGCCTGTATGCGGTGGGCTACGATGCGGACAACAATCGCATTGCCAATGTGGCCGCCAACTGGTCGATCAACAACACCGCCCTGGGGCGATTTCAGAACGGCGCGGCGACCATTGCCAATGTGAAGACGGTGCTGTTCACGGCGGTGACCTCCGGCACCGGGGTGATTACCGCCAAAGCCGTCAGCGATACCACCATCACCGATCCCACCGGCTTGCTGACGGTGAATCCCGGAGGGGCCGTCTCCGTGATCATCCGCAACAGCGCCAACAACGGGGGAATCGCCTATCACGACATCGACACCCTGCGGGTACCGGCGGATAGCAGCATTACCCTGTTTGCCGCCGGCTACGACGCCTTCGGCAATTACGTGGGGGAAGTGTCGGTAGATTGGGAAAGCAACCAGTTTACCGGGATTCCGGCTGCTCCGGCGCCTTCCATTGTGTTTGCCCCCACGGTGGTGGACACCGGTCGGATTCAAACCACGGCGCTGGGTCTGCAACCGGACACCACCGGGGTGATCATCGTAACCCCGGGGCCGGTGACCACCATCAAGATTCAGAATTCCCCCACTGCCTCCGGCCAGGAGGTCAATACTCCCTTCACCCTGTCGGCAGGGCAGGATACCACCCTGTACACGGTGGGATATGATGGGGAGGGGAATTTCGTCTTTCCGGTATCTTCCAACTGGTCACTGGAAGGGGATGCCATCGGGACCTTCTCCCAGTTAAATCCCAGTACGTTCAATGTGCTGAGCGCCACCACTTCCGGCAGCGCCGTGGTGCGGGCAATCCGCAATAGCGATCCAACCCAATCGGACATTACTTCCACGATTACCGTGGTGGCCGGGGCGCCGAGCACGCTGACCAAGATTGCCGCTTCCGATAACCAGACCGCTCCGGTGGGGTCTCAGTTGCCCCGGGATATAGAAGTCAAGGTGCTGGATGCGTTCAACAATCCCGTGGTGGGCGATACGGTGCAGTTTATCCCTCTGGGCGGGGGCAGCGTTTCTACTCCCCTGGCGGTAACCAATGCCCTGGGCATTGCCAGCACCTCCTGGACGGTGCACGCCACTCCCACCCCGGATTCCCTGGCCGCCACGGTGCCCGGAGCGGTGACGGTACCCGATACGGTCATCTTCCATGCCACGGTTACCGCCGGCAGCGCCGATACCCTGATTGCCCTGGCGCCCACCACCGGCACGGGAACGGTGGATACGGATCTGGGGAATCTGTTTACCGTGGAGGTGCGGGATGCCACCAACAATCCCGTGCCGGGCGTGCCGATCAGCTTTGCCATTGTCGCCAAACCCACCGGCGCTTCCAACGAGACGCTGTCGGTGTTTTCCGATACCACCAACGCCGTGGGGCAGGCTTCTACCCGGCTGCACCTGGGCACGCTGGTGGGAACCTATACCGTGCGGGCCTTCACCGCTTCCACCACGCCGAACTTTGTGGATTTTACCGGAACGGCCACCGCAGCGGCGGCGGATACCATCCTGATTGTTAGCGGGAACAACCAGACCGGCACGGCCGGGCAGGCGCTGGCGGATTCGGTAAAATTTAAAGTGACCGATCTTTATGGAAACGCCGTCTCGGGCGCACTGGTGGCCTTTACCGCTTTTGATGGCGGTTCCACGGCTCCGGCGACGGCCACCTCCAATGCCTCCGGGCTGGTTGCCACCGCCTGGACGCTCGGCCCCGGGGTCGGTGAGCACCGGCTGAAAGCCGCGCTTTCCGGCGCTCCTCTGGTGGATAGCGACACGGTTCGGGCGACGGCCAACCCGGCGCCGGCGGCCTCGGTGAATCTGGTCTCTCTGGGAGGGATCACCGCCGATTCTATCGCCGCCATTGCCGGCGAAAACGTTACCGTGGTGGTGGAAGTGCGAGACGCCTTCAACAACCCGGTCTCCGGGGCGGTGGTGAAATTTGAGGCCATTCCTCCGTTTACTCCCATATTCGAGTCCTCGCAGGTGACCACCGGCACCGACGGGCGGGCGACCAACGTGGTGAAAACCGATGCCGCCCGGGATTCCACCTTCTTCCGGGCGCTGGTGGCGGGAGTGGATACCCTCAACTTGCATATTTATCACCTCAGTTATGTGGCCGGCAGTCTCTCCCCGGCGGGAGTCTCGCCCGGAGATACGGTGGCGTTTTCCCTGCAACTGTTTAATCCATCCCCCAGATCGGTGACCCTGGACACCGCCAACACCCTGTTTGCCTTCGATGATGGCACCAACACGTTCTCGGCTGCCTTGCAGGGGGCGCATACGCTAACGGCCAACGCCGCCACCACTCTGAATTTTGATCTTACTCCCATTGCCGGAGGATTTACCACCGCCAGCTATACTCCCCAGCTGACCCTCGCCGGTAGCGGGGCCAATGCCGCTCTTGCGGGCACCATTACCTTGCCCATCAATTCCCTGTCCCTGTTCTCCCTGGAGATTACCCAGATTACCGGGTTGGTCACCCGGGTGGCCCGGGGGGATACTTTTGTGGTGACCATGAAGGTGGATAATCTGGGGCCGGAGACGGTGACGGTGGATACCGTATTTGTGCAGACCAACAACATTCCTCCGGTCAATATCACTCAACTTTCCGGGCCGACCACCTTGAGTCCCAACAGCCGGGGCAACAGCTTTACCTTTCAGATTGCCGTGCCCACCAATGCCGCCTTTGGCCCGGACACCGTGGATGGGCAAATTCGAGGAACCACCCTGAGCGGCGCGACGGTTTCCGATGCCGGGGCCAACACGCCCTTTCCTTTTGTGGTGGGCACGGCCGCTCAGGTACATCTGCTCTCGTTTACCCCCAATCGCCTGACCCGCACCAAACCGTTTACCTTTACCGCCCGGCTGTACAATCAGGGGGCGTTTGACATCGTTCTGGATCCGGCCTCCTCGTTCATCACTTTTGGGCAGGATACCACCAATTTGATGCAGGGGTTTGTGGTGCCCGCGGGAACCGGCCCCACCACCGCCATAACGGTGGAGTTTAACCAACTGACGGTGACCTCAACTGCCAGCGTGCCGCCGTATTCCTTGCAGATGAAGCTGCACGGCACGGAAAACGGGGCCATCTTTGACACCACTCTGATGATTCCGGATACCATTTTTGTTCAGGATCCGCCCAATATTCAGGTGGTGCTGCTGGATGCCCTGCCAACGGTGGTTTCCCAGAATCAATCCGGCCTTCGGGTGCAGCTTCAGTTGACCAATGCCGGGGCGTTGAATGCTTCGGCCCGATTTACCCGGCCGGACAGCATCTTCCTGTCCACCACCGGAGGCTTTTCCGCCCTTCTGCCGGACAACAACGCCCTGTTTCCTCTGACGCTGGCCGCAGGGCAGACCAGCCCGGTGATCGAGTTTACCTATTCCCTGGGGGAAACCTATCCCCCCGGCATCGACACGGTGCGGGTGAATTACAGCTACGAGGAGGTGAACTCCGGCACCTTTACGGCGGTAAAGCCGGCTGCCGCCTTCGACACCTACAATGTGCTGACCCGTTCCCGGTTGAATCTGGTGGCGGGAAGCACCCTGTTTACTCCCGACACGGTGACGCCCGGCCAGCAGAACGTGGACTTCCGATTTACGCTTCAGAATACCGGTCAGGCGCCGGCGCGTATTTCCGCCGGGGATATCTCTCTGACCTTTAATCACAATCATACCAGCACCTTAATTTCTCCGGCGTTGCCGGTGGTCATTCCCGGCGGGGCTACCCAGGAGTTTGTGTATGATATTGATGTGGCCGCCAATGCCGGGGTGGGCAGCGATCCGGTGGATATTGCTGCCGGCTACACCGATACCATTTCCGCCGTGACGTATGCGGATCTGACCGTCAACAATGTGGATACCCTGCAAATCATTAGCGGAGCGCTGGCAGACATCCTTTCCGTGCGGGCGGAAAGCGCCACGTTCGATTTCGACTCGGTGTCCATCGGGGCGAAAAACGTTCCCGTGAAGGTTCGCCTGCGCAATAAGGGCAATGCGCCTCTGCTGCTGGATTCGCTGCAACTGACCTTTGTGCCTCCGGGCAATTATGTGGGAAGCGATACCCTCTTTTTGCCCCTGCCCCTGACCATCAATCCCGGTCAATCGGTGGTGGTGCCGTTGTCGGTGGATGTGCCGGCAGGAAACACTCCCGGGCTGGTCAGCCTGAATGCCCGGGCCTTCGGACGGGATGCCCACTCCGGGGCCTTGATTCAGGATGCCGGGGCCGACACCACCGATAGCTGGCGACTGGTTACCCCCGCCCAACTGGTGTTCACCGGGATCACCCCTTCGCAGGTGACCACCGGGCAGACGGTCGCCTTTCAGGTGCAGTTGAAAAACAGCGGGCAGGCCACCGTACTCCTGGATTCCACCACCACGTTTCTGGTGTTTCAATCGGATACCATCTTTCTGGATCGGCATACCCTCGTGGCGGGGAACGGCGCCATTACCACCCTGCAGTTTGATACCGCCGTATTGACCGTGGCGCCGGTGTTTTCCATCATCAACGGATCCCTGGTGGCCAATAACATCTTCGAAAACGGCTTTACCCGGGATACCACCTTCACGCCGGTGCAACTGGACGTGTTTCATCCGGCGGCGGTTACCGTGCAGGCGTTTACCGCTCCGGATACGGTGGGGCAGGAGCAATCCTTTAACGTGCAGCTGACCCTGAGCAATCCGGTGGTCAACAATGCCGAGGCGGTGATCGATTCGTTGATCATCCCCGAATTGGGCATCGGCCGCGCCGAGGGGAGCAGCATCTCCGGAGGAACCACCCTGGCCCTGACGCCGGCCTCCGGGGCGTTCAATCCCCCCATTGTGGGGGATACCGCCATCACCGTCACCGTGAAGTGGCATGACGGGGTGAGCGGGGTTACCGGGCGGATCGATTCCACCCATCGGGTGCACGTGTTGCAGGAAGCCGGTTTGCAGATTGCGGGGATTACCGCTCCGGCCATCGTTTCTCCGGGAGGGAACGCCACGGTTACCGTTTCGGTGACCAATACCGGAGAAGTGACCGCCCTGAATCCGGCGGTGAGTTTTGCCCGGCAGATCGGGGTGTATTCCATCACTCCGGCGGTGGGGAATCCCACCCGGATTGCCGGGGGCGCCACGGTGGATCTGGTGTATAATTTCGCCATTGCGGCCAATTCCGGCATCGGGGTGGACACCCTCCAGGCCACGGCATCGGCGCAGGATTCCCTGAACGGGAAGACGGTTACCGCCTCCTCTTCCTTCACCTGGAGCATCCAGCAGAGCGCCCAGTTCTCCATCACCTCGGTGACGGCCACGCAGTCGCCGGTCAGCCGGGGAGAGCAGAACGTGCCCGTGGTGATCACGGTGGCAAACGGTGGGGGCATTCCCGTCGATCTGGATACCCTGGAACTGAAATTTGCCCACGGAGCAGCCAACTACGCCGGTGAACTCTCTCGCGCCTATGGGACACAGGTTATTCCCGCCGGAGGGAGCTTTACGGATACGTTCCTGGTGGACATCGGGGCGGGAGCACAATTGGGAACGGATATTCTTGACGCCCGGGGCGTGGCCACCGAGACGGTGAACGGCATCCTCCTTACCGATACCAGTGCCGCCAGTAAAGGAACCTGGACGGTGCAGCAGCGCCCGGTGATTACCTCCACCCTCACGCTGGATACCGACACCGCCAGCACCGGTCAGAAGGGGATGTTGCTCACCTTTCCGGTGCAAAACAGCGGCGGCGCCGATACCACCGCCACCGCTCAGGTGGATTCCATTCAGATTCTAATAAACGGAGTGCCCAACGACTCTGCGAACATCACTTTCACCCCGTTAACCAATTTGCCTCCTCCGCTGACCGGCGGTTCCGGGTTCACCAATCTGTACACCATCGGCGTGCGCAGCACCGCCGCTGCCGGAGTTTACACCATTGCCGCGCGGCTGTTTTACCGGGATGCCAACGACAACTCGGCCTTTACCCACGACAGCAGCCCGGTAACCCTGGTGGTACAGAAAGCCGCCGCCATCGAGATCCTCTCCATGCGGGTGAGCAGCGATACCCTTTCTCCCGGCCAGAGCAATGTGCCCGATACGGTGCGGATTGCCAACATCGGGGGAGCCACCGCCCGGATTCTCAGCAATACGCTGTCCTTTTCTCCTGCACTTCCCTTTACCCAGACGCTGATTTCCCCGGCGACACTGCCCGTGGAACTTGCCGGTGGGGATTCCCTGAATCTGATTTACCTCCTGGATGTACCCGCCTCCGGCGCTCCCGGTACCACGGTGAACATCAGCGCGTCTTTGCAGGCCCAGGATTTGAATTCCTCGGCGGTTCTGGCGGTGGATTCGGCAAATCTGGCTGCGGTGGTGATTGAGGATCCGGCCAACTTCCAGTTTGTGGAACTGCTGCCGCCGAATTCCTTCCGTATCGGGGATACGGCCAGCTTCCGGGTAGTGGTGACCAATGTCGGCGGCTCCTCGGTAGAACTGAACGGAACCACCGATCTTCAGGTGGGGGCGTTGACCACCACGGTGAACACTGCCCTGACGGATCTCAAATTTGCTCCCGGGGAAACGGATACCCTGTTCTTCAACGATCTGGTGTTGACCGCCGGGGGCAGTTTTGTGCCGGTGGCCCGGCTGCGGGGCACTTCCAATGCTCAGGCCTTTTCCCAGAATCTAAGCACTTCTATCATCCTGGTGGGGGGCACCTTCACCGTGGATGTGCAGGTTAATCCCTTGCAGGTGGTGCCGGGGCAGAAAAATGTGCAGGTGGTGGTGCCCATCCTCAGTCAGGATACCCTGACGGTGGATTCGGCGGGCACCCGGCTGGATTTCCGGTACATCGCCGGAGGTCAGATTTTCTTCCCCGATTCTCTCCAGCGGGTGGATACCGTGCGCACCATTTTGCCCAATCAGAATGTGCTGTTGACCTGGGAATTCGATATTCCCGATCCCGTGAATACAGGGTTTGTGGAAGTTGTGGCTACCCTGAGTTTTGTGGAACTGCCCACCGATACCACGGATCAGGATACCTTTCTCATCAAATCCGGGGTGAATCTGGGGTATAAGCCGGGCACATTGACGCCTTCCCAAATCGTTCCCGGACAGACGGTGGCCTTCAGTGCGGTGGTGAACGATTCCGGCAATACGGATTTGATCGTAGACCCCACCCAATCGTATCTCCTGTTCACCGATGGGGTGGATACGGTGAAGGCGTTTGTGGACGGCAACATCACCATCCGGGGGAGCGTGGATACCAATCCTCGCCCCACCACCGTACCGTTTGCCGGGGTAACCATCCCGGCGGTCTTTGATGTGGGTAGCTTCCCCTTCACCATTGTTCTTAACGGGGAGCTTCCCAGCGGGGAACTGTTCGGGGATACCCTGACTTCGGGAACCGATCTGGTGGATGTGTTGAGTCCCGCCGGTGTGGTGGTGGATTCTATCAATGTGATAGAAAATGTGGTCACGCTGGGGCAACAGTTTGTGGAAGTTCGTTACTTCCTGCGTAATGCCGGGCAATCTGCCGCCCAGGTGAACAGTTTGACCAGCATCTTCCGGGATGGATTGGGCAACGATGTGTCTTCTACCTGGTTGATTGTGTCCAATTCGGATCCCTTCCCCTTTGCCATCGACTCCAGCGCCACCCGGACGTTTACCCGCCAGTTTAACGTGCTGAACAACTCCCCGGTGGGAGTATTGCACGCTTTTCTGGAAGGCACCTTTAACGATACCCGCAAACCGGCTCAGATCGACACGTTCCGGAGCGATCCGGTGTCCGACTCGGTGCGGGTGATTCGCTCCTCCCAGCTGTCAGTGCAGAGCCTGACCCTGACCACCGTACCCAATCCGCCCTTTGTCAATGTGGGGCAGCCCTTCGCCCTGGATCTGTCCCTGAACAACACCGGCGATGATACCCTGCTGGTGGTGGTAACCATCAAGCGGAGCAGCACCGATACTCTGGTGACGGATACCATCCCCAACCTGACGCCCAACGCGGTCAGCACCTTCCGCTATCCGGATACCCTGTTCACTGCCGGCACCACGGTATACACCGCCCTGATCGACACGGCGGTCTCGCTGACCAGCGGCTCGGCGGTGAATCCGGGGCAGTCCCCGGACAATGCCGAGACGGTGGAGGTTCAGGAACCCACCGCATTAGCCCTGAGCGCTGCCGTGGATGATGCCACCCTTTCCACCGGTCAGACCTTTACGGTGAGCTTTACCGTGCAGCGAACCGGCCAGAGCGATTTTGGCAGCGGTTCGGTGAAGCTGGAGCTGCCCCCCAACAATCATTTTACCCTGCTTTCCGCTACCGATACGTTGGGCATCAATCCCACTACCTTGAGCGGCACCTGGGATGTGCGGGCAGATAGTCTGACCGCCGGGGCTTTTGACAGTCTGCTGGTGCGTCTGCTGAGCGTTCCGGTGGATGCCAACACCGGCGCGGCGGTGGCCGTGGGGGCCGCCGATAGCAGCGATACCATCACCGTGCGGGTGGATACGGCGGCGGCGATTCGCACCCGGTTGTCGATCACCTCGCCTCCGGGGGCCATCGACGGAGTGCTTTCCACCCAGCAATCGTTTGTGGTGCGGGACAGCATCTTTTTCATCGGTGAGATTAGCGATCAGGGGCGGGAGACGGAAATTCTTCTGCCGGCGGGATTGGGCTTTACCGTGGAAGGCGCTTCCCGGCGGGCGATTACCGACACTTCTACCATCGTGGTGCAGGAGTGGACGGTATTTGCCCCCAATGCTTCGGCGAGCAACGCGGCCATTGTGGTGGAGAGCCGGGGGAGAGACCGGAATACTCTGGATACGGTTATCGCCCGGGATACTCTGGTGGTCTCGGTGGTGCCGCGGGCGGCGTTAGAGATCTCCGGGCAGATTTCCGGGCCGGCCGGCGCTCAGGATGGGATTGTTTCTACCAGCCAGCAATTTGATATTACCCTGAGCGTGCAGAATACCGGGGTTGCGGGATTGGTGGATACTTCTTTTAATACCGTTGATCTTACCCTGCCCACCGGATACCAGCTGGCCGGTGTTCCGGGAGGAGGCGTGCCCCAACTGCGGTTTAAAACCGATACCACCCTGACGCTGATTGCTCCTGCCACTCCCGACGGTTTGAAGCTGATACAGTTCTCGCTGGTGAAAGCCCGGCTGGATACCAACACCAACGCCCCGGCGGTGATTAACGTGGGGAACGGGAACATCACCGTCACTGCCCAGGATAGCGCCCGGCTGGAACTGGCGATAACTGCTCCGGATATTGTCAGCGTGGGGCAGGAGTTCGACGTGGTGGTATCGCTACAGAATCAGGGGGATGCGAGCATTATCCCGGATAGCGTACAAACGGTATTTTCTCCCGAACTGCTTCAGCATGTGGAGCTGGTGAATCCCGCCGATACTTTGCGGTTCATTCGGCTGGTCAATTTTGCCGGGCAGGATACCTTCCGATGTCGGGCGATTTCGGTGGGGTTGGATACCCTGCTGGCCCGGGTAACCGATACCACCGCCTCGGATGAGAACGTGGATCCCTCCATTCCGGTGACGGTGGTGAATCCCAATCGGGAGCAGCGCCGCGCCATTGAGGTGCGCCCGGCGGCGGCCATCAGCCTGGTGGATTCTATTGTTGCGCCTTCCGGAGCGCGGGATGGGGTGCTTTCCACCGGCCAGTTCTTCACCGTGCGCACCCATATCACCATGGCCGGGTCGGTCAGCCCCGCCAACCGGGCTGCTTCCATTTCCGTGCCCACCGGCTATGCCGTACAGGGAGGAAATTTTGTCAATCTCTCCGATTCGGTGCAGGCCAATTACACCCTGACCTGGGTGATTCTGGCGCCTTCGGCACCTGCGGCGCCTGCGCCCATCATCGTTCAGGTCACCGGTCGGGACGAATTCTCCGGCGTGTCCCTGGATCAACGAGATACACTGACGGTGACCACCGTTTCCCGCACCAGCCTGGTATTCAACAGCGCGGTGGTGGCCCCGGCCGGGGCGCAGGATGATCAGGTCTCCACCCATCAACGGTTTGTGTGGCAGCTCAGTCTGGTGAATACGGGACAGGCCGCGGCGGCGGATAGTTCGGTGATTCAGTTGAGCGCCCAGGATAACGCTTTCTATTTTGATGCCGCCCGTACTCAGACCACCCGCACGATCCACCTGCTGCCCCCGGATACGGTGCTGGTGGATGTCTATACCGATACCATTCCCCACGGTTTAAAGACCCTGCAGGCGGTGATTACCGATACTTCTTCGGATGAGAATTCCGGGCTTCCGGCGGTGCTCAATCGCAATGTGGAGGCCGCCAGCATGATCACCGTGCGCCGGGCCGAACTGACCCTGGATATTGCCGGGCCCGGCCTGGTGGATACTTCTCAGGTGTTCGAGGTCACCGCCACGGTGACCAATCTGGGGGATGCGGCGATCGTGCCCGACTCGGTGAAACTGACCGTCTTGAATCCGGTGTATGGTGGATTTTTCCTGGATGACGATTCGGTGAAATACGTGGCACTTGCCGGTAGTTCCGGCTCCGCCACCTTCCGTTTCCAGGCCTTTTCCACCAATTCCACCGGGGATGTCATCCGCATTGCCATCACCGATACCGCCGCTTCCGACGAGAACGATTTCGGCAATATCCCGGTACCCAAACCGGTTCCTGTGGATACGCTGTCGGTGGATGTGCAACAGGGTTCCATTTTGCTCAGCGGAGGGGTAACCGCTCCACCGGGGGCGGTGGATCGCTCCCTCTCCACCGGGCAACAATTTACCGTGCAGGCGACCATTGTGTTCAAGCCCAACGTGGATGTCAGCGGGCGTACAGCGGAGATTCGCCTGCCCTCCGGCTTTGTGCTGGATGCTTCCACGCCGGCGATTCGACCGGTTACCACGGATACTACCATCTCCTGGCTGGTGGTGGCCCCGGCGACGGCTCCGGCGGATAGTCAGAGCATTATCGTGTTCGCCCGGGGGGAAGATATGTTTACCGGTACGCCTCTGATGGCTTTTACTTTCTTTAAGGTGGCGGTGGTGCCCCGGGCCGAGTTGCATACTCTGGCATCGGTGGTGGCGCCCCCCGGCGCTCAGGATTCGGTGATCAGCACCGCCCAGGAGGTGCGGGTGCAAGTTCAGGTGGTCAATACCGGCGTGGCCGGAACGGTGGATTCCAACCGGGTGCGGATGGTTCTGCCGACCGGGTTCCGCCTGGTGAATCCCGCTGACAGTGTGATCACTCTGGCCACCGGGGATTCCCAGACGGTGGCGATCCTGTCGCCGGATTCGCTGCCCGGCAGCCCCATCTCTCAGGTTTCCGCCCGGTTGATCCAGGCGGCGACCGATGAAAACAGTAACGCCCCGGCGGCCATCGCTCAGGTACAGGCCGACCTGCCCTTCGTGGTGGTGGAAGAAGCCTTTGTGGTGGGAAGCCTCTCCGGTCAGCAGGTATTCTCCGCTGGACAGACGGCGCAGTTAACCCTGCGGGTGGAAAATCGGGGCACGGCGGGAATCGTGCCGGATTCGGTGCTGGTGAAGGTGACCAGCCGGGATACTTCCGCCCTGCGCATCGCCAACGATGATACCCTGGTGTATGTGCACCTGAATCAACAGAACAATACCGTGGGCACGGCCACGGTTTCGGTGATTGCCGGGCAGGCCCAGCCGGGACCGGATACGCTGGATGTGGCGATTGTGGATACCAGCGTGCACGACGAGAATAAGTTTGCCACCACCCCGGTGGCCCATCAGGATAGTACTTTCGGATTTCAGGTCATCGAAGCGGCCAACGCCACGGTGACGCTGAGCATCGACTCTTCCTCTGCCGGGGCGCTGGATAGCACCGTCTCCACCGGGCAAACGTTTCGCTTGCGGGCGGTGGTGAGCTTTAGCGCCAATACCGCGCCGGAGGATCGAGTGGCGGCGCTGGTGTTTCCTGCGGATTCCGGGTTTACGGTGGTGGATAGCCTGCAGAGCCTGAGCAGCACTTCGCTAAGGGATACGGTGTACTGGGATGTGACCGCGCCGGGGATGGTCGGCGAAGGGGGTCAAGGGCGCTTAAGCGCCCTTCCCGGCCGACAAGGGCGCTTAAGCGCCCTTTCCCCGCCGGAGCGGCAGCATCCCACCGGCGTCGTTTCCGCTCCCACCCGGACCGCAGAACGTCGGGCAGCCGGGCCGCGCTCCCGGAGCGGTGGTGAATCCGCGGTGCTGGAAGCCACCGATTTTCACGTGGAAGTGCACTTCACCGATGCCAATTCCGGAGCCGCGTTGAGTCAGATCAGCAACAGCCTGCCCATCGAGGTGGTGGATGCGGCCAAATTACAGGTGGATGCGGCCATTGTGGCTCCCCCCGGTGCGCTGGATGCCCGGGTGAGCACCGGTCAGCAGTTTGAAGTGACCGTGGGGGTGGAAAATCTGGGGCAGGCGGCCACGGTGGATTCCTCGGAAGTGCGGGTGCAGGTGCCCCCGGGATTCTCCCTCCCCGGCGGAGGACAGAACCTGACCCTGCAACTGGCCGAAGGGCAGTCTCAGACCGTGACGGTTACCGCTCCCATGACCCCGATCAACGGCTTTGTGCGCGCCACCATCACCCGGCCGGCGCAGGATGAAAACACCTTGCAGCCGGCCACCACGGTGAAGGCGGACACCAGTGTCAGCGTGTTTGTGGTGGAGCGGGCCGATGTGCGAATTTTCCTGACCGGCCCGGATTCGGTGGCGGTGGATCAGGTGTTTTCCGTGGTGGGGCGGATTACCAATGCCGGTCAGGCCCGGGTGGTGCCCAACGACTCCCTGACGGCGGGCATCCAGTTTGATCCCGCCCGCCTCCAATTGCTGACCCCGGCCACCCTGCGCAAGCGATTGGTGGGGGATACCACCGATTTCGTCTGGCAGTTCCGGGCCTTGAGCACCGGCGCTTCCACGGTGGTGGCTGCCATCGATACCACCCTCTCCTATGATGAAAACAACTATCCCACCGTGCCGGTGCACTCCTCTCGACCGGCGGACAGCCTGGCCCTGATGGGCATCGACGTGGGCACCGTGCGCATTGACAGCACCTACTTCTCGGGCGGTCTGGACAGCCTGACCGCTTCCACCGGACAGCAGAACATCACCCTGGTCATCGCCAGCACCATCAGTCCCTTTTTCGATACCGATGCGCAGGCCACGGTTATTCTCCCGGGGGGAGCCTTCTCTCCCGATACCCTGACCCGCCCGCTAACCGCTCAACTCAATGTAGAATTGCCGGTACCCAACCAGCCCACTTCCGGATGGCAGCCGGTGCAGGTAATCATCCAGGCCACCGCCTCGTTGAATCAGTTCACCGTTTCCGATACCGCCACCCTGTGGATCATGGTCGAACAGCGGGCGACCCTGCTGCTTTCCGGGGAAATCCTCAGCGGAGCGGCCAACGGGCGGGTGAGCTTCGGGCAGGAGTTTGAATATCAGGCGACGGTGAGCAACACCGGCCAGGCCGGGGTGCTGGGCCAGCCCGCCGGAGAGTTGACGGTGGAATTGGGAGACAGCCTGTCGCTGGTGGGTGGAGCGAGCAACCCCACTGCGTTTCAGGTCGGTGTGCCGGTGGTGTGGCGCATTCGGGCCGATTCCAGCTCCGTGGCGGCGGCGCTGATGCGGCGTATCCACGATTTGCAGGTGCGGCGCGCCCAACTGGATGCCCGGGGGCAGACGGTAGCTCCCCAGGAGGGCGAAGGCCGGGGAAGCGGTCGCCGGGTTCCCACGGCCATTGCCCGGGATCGGCGAGCGGTGGCCCGGGAACTGGCCGATCTGCAAAAACGCCTCAGCGATCTGGTGACCTCTTCCTTCGTGCGGGTGCGCATCAGCCAGGTACCTCTGGATGAAAACTCGCATACCCCGGCGGATACCACCGTGGGCACGGTGCGCACGAGCATCCAGATCGATCCGCAGTTGAATATTGACATCACCCGCACCGATTTGCCCGCTCGCCTCTCCACCGAGCAGAGCGCCGCAGTACAGGTATGGGTGGAAGACGCCCCCGACAACGTGATCAACCGCAGCGCCCTCCTGCGTCTCCCCGCCCAGGCGGGGTTTCGGGTTACCCCCCCGGGAGATACCCTGAAATCATTTACCGGTAACACGGTGAGCTGGCAGATCATCGCCCCCGATACCGTTCCCGGCGGCGTGTTGAACGGCACCCTGTTCATCAAAGTCCAGGGCGCCGACCGGAACAATAGCAGCATCACCGTGGCCGACAGCATTACCGCGCCGATTGTAGTGGAGCAGAAGGCGGAACTGGACCTCCGGTTTGTCTCCGGAAGCACCACCACTTCCCGGCAACTTTCCAAAGGGGAAGAGTTTGCCCTCCGGGCGGTGGTAAAACGGCTGGGTGCCGCCGGTATCAGCGGGATGACTCAGGTAGTGCTGGTGGATCCCTCCGGCACCTTTGAATTCCTCAACGGCGGGCCGGTCAGAGAAATCTCTACCCTTACCGATAGCGTGGAACTGGAGTGGCGTCTGCGCACCCCGGATACCACCCTGAACACGGCCACGTTGCAAATTACCTTTATCCAGTTGCCCACGGATGTAAATACCGGCCTCACCGTGCCGGTTCGGAATGCCACCCTCACCGCCTTCATCTCGTTGGTGGCAAACCGCCTGTTTGTGCAGCGGTTCGATATTCCCCGACCCACGGACAACTTTGTCCCCGGTCAGGCGGATGTACCTGCGCTGGGACTGGTATTCGATAATCCCAATCCTCGAGACAATATCTTCATCGAGGCGTTTCGGGTATCGGTGCGGGAAGAGCCGGGCGACATTCCCGTAACCGACATCGCCAACCTGCTGGGGCGTATTCGAGTGGTGGGATACCGGTACTATCGCACGCAACTGGCCAAAACCACCGATACAGGGGATATTCTGGGAGAGGTGATCATCACCGATACCACCGCCAATCCGGTGGAGATTCCCTTCGATTCGGTGGAAACGGTGACCCCGGAAGATTTCGACAGCCTGGTGGTGCTCATCGACCTGTCCCGGCAATCGGTCAATCGCAAGTTCAAGATTCGGGTGGATGATGTGCGCGCCAGCCAGTTGATCGAAGGCGACCGGGTGCTGGTGGATGTGATGGATATAAACGGAACCCTGCTGCGCAATCTGGCGGTGGATTTTGAATCCGACTTCCTGACCCTGCTCTCCGATGATCCGGAGAAGATTTTCCGGCCTTTTCCCAATCCCTTCGGGAAGAACAGCCTGCTGCCGGATGGCGCCACCGGAATCACCCGCTTTTCTTTTAAGCTGGAAAGCTCCGCCAAAGTGGAACTGCGGATTTACACTCTGTTGGGGCGGCTGGTACGCCGGATTTCCATCGATGAGCCGTTGCCGCCGGGCCTGCATACCCGGGAACTGTGGTGGGATGGTACCAACGATATGGGGCAGGAAGTGGTCAACGGGGTGTATGTGGCCCTGCTGTTTGTGAACGGTTCCAAGAAATATCAGACCAAAGTCGTGTACATCAAATAGGTTATGAAGTGGCGATGAGGGGGAAAGAATCGGATTGAAAGCGTGATGCGTGAAGGCGTATTACGCAATAGGCAATTTCTCAGAACCAAACCCTCACCGGGGATACCATGATGTTGGGAAGATGGACAGGTTTATTGGGGATGGGGCTGGTGATGATGCTGGCCCTGGGGGTGGGCGAGCGCCTGAGCGGCCAGGAGGGTCGCGCAGGAACCCGCCCCATCGTTCAGGAGGTCGGGCCGGGGGCGCGGGCTTTTGGTCTGGGGCGAGCGTTTGTGGCCCTGGCCGACGATCCCACCGCAGTGTTCTGGAATCCCGCCGGGCTGGAGTTCGTACCCAAAATGACCTTCAGCCTGTATCACATGCCTCTGATTGCCGGGGCAACCTATGACTTTGCCGGGTTTGTATATCCCACCCTTCAATTCGGCACCGTGGGACTGGGCTATGCCCGGGTGGGAGTGGGCGGCATTCCCGTCACCGATGCGTTTAATATTGTGCACACCGACAACGCCACTTTTGAAGACAGCGAAATCTACATCTCCTACGCCCGGCGCCTGTTCTGGGGCATTACCCCGGGGTTGACCTTCAAAGTGCAACGGCAGGCGTTCAGCTTCAACAATCAGGTAACCAGCGCGTTCGGGCTGGATGTGGGATTGATGTACCATCCGCCGTTCGAGTCCCCGGTATTTCAGGGATTGACTTTGGGGATACACGTACAAAATGCCTTAAAACCCCAGTTAAAGCTGGGGCCCAACGATGACCCGCAGTACCGATTGATTTCGGTAGGGTTTAAGAAGAGTCTGCAGGTGGGGATTTCCGGGCGGGTAAATGTGGTGCTCAACTATGTGCAGGGGGAACTGGAAGGCGGGAGCATACGCGCCGGGGCAGAATATCTGTTCCGGGATATGGGTACCATCCGCCTGGGGTTTGATGAGAATACCCCGGCCTTTGGGGGCGGAGTGCGATATAAATTCGTTCAAATTGACTATTCTTTCGGCAACCTGAGTTTTCAGGGGGATTTCCCCGCCACCCATCGTTTCTCGGTGACGTTTCATCTGGGGAAATCCCGGGAAGAGAAGATTCGCATTGCTGAGGAGGAGCGGAAGCGTCGGGAGCGGGAACTGGTGGAGCGCACCCGGGAAGAAGAGCGGCAGCGCCGGGTGGCATTGCACATGGCCAAAGGGAAAG
This sequence comes from uncultured Calditrichaceae bacterium, assembly GCA_964416895.1. Lineage (GTDB taxonomy): Bacteria > Calditrichota > Calditrichia > RBG-13-44-9 > J075 > CAYQGB01. The sequence goes on from CAYQGB010000007.1 coordinate 26,506, forward strand.
AGTATCTGGAGCAGGGCAACTATTTCGACGCCCGCTCCGAGTTTCAGCTGGTGATTGCCGAAGACCCCCTGAACCAGACCGCCAACGCCCTGTTCGACAGTGTGGAAACACTGATTCAAAAACAGTTTGAAGCCCGCCAGCAGGAAGCAATTGCCCGGGCGGTGGATAAAGAGCGGGAAAAAGAGAATCAGCGGTTGAGCCGGTACCATTTTGAACGCGGCCAGTTGCGGCTGGAGAAGAACCGGTTTACCGAGGCGCTGATCGAATTCAATCTGGCGCTGGAATATGATCCGGAGAATCCCACCATTCTGGATGCCATTAAATCCACCAACCGGCGGATGAAGGAGGCGGTGCAAAAACTGCTGGTGCAGGCTCGCCAGGAATTCGAGAAAGGCAACCTCTCCGATGCCTTAAAACTGCTCAGCGATGCCCGGGTACTGGCCCCCGAAGATCCTCAGTTGAAAGAACAGATCGATACCCTGGCGAAACGGATCAAATTCCAGCAGTACTTCCAGCAGGGGCTGGTGTTGTTTAACCTGGGGGATTACGAGAAGGCTCTGAAACTGTTTGAAGAAGCCCTTCGGCTGGATCCTTCTAATCAGGCCATTCAGGAGTACATCGACCGCTCCCGGCTGGAGATGGGCACCCAGGCGGAGAAGATGGATCCCGAATCGACCAAAAAGTTCTATCAGGGGATGGATCGTTTTCTGGCCGGAGATTACGAAGAGGCCTTGAAAATCTGGAAAGAATTGGCCCGAAAGTATCCCTACAACAAGCAGTTGCGCAACGCCATCAAGACCGCCGAGGAGTATATTCAGACCGGCAAGCAAAAGCAGCAGTAAGGGACAAACGAAGGCGGATTCGGCCACCCCGGATCTGAAAATGAGGGGCAAGAAAAGGGAGGATAGAGGGCACGCGAGGGCGTTTTCAAAGAATTTGGCGAAGCCGGAACAAAATTTGTGACCTGTGAACTCCGGCTTAAGGGGATTTTAGCGAAGTTCTTTGAGAACAGGAGCGATACACAAAATTTGTTGCATCGGAGTGCGTGTATTGTATATTGAATAAATTTTGTTATCCGCGGATAAACAGGGGCTGAGGTTAAGCCAGAACCATCTATGTTCAAACGTGTTGTCAAAGAAGAAATTACCATCCCGGCCAGCATGGCGCAGCTTCGGGTGGTTCGGGAGTTTATCGAGAACATCGGAAAGAAGCACAAATTCTCCGAGAAGATCATTAACTCCTTTAAGCTGGTCGTTGATGAAGCCTGCACCAATATCATCCGCCACGGGTACCTGGATGTAAAGGATGGCAAGATCACCATTCGGGCGATCATCCGGCGGATGAGCCTGACCATCGTTATCATTGATCAGGGCAAATTTTTCGATCCCCGCCAGGCCAAAAGTCCCGATCTTCAAAAATACGTGGCCATCGGCAAAAAGGGTGGGCTGGGCATCCTGATGATGCGCAAGCTCATGGATGATATCCAGTACCACCGTACCAGCCGGGGCAACGAATTGCGCCTGACCAAAATGCGGGATACCATCGCCGAACCCCGCTGGCGAGCCTGGTTCCAATCCCTTTCCCTGCGACAAAAATCCTTGCTGGTGGCCTCATTTCTGGTAATCCTGGGAGTGAGCATCACCTATGTGGTGTTCCAGGCCCGCATCGACGCTTCGGTAAAGGAGGAGGTGTTTACCGATGCCCTGGCGCTAACCCGCAGCTTCGCCGAAGTGAGCTGGGAGTCGCTCCGGGAAGATCGGGAAATCTCCCTGTTTGCCCATGCCAAAGCGGTTAAAGAAAGCCGCCCGGAACTGATTCTTTCGGCTCAGATTACTTATCCCAATCTGTCGGTAAAGGCGGTGTATCCCGTTCAGGGAGAAATCATCGGTTCCTATGTGCAGGTAGAGAATTTGCCGGTGGTGGAAAAAGTGCAGGGGATTACCATTTATTCAGAGCAGAAAGATGATCGCACCAAATACCATCTGATGGCTCCGATTCAGAAGGTCGGCCTGGATGCGGCTCCCATTGGATATGCCGTGCTGACCATCGATGGGGCCTATATGGAGGATATTGCTGCTTCTCGGAAATTCAATCTGGCCCTGCTGCTCATCGGCATCGGGATTGTGGTGACGGTGGGGGTTGCCCTGCTGGTGACTCTGATTACCGAGCCTTTCCTGAAGCTGGCCGAATGGGTGCGCCAGGTGGGGCGAGGCCAGGCCGATGAAGATGAAATCGACATTGACGCCGGGGATGAAGTGGGCGAAATCGCCCAGTCCTTTAAGGAGATGACCAACAAATTCCGGGAAGCCCAGATGACCGTGGTGGAGCAGCAACGCCTGCGCAAAGAGTTGCAGGTGGCTCAGGAAATTCAACAGATGCTGCTGCCCGATGACTTCCCGGAGGTGGTGGGCTATGACATTGCCTCGTACTATCAGTCGGCCAAAGAGGTGGGCGGCGACCTGTTCGATTTTGTAGAGGTGGATGAAAACAGCATCGGCATTTGTGTGGCCGACGTTTCCGGCAAAGGGGTTCCGGGATCCCTGGTGATGACCATGATCCGCACCTCTCTGCGCCTGGAAGCTCGGGGAAACAAGAATCCTGCCGATGTGCTGGCGCGGGTGAACCGCTTCGTTACCGATGACATCCGTAAGGGAATGTTTGTGACCATGTTTTATGTGATTCTGGATTCCCGGGAACGGATGATCGCCTACGCCAGCGCCGGCCACAATCCCATGATCCTGTACCGGGGGAAAACCCGGGAAACCTACTATTTAAATCCCCCGGGATTCCCCGTGGGCATCACCCTCCCGGATATTTCCCTGTTTGACCGCACCATCCAGGCGGATCGGATTCGGCTGCACCCGGATGATATTCTGGTGCTGTATACCGACGGTATCACCGAGGCCATGAATCCCAAGCGGGATCTGTACGGCGAGGAGCGCTTTCTGCAGGCGATCCGAAAGTACGGGCAATTAGACGTGGTGGAATTCGTCAAAGGCATCAAAAATGACATCCTGAACTTCACCGGGGGATACGAACAGAACGACGACATTACCCTGGTGGCCATTAAAGAAAATATGGCCATGGTCGATGTTAAGGTGAATATGTTTAAACAGCTAATCGAGCGGGTGCAGGCCGACAACGGGGTCACCGTCGCTCAGGCGTGTAAGCAAATCGGTATCTCCCCTACCACCTTTTATCGTTATCGGCGCATTTATCAGGAAGGTGGCTATGATCTGTTGCGGGAAATGCTTCATGGATATACCAATCTGGGGCTGCGCCATCTGAGCATCGAAGTGAAAACCAAGATGTATGATATTATTCGAGAGCATCCTGAATATGGTCCCAAGAAGATCGCCGATCTTTTAAATACCGAAAAATATGGCTTTACCGAGGTATCTCCGGATTTGATCTACGAGGAGCTGCGTCGGGCCAAGTTGAACACCAAGGAGAAGCGGATCGCTTTTGTGCAACGGGGCGGCACCCGACGGCTGAAACCTCCGGGAACGCCGCTGCTTACTCTGGACGGACAGGTGCTGGTGGGATTCCGCAGCGATGAGCAGGAAACCCCGGATACGCCGTTTGTTGCCCATATCCCGGAAGAATCTCGTTCTCAGGCAAAGATGATCAGCGCCCGGGGAAAACGGTTGGAAAATATGTTTGAAGACGAGCCTCCCCGGAAAAAATCGCCTTCACCGGAGCCAAATGAAAAGCCTGACCGATCATCGCCGAAAGAAGAAGATCAGGTAGTTGTTCCCGATGAAGCGGATCAGGATTCCGCTGCCGCAGGAGAAGAGGGAGAGAAAAAATCGGAGTAAAAGGCATCTATGTTTACAGGCAAGGGTTATACTTAATACTTGATGGAGGATAGAATGGAAGGCATTCAGGTTTCGACGCATGTGGCCGGAAGAAATAATCAGATTTCCATCATCAAGGTCGGCGGGTATATCGACACCACTACCTCTTCCGAAGTGGAGCGGGCGTTGAATAATTTGCTCAAGCAGGGGCGCTTTAAAATTATCATCGACCTGGGAAATGTGGATTATATCAGCAGCGCCGGCTGGGGGATTTTCATTAGCGAAATCAAAGCCATTCGGGAAAACAACGGCGATCTCAAGCTGGTGCGGATGATTCCGGATGTGTATGAAATTTTTGAACTTCTGGAATTCCATCACATCCTGGATGTGTACGATACGGTGGAAGAGGCTATTGCCAAGTTTGAAGAAGAGGAGTATGTGGAGATGGTTCCGGAGCAGGGCGGTGCTTCGGAGGAAAAACCCCGGTTTACCCGCCACTCCACTTTCAGCAGTGGATCGGCAGGCGCCAAAACCTCTCCTGCGGCCGGGGCGGGCGCCGGAATGGATGCTCCGGTAGGAACGCCGTCGGGCGAAACGGTGGGGCAGGAACCTCCTGCCGGGAAGAAACCCACGGTTCTGGATCTGGTCAATATGCCCATCGAAGAGAAGGTGAAATATATCGTTGCCACCGAACCGGCGCTGGGGGCTTTCAAGATCAAAAAGCGGTTGAACTCTCCTGAATTCGGATATACCAAAGTGGGATGGCTGGCGGTGCGATCGCTGTTAAACCGTCTGGGATTGAACAGCCGTCACAGTCGTCGCAAGTTTTCTGAGATGTATCAGGGGCGCTATAAATAGGCCCTGCTATGGGATACCATTTGAGAAGGATTAACTCCAACGTGTAGCCTTGATGAAACGGGGAATCGGAGAAACGGAGCTTCACTCCGACTCGGATTCCGATATTTTGCCGAAGTTCTGGCGGAATCGATTGAAATAGCCCATCATTTTTCAATGCAATCCAATACCTTTGTGCGAATCGTGTTGGGGGGGATTCTGCTGTGGATCACCCATCTGAGCGCCCAGCTTCCCGTGACGGTGGTGCGGATTCACTATGACGGCGGGGGCGACTGGTATGGGAATCGCACCACCTTTGTGAATCTGTTTCGGTTTATGCGGGAGAATACCAACGTGCAGACGGCGGAGCGGGAGGTTACTCTGCGAATTACCGACAAGGATTTTTTTCGCTATCCCATCGCCTACATCGCCGGACATGGGAACGTGAAATTTTCCGAGGAAGAGGCGCGCCGGCTGCGGGAGTATTTAATCCGGGGAGGGTTCCTGTGGGCCGATGATGACTACGGAATGGATGTGTATTTCCGGCGGGAAATGAAAAAAGTGTTTCCGGAGTTGTCATGGGTGGAGATTCCCTTTTCCCATCCTATCTATCACATCTTATATCAATTCCCCAACGGGCTTCCCAAAGTTCACAAACATGCCGGCGGCCCTCCCAAAGGGTATGGCCTGTTCTATGAAGGCCGGATGGTAGCTTTCTACTCGTTTAATACCGACATCAGCGACGGTTGCGAAGATCCCGACATTCATAACGATCCCCCTGAAATTCGTCGGGCGGCCCTCCGGATGGGAACCAATATTCTCCTGTACGCATTGTTACAGTAACCTTCCGCCGAAGGTGGCCGGGAAAAACAGGCGTTTCGGCGGCGAGAAGGCGGTCGAGGGGGTAAACGGTTTAAACCGTTTACCAGTCAATTGTTTTAGAAACGGTTTAAACCGTTTACCGGCCGCTTCCCCACATGGAGTTCAGGGAAGAATTTTCCCGTTGTTTCTACCCGGTGTTCGGTTGCAAATTCGGTTGTGTTGGCGAGTCGGCGGGATGGATGTATCGGCCGATCCGGCGGTTCCTGCTGAGCGATGATAAAGCGAGGATTCGATAATGAGCACTCCCGGAATAGAAACCATTTACAACGAGGCCCATCGGCGATTGCGGCGAGTAACCCGTGATTTCTACCTTGTGAAAGCGGGTTATCAGTTCCTGCAACTGATTTTTTATGCCCTGGCCCTGTTTCTGGGATTTTCCCTGCTGGAGTTGCTGTTCGACCTGACTTCTCCGGTTCGGATCGGTTTCTGGGTGTTGCTCCTGGGTCTGGCGGCGGGGATGATCGGACGCCGCCTTCTCCCTTCCCTCCGGTGCGCCTTCTTTCCCGGAGAATCCGAATTGATCGACATCTCCCGGCGGATCGGGAAAGAGAATCCCTCCGTTCAGGACGCGCTGATTAACTTTTTGCAGATCTATCATGAGCAGGGGATCGGGGGACATCCGGCGCTGAAAAACCTTTCCTTGAAGCAACTGTATCAGCGTTTCAAAGACAGCGATTTTTATCAGGTGGTCTCCTTCCGTATTCTGAAACAGCCTGCCTATCGTTTGTTAATAATCGGTCTGATATTCGGGCTGTTATTTATCGGTTTTCCCACTTCCATGAGTCAGGCAGTGCAGAAGGTGCTCTTTCCCACCCGTTCTTTTCAACAACCCCTTCCGGTGACGGTGACCAACCTTTCCGGTACCCTGACGGTGCTGAAAAACGATCCTGTGGAATTGCGTGGCGAATACGAGGGGGTGACGCCCCACCAGTTGTGGCTGGTGTTGCAAAGCAAAGCCGGGGACGGCGATTCGGTGACCGTGGAGCGGGTGGAAATTCCCCTGGCAGCCGGGCGCACTTTCAGTCATCACATTCCCCATGTCAAGAATGATTTTATCTACTGGTTTGAGGCTTACGTGGAAATGGCCGCCTTTCGCCATCGTCCGGCCCTGAGCGCTCAGGGGAAGGTACGGGTAAAGGAGCGCCCCTACGTGCGGGAGTTGCAGGCCCGGCTGACCTATCCGGAATATACCCGGCTCCCGGCGGCGTTGCTACCGCCCAACAGCGGGGAGGTTACCGCCCTGAAAGGCACCACCGTCTCCCTGCATCTGGTAGCCAACAAGCGACTTTCTTCCGCTGTACTGGATTTTGATGAGGGGGAGGATGTGCCCTTGCAGGTTATCGAAAATCGGGCCCGGGGAGAGTTTGTAGTCACCCGGGAGGATCGCTATCGCATCCGCATCCTGGACATCGACAGCATTCCCAATTTTCAGCCAGTGACCTATTCCGTGTTTGTGCTCTCCGATGAACTCCCCTTTGTAGAAATCGCTCAGCCCGGCCAGGACCTGGATCTGGGCGACGAATTGAAGATTCCCATGCTGATCAACCTGCGGGATGACTTTGGATTCAGCCGACTGCTCCTCAAGGGGCGTCATGTGCACGCCGGCTCTTCCGGGGATACTACCGAATTTTCCATCCCTCTCAGCTATCATCAACTGGATCAGTCCCGGGCCATCGCCGAGTTCTCCTGGGATCTGGCTCCCCTGTATATGGTGCCGGATGATTTTGTGGAGTACTATGCCGAGGTGTACGACAACGACCGGGTGAGCGGCCCGAAATCCGCCCGCAGCAAAACTTACATCATTCGCCTCCCCTCCCTGATGGAAGTGCTGGAACAGAGCGAGGAGCAGTTGGCGGAAGAGATGAAAGATACCGAAGACATCGCCCGGGAGACCGAGGAATTGCGCCAGAAACTGGAAGAAATCAATCGGGATTTGAAGCGGGAGCAGGAGCTGTCCTGGGAACGGAAACAGGAAATCCAGACCCAGATGGAACAGCAGAAGCAGGTTCTGGAGAAGTTGCAGGAAATTCAGCAGGAACTGGAAGAGATTGTGGAGAATCTGGATCAACAGAAACTGTTGAGTCCCGAAGCGCTGGAGAAGTATTTCGAGCTGCAGAAAATGTTTCAGGAATTGGCGACTCCGGAGCTAATGGAGGCCATGAAAGCCCTGCAAGAGGCTCTGGAAGAGGCGGATATGGAAGAAGTGAAGAAGGCCATGGAGCGGTTCCAGCTTTCGGTGGAGGAGTTTGAGCGGCGCATCGAGCGGACCTACGAGTTGTTCAAGCGGGTGGAGATGGAACGGAAGATGGATCAATTGGCTCAGATGGCCGAGCAGTTAACCGAGGAGCAGAAAAAGATCAATGAGCAGGTGGAGGAAAAGGCTCAGGAGAAAGACCTGACGCCGGCGGAACAGGAACAACTGGCGAACCAGGAACAGAATCTCCAGGAAAATACGGAGTATTTTCAGGAAAAGCTGGAACAGGCCCGGGAGGAGTTTGAGCAGATGATGGCCGAAATGGCCGAGGAACTGGAACAGATCCGGGAGTTTATGGAACAGCAGGGGCTGACCGAGCAGATGCAGCAGATGCAGCAGCAGTTGCAGCAGGGGCAGATGCAGTCGGCGCAGCAAACCGGGCAGGATTTGCAACGCCAGTTAGAGATGCTCCAGAGCATGATGCAACAGGCTCAACAACAGATGAACCGGCAAATGAAGCAGGAAGTGTTGCAGGCCATGCAGAAGGTGCAGCAGGATATGTTGCAGGCCTCCTACCAGCAGGAGCGGTTGATGCAGCGATCTCAGCAGACCGGCGCCGCCTCGCCTCAGGTGCCGGAGATTGCCCGCCAGCAGGCCCGCCTCCGGGAAAACGCCACTTACATCATCAAACAGTTGATCGACATTTCCAAACAGACCTTTTTCATCTCCCCCCAGATGAGCCGGATCATGTCCCAGTTGATGAACAACATGCAAGAGGCCCTGCAATCGCTGGAAAATCGCAATCCCCGAAGTGCGGCGCGCTCTCAGCAGGAGGCCATGGCCAATTTCAATCAGGCCATCATGTCGATGCAGAATTCCATGAACCAGCTCATGCAGTCGGGCACCGCCTCCGGGTTTGAGCAATTCCTGCAACAGTTGCAGCAGATGGCCGGCCAGCAGGGGCAATTGAATCAGGAGACCCTGAGCCTGTTTCAGCAGCAGGGCAAAGGGCGCCTGAAGTTGGATAGCGAAGCCCTGGCCCGACTGGCCGCCCAGCAGGAGATGATTCGCCGTTCTCTGGAACAGCTTCATCAGCAAATGGGAAATCGCAAAGATGTGCTGGGGCGACTGGGCGATCTGGGGCAGGAAATGCAGGAAGTGGTGGAAGACCTCCGTAAGCAGCGGGTGGATAAACGGTTGATCGAGCGGCAGCAGCGGATTCTCTCCCGCCTGTTGGATGCCCAGCGCTCCGTTCGGGAAAAGGAATACTCCCGCAAGCGTCAGGCCGAACGGGAAGAGGTTCGGGTAACCCAATCCCCCCCGGAACTAAAGCGAGAACTCCTCGAACGGGAAAATAAGCTGCGCAAGGATTTGCTGGAAGCCCTGAAAGAAGGCTATTCCTCAGAATACAAAGAGTTTATCAAAGCCTACTACGAGATATTGTCCCGGCAGGCGGTGGAACAACGCTAAACCGGTGGAACAATTTAGCTCTGTGGAAAAGAGCTAAATAATCTCCCAAAAACCAATCCGTTAGAACGAAGCAGTAAAGTGTTACAAATCGGTGGGGTGCGGGTGGGAGTTGGATGATCGGCCCCTCAAACCACGGCAGTGAATGGGAACGCTTGAGAACGCCCATGTATCCCTCCCAGGATCTCCTTTCATGGACATCCCTTCGATGGCTGATAAGCGCTCTGTTGGGGGGAATACTTCTGGGATGGTCTCCCCTCCACGGAGACACGGAGATCGCCGATACTCTTGCCGTGGCCGAAGAGATTCACATTACCCTGCCTAAAGATTCCTCTGTGAAATTGCCCCTGCGCAATCTGGATTATCATCCTCCTCGCAAAATTCGGGTGGCCCTGGTGCTCAGCGGGGGCGGCGCCCGGGGGCTGGCCCACATCGGGGTGCTCAAGGCCCTGGAAGAAGCGGGGATTTCCTTCGATCTGATCGTGGGCACCAGCATCGGCAGCATTGTGGGAGGATTTTATGCCGCCGGGTTTTCTCCCGAAGAGATCCGCCGGATCATCAAAGAGGTGGATTGGAAGAGCATTTTCAATGATGAAACCCGCCGCACTCATCTGTTTGTCTCCCAGAAAAGCACTCCTCGCCGCCATTTGATCCAGTTCCGCATGGATGGTCTGTTGCCGGTAATCCCCTCTTCCATTTCCCAGGGGCAGCGGGTGGTGCAGATCCTGTACAACCGCCTGGTTCGGGCCAACTTTCAGGCCGCCAATGATTTCGACAACCTGAGAATTCCTTTCCGGGCCGTGGCCACGGATTTGATCTCCGGGCGCAAAGTGGTGCTGAAAAAAGGAGACCTGGCCGAGGCCATCAATGCCAGCAGCGCTTTTCCCCTGTTGCTGGCGCCGGTGGAAATCGATTCCCTGCTGTTAGTGGATGGGGGGATCACCGACAACCTCCCGGTGGATGTGGCCCTGCAGGAAGGCGCCGATGTGGTGATCGCCGTGGATGCCACCTCGGCGCTGCGAAGCCGGGATGAAATCGACGCCCCCTGGGAACTCGCCGATCAGGTAACCACCATTATGATGTTCAAACCCACCGCGGAGAACCGCCGACTGGCCGACATTGTGATTACTCCGGATCTGGGAGAGTATAAAGGCGGAGATTTCCAGGCCGTGGATACGCTGATTGCCCGGGGCTATCAGGCGGCGCAGGAAAAAATGGATTCCATTCGCCAGATTATTCGTGAGGCGGAACAGAAAGAGGGGATCGCCGATCGGGATCTGGGATGGGTGGCCTCGGTGAAGTGCGTGGGAAGCGCTTCCCTGCCTTCCCGGGTGAATCTGGATTTTCTCCACCGGCGAGCCGGAAGACGCCTGACCCGCCGGGATGTGATCAACGATCTCCGCACCCTTTACCAGACCGGTTACTTCCAAAATGTGGAGGCTCTGGTGCGACGGGGTTCGGATACCCTGCAACTCGTCTATCGAATGGAGCCGTTTCCTCCGATCAGGCAGGTAACCTTTCGCCATCACAACATCCTTCCGGATTCGATATTTTCCCGGATTCGCCGCCGTCTGGTGGGACAGCCGTTAAATATCAAAACCCTGACCGCGGAGATTGAGGAGTTGCAAAACCGGTTGATCCGAAGAGGATATGCCCTGGCGCAGGTACGGGAAATCCGCTACCACCCGGAAAACCGGGAACTGGAAATCGAACTGGATGAGGGGTTCATCGCCGATATTCGCATCGTGGGCAATCGGGTTACCCGGGATTTTGTGATCCTGCGGGAGTTTCCTCTGAAGATTGGAGATGTGTTTCAGGCCTCCCTGGCCACTCGGGGAATCGAAAACATCTACAGCACCAACCTGTTTCACCGGGTGTTGCTCAATCTGGAACAGGAGGGTGGCCGCAACGTGGTGGTCATCAAAGTGAAGGAGCGCAAGTACATGGTCACCCGGCTGGGCGCCCACTATTCTTTCGAGCGGCGCACCGAAGGGTTTATGGAGATTTTGCAGGATAATCTGCTGGGATGGGCCACCCAGATGAGCCTGTTCGGTAAGGTGGGAGAATTCTCCAAACGGGTGGAGGCCTCGTTTTTTACGGTTCGATTGTTGAACACTTTGCTGACGGCCCGGGCCAGCTTTTATTATGATGAACGGCGAGATCGCTTTTACCGGGACTTTACCCGTTTGAAAGATTATACCACCATCCGCCGGGGAGGGCGTTTTATGGTGGGGCAGCACATTGGGCGGCTGGGGTTGATTTCCCTGGAACTGCGCATCGAAGATGTCAATGCCGTTTCCCCGGATCCCCGGTTCCCCATCCGGGAAGATTTTCGGCTGCGCACCATTACCCTGCGCTCGGTGGTGGATAAGCGAGACCGGCTTCCCTTTCCGGAGAAAGGCATATACAATCGGTGGTACTGGGAAACCGGTAGCCAGTTTCTGCTGGGAAGCGAAGTGCCCTATACCAAAGTCTTTCTGGGATTGGAAGGCTATTATCCGCTAACCCGGCGGCTGAATTACCATCCTTTCCTGAAAGTAGGCACCGCAGACCTGACCCTGCCGTTTACGGAATTCTTCTTTGTCGGAGGAGAGGAGGATTTTCCCGGCCTGTATGAAAGGGAACAATTCGGGCGGCAGGTGGTGCAGGCCGGTCTGGAGGTGCGCTATCGCCTTCCCCTGAATCTCCCCATCGAAGCCTACCTCACCACCGGCTATTCCCTGTTGGGGATGTGGGAACGCCCCGACGAGAAGCTGGCCGCCTCCGATCTAATTCATTCTATCTGGGGATCTCTGGCCTTCAACTCTTTGCTCGGTCCGGTAAAATTGACCTACGCTCGATTGCCGGACTACCGGAATCGGATTCACTTTTCTCTTGGTTTTGACTTCTGAGCCGTTAAATTTGGGCCACCAACGTTCTACGGAATATCCACTTGATTTTTTTGAATAAATCGGTTAATTTCGGGCGGCCAAAATGGACTGACGTGTGATGAACTGGAAAGTAACCGCTATTGTATGCCTTTTGCTGTGGGTGGTTTTGGGACTGGCGGATGCCATTGTGGTGGAGTTTAGCGCCGAACCGCAGCGGAATAAGATTGTGTTGAGATGGAAGACCGGGCAGGAGGACGGGGTTAGCAAGTTTTTCGTCGAGCGGAGTCTGAACAATCAGAACTATACCCAGATCGGAGAAGTCGCTCCCAAAGGCAGCAACAGCCGATACGAATTTGTGGATGACAATCTGCCCGGGGTGAAAAGCCTGTATTACTACCGCCTGCGAATTTCCAAAACCGACGGCACCTCCCAATATACCGAATCCATCTCGGTCATTCCCAACCTGAGCGGCTTTGCCAAAACCTGGGGAAGTATTAAAGCCCTGTTTCAGTAGCAACGTCGCTCTTCCTCTCGATCTATCTCACCGATTTTCTCCGATTCTCCCCGAAGATCACAACGGCGTAAACCCTGACAATTTTAGTAAAGGGATGATCGTGACCTCATTCCCGTCCCTCCGGGGGGAACGAGCGGTTAAGCCGTTCAACTACCCTAAAAATTTCCCCAAAAAAGAAAAAATTTTATTTTCCGGAAGTATTGACAAAAATCG
>CAYQGB010000008.1:0-35698 GCA_964416895.1 uncultured Calditrichaceae bacterium
GAAAACTCACATCCGGCAACCCGCTCACCACCGGAGCATCGTTCACCGGGGTGATGGTGATGTACACCATCGCCTGCGCCTGCTTTCCCAGGGGATCCCGGATGGTATAGGCAAAGCTATCCGCTCCGAAGAAATTGATTGGAGGGGTATAAATTGCCTGTCCGGTGGCCGTATCTCCCACCACCGTTCCCCGGGTAACGGTGGTGTCAATGGCGGTCAGAGTAACCGGATCGCCATCGGGATCGAAATCGTTGCCCAGCAGGTCGATGATGCGGGCGCTATCTTCGGCAGTAACGGCGGTATCGTTTACCGCCACAGGCGCCTGATTGGGTGGCACCACGGTGACCTCCACCGGAGTGCGCAGCGCCGGATGCCGGGGATCATCGGAGACGGTGAGGAGATCCGCCCGATAGGTGCCCACGGTCAGGTTCTGAGCAAGGGCGGTAACGGTGACCGGTTGGGAGGAACCGGCGGGCACCGCTCCCCCACCCGGCGAGGTTTTCAAATAGGTCACCGGCGGTTCTCCCAGATAAATCTCATCCCACCAGGCCTCGGCTCCGGCATCAAAATTGTACAGATACACCCGGGCGACGTTGTGCACCAGCCCGGCGTTGCGGAAAGGAATCCCCGCCTGGATCAGTTGCCCATCCACGTAATAATCAAAGCGCTGGTTGATCCAGTCGATATTGCGGAACTCGATGTGATACCATCGCCGGGCCACATACCGGGCGCTGACATTCCCGCCCACGTCGGCATTCACATAAAAGAAACCGTTGGAACGGGCAAAAAACAGGATTACCTCCCGGTTGTTATCCCCCACCAGCACCACGTAGGCATCGGAGTAAAAGGTGGTACCGGAACGAATGTAAAAGCTCACGTAGGCCGGCTGTTCTCCCGGCCCTACTTCCAGGTGCACTCCGTTGCGATGGCTACTTCGGGTACCGGTATAGATATAATGGAAGCTGCGCTGTCCCACCGCTGCGGTGGTCGTGGTCACCTCCCGGGTGCCGGCACCGCCGTCGTCCATCCAGCCGGTATAGTCGCCGTCCTCAAACCCATCCCGGAAGGGGAGGCGCACGGGGGGATTCCCGAACAGGGGGCGGATGCCCGGTGGTGGCTCCGGGGGGAAGATCTCGTCGGGAGCGCGTGCTCCGGGCAGTGGTGAGGGAACCTTTGTTGAAGCCGAGATCAACGCCCCCGGAACGCTCACCGGATACATCTCCCAGTTGAGATTCAGAAAACCGGTATTGGACAGGGTGATCGGGGCGGTGTTGGTATCCCCTTCAGAAACGGTGATTTTCAGGGTATCCGGCGAAATCATGATTGCGGGAAACCCCTGACTGTTGTTGTTGAAATACACCGTGGGCAGGGTTTGATTGCCCCCGGTGAGCAAAAATCCCCGGTTGCCGGCGCCATATACCCCCACGCTATCTTCCCACCCACCGTTGGGCAGCGGCCGTCCATCCCCGGCATGAATAAAGTATTTGAATTGCACTGTGTCGCCGGGCGCCCCGTACAGGGGCAGGGTGGCCTGATAAATTCCCCCTCCCGCCGGGGACAGTTGATAGGCCAGGCTATCCACCCACTCGTTAAAATTCCCCCGAACGGTCACATAGTCCCCCGCGGCGGGATTAAAATACCCCACCGATTGATACAGGCTCATGTTCACCGAAAAGGTGATCCACCGGGCGCTCACGTGGAGGGTTACCGGAAACGGCAGGGAGCCTTCGTCGGGATCATTGCTGTGGACGGTCAGTTTGGCCGGATACACTCCCGGCAGCAATCCGGCGCTGTTGGCCGAGACGGTGACCGTGTTCTGCCCTCCGGGAGGCACGGTTCCGGAAGTGGGCGTTACCGAAAGCCATCGGTTGGCGGTAAACTCCACCGCCAGGCTGTCATGGAGATAAGGGGCATTGAACACCACTCCCAGACCATCGCCGCCGGAAGGGCTTTCAATCCCCACGCTGCTGCTGGTGACATCGAATCCCCCGGTAAAGGAGAGGTATTGAAACCGGATGGTGCCGTTGGCCTCCAGAATCACCTCCGCATTCACCGTTCCCACCCCGGTAAACGGCTCATAGTCCACGAACTGCACGATCAGGCGGGTGCCGTCGCTGTGATAATACACCCGGCTGGTACCCAGGGGGCGGAAGTCATCCCAGCACCAGGCCAGGATGTTGTTGGGCGTGGAGGTGTGGGGAATGGGAATGTTGTTGAACACGTTGTACCCCGTGGGGGGGCCGAATCCGATGAACCCGTTGGAGGCGATGTAAAACTCGGTGTAATTTTTTCCATAATAGGAAAAGGTAAATCCGATGGGAAACGGCCCCACGTAATTGTCGTCCAGCAGGCCGGTGACAGGGGTGCCGGTAGTGGAAATATCCACCCAGGCAAAGGTTGGCCCCTGGAGATCGTCGCTATCCCGCCAGATGTAGCCGAAGTGATCCGGGCCGCCGCTGCCCTCGGTGACGGGCACCCCGTGGCGCCGGTCGGGCATTCCTTTGGGAATCTCTTCATACGCCTCCGGAGAATACCGGATGCCGGGAGCCGCCATTCCGGGAAGACCGGTGATGTTCCAGGAGAGATCTGCCGTACCCCGATTCTCCACGGTGAAGGTGGCCGCGGCGGAATCCCCGGCATTCACAGCAAAGGTCAGTTCTGCCGGAATCAGAGCGATGTCCGGCACCAGCACGCCGGTTCCGTTCAGGGGAACGGTGATCACCGTGTCTCCGGCATCGCAGGTGAGGGTTCCGGCGTGCCCTCCCACGGCGGGGGGAATAAAGGTGATGGTAATGGCTCCCACCTCTCCCGGCCCCAGCGTAAGGGAAGATTGCCCCGGAACAAAAACCCCGTTATCCACCGAGAAGGTGACCGTTCGACCGGTGGAGAGGGGATTGAAGATTTCCAGAGCAAGGCTTGCCGTATCCCCCACGGCCACCCGGCCGAAATCCATATCCGGGGGATTCACCGCCAGGGATCTTCCCGCCGCCGTTACCAGGGCTTTAAAGGCGTTGAGGCGCCCGTGGCCGGTTTCGTAATCGAAGCCGGCACCGCCGATGTCATCGGCAGTTTGCTGCATCAGCGTGCGCACCTGAGCGGCGGTGAGGTTGGGGCGCAGGGAACGGATCAGCGATCCCACCCCCGAAGCGTGGGGAGTGGCCGCCGAGGTGCCGTTGAAGGTGGCCAGATAGTCTCCGGGATCAAACCCCGCCGGCCCCAGAATGTCGGTGGTGTGGATGCGCACGCCGGGGGCGACGAAATCCACGTCGGCGCCGTAGCTGCTGGCCCACCAGTATTCCCCATCGCAGGACTGGCCGGATTTGCGCTCGTTGCAGGGACTGAGGGCGCCCACCGCCACTACATTGGGATAGGAGGCAGGATACACCGGGGTGGTGGTACCGGCATTGCCCCGGGCGGCGAAGATCAGGCAATCCAGACTATCGGCGTAGTCGATGGCGTTTTGCAGGGTCAGGCTGTGGGCACCGCCGCCGCTGAAGGAGAGCACCCGGGCGCCGCTGTCGGCGGCAAAGATAAACCCGTTGGCCACCGCGATGGTGGTCCCCCCTCCCCCACCGTCGAACACTTTTACGGGCATAATCCGGCAGCCCCAGTTGGCTCCGGCCACCCCCATGCCGTTGTTGCCGGTGGCCGCGGCGATGCCCGCACAGGCGGTGCCATGGCCGTTGTCATCCATGGGATCGGCATCGTTGTTGATAAAATCGTACCCGGCCACCACCCGCCCGGCGAATTCCGGATGAAGGTAATCCACCCCGGTGTCAATGATGGCCAGAATGATGTTGGAACTACCGGTGGTAATCCCCCAGGCGCCGGGCATATCCACATCGCAGTCGGCAACCCCGACCGGCTGCCCTCCGTAGGCAACCGCCTGCCCTCGATTGTCCCAGGCCCACTGTTGGGGATACAGGGAATCGTTGGGAGTACCCAGCGCCCGGTAAAGATAGTTGGGTTCGGCAAAGGCCACTTCCGGCAACGCTTGATAGGCAGTCACCGCCGCTTCCACATCTATGGTGGGGGGCAATTCGACCACATACGTCCGGGTAAGACCGAGTTGTTCGGCCAGGCGGGGGTGGGCAGGGGAAAATCGCAACAGGGGGCGGATGGCATTTACCCGAAAGCGGCGATTGAGGGTATCCATCCCTGCGATTCCGGTAATGACCGTTCCCCCGGAGGGCGTACGGATGCCCCCCACCTTCGTTCCCGGAGCCAGTTGAACCAGCAACTGCCCGGCAACGAACGCCTCCTGAGCCAGCAACGGCCCCCAGATCGCGGTCCCCCAGATGAGCAAAATACCCGTAAATCTACGGAGCAATCTCTTCCCCGGTATGGAGTAAGTGGAGTTGACGGGTCCGAACATACGATCCCGCCCGAAGCAGGCAGGTGTAGGTTCCTCCGGGAACCGACCGCCCATATTCATCTTTCCCATCCCACACGACGGTTCGCAATCCGCTGGCTTCGGGACGATCCACCAGAAAACGAATTGCTTCTCCCCGGGGGTCAAAAATCTTGATTTGCACCCGGCAGGCCCGGGGGAGAAAGTATTGAATGGACGTCCACTCCCGAAATGGATCCGGGAAATTGGGATAGAGTTGTAAATCGCCGGTATTGCGACTCCCGGCATCTTCCAGCACCCGAATTTCCCCGGAAAGCCCCCGCTCAATCAGAATTTTGGTGGAACGAACCAGAATTTTGGGATCTATCCGTTCGTTCATGATAAAAACTCCGCTGTTAAACAGGCTGTACAGGTCACATTTACACATCATTCCTCTTAATATCATAGGCAAGCCGTACAGGAGAGTGTCAACGAGCTGTGAATTGAGAGACCCAGCACACCTACCACACGAATAGCCGGGAGTAAAGATACAGAAAATTAGCTTGATTTTTCCTTAACCTTTAGTTAATCTTTATTCATAAAAGTTAATCTTTTTTAATTCCACTCAGTTGGTTCATTGAAACGACGAACCTTTGCTCACCATAGATTGGGATGGAAAGAAGCATTGCCGTGCCGCTTTCATCCTTTCCTTCCCAGAAATTCAACAAACGCTTAATTGACCACGGAAGCCTGAATTGCCCGATCCCCCCCATCGCGGTGGAAGAAAATTGATTTTTCAGGGGATCCATTTCCGTGGGGTGGAGAAAAAAACGATCCGGAGTTACTCAAGACCAAACCCGACTGAAAAGGCCATGAAAGTTCTGGTTGTAGAAGATGAATCCCGTCTGGCCAATTTTATTCGGAAAGGCTTAAAAGAAGCCGGTTATGCCGTGGATATGGTGGATAACGGAGAAGAGGCCGACTATATGGTGTCGGTCAACGACTATGATGCGATCTTGCTGGACTGGATGTTGCCGGACATGAGCGGGGTGGATTTATGCCAGATGTGGCGCAAGGCGGGCATTGACACGCCTATCATCATGGTAACCGCTAAAGATACCAAAGAGGACATCGTTGCCGGCTTGAACTGCGGCGCCGACGACTATGTGGCCAAGCCGTTTTCCTTTGCCGAATTGCTGGCCCGCCTGCGGGCGGTCATCCGTCGGGCCAGCACCATGAACCGCAGCCCGGTGTTGAAGTTAGACGATCTGACCATGGATGTCGCCCGCCGGGATGTGCGCCGGGGAAACACCAAAGTGCATCTGTCCAGCCGGGAGTTCTCCCTGCTGGAGTATCTGTTGCGCAACGCCGGTCGCCCGGTGACCAAAGCGGAAATCTCCGAGCACGTGTGGGGAAACTATTTTGAAACCAATTCCAACATCATTGAGGTGACCATCAATCACCTGCGCAAAAAACTGGACTGCGGCTCCCGCCGCCAGCTCATCCATACCATCCGGGGCGTGGGGTATATGATCAAGGAACTGGAAGAATCGACATGAACCGGTGGTCTTTCCATCAACCGGCCCGGCCAGGCCCTTACCATCCGGTAACCGGCGAAGGCCGCAGGCCGGTATTTTCGTTTTGGAGCCTGCCTCTCTGGAATCCAACCTCCCTTTCCCAAAGGGCAACCCATCTGTGGCGTATCCTGCTGCTGTGTCTGTGTCTGATTCAAATAGGCACCGGGCAGGAATTCATCGGTCCCCACGGCTTTCTCACCCTGGAGGCGGAAATCAGCAACAGAGATTCGGTAGGCCGTCGGGGTACCTTTGACCTTCATCATTTCAACATTTTTGGGAATTATCTCATCAACAGTAAGGCGCGGGTGTTCGGGGAGATCGAATGGGAACACGGCGCGGATCTGGAACCGGGGGAAAACAATAAACCGGCAGCCGGTTTTGTACGCCTGGAACGGGCCTGGTTTGAATATCGATTTTCCAACTACGTTACCCTCCGGCTGGGCAAGTTCTTAACCCCGTATGGCATCTACAACGAGATTCACGACGCCGCCCCGGCATACGACACGTCCATACTTCCCGAATCCCTCTACGGAAAACATCCCAACAATTCCTTTGGCGGGGAACCTCAGCGCTTCTACGCCAAATTTTCCATCGGGGTACAACTGTTAGGCACCCTGGAAAGGAAGGATGCCCAGCTTCAATATCAACTCTTTTTGGTGAACGGGCGGGGCAAAAACCCCTTTGAGCAAGATGACAATCGCGATAAAGGAATCGGCCTGCGACTTCTGGGGGAATTCCAGCGGGTCAAGGTGGGCTATTCGTTGTATACCGATCGGAACGGCCTGTTTCGCAATACCCGCCAGACTTCCCACGCCGTCGATCTTCGCCTGGAGTTTAACCACTGGCGATTGAACAGCGAATTTGCCCATACCCGGCTGGGAAGCGGCTCCACGTCCCTTCCCACTCAGGTGGCCAACGGGGGCTATGTGGAGTTCGCCTATTACCTGTTCAGTAAACAGACCGTTCTGATTCGCTACGATGTCATCGATCCCGATAACCGGTTTGGAGGAGATTTTCAACGGGACATTGTGATCGGTACCAGCGTGCAGTTTATCAAGGATGCTCTGGTTAAGGGGGAAGTGCATTTCTGGCATCAGGAAGACGCCCCCCGGAAAGATTTTGTGCTGGCTATTGCTTCCCTGGCCGTGGTGTTTTAGGAGCCTGTATGGTGAGATCGTTACCGATTATAAACCTGATCCGCCCTCTGCTGTATGGACTGGCGCTGATAATATGGCTGGTTCCTGAATACGCTTCTGCCCAGATTGTGGTGGTGGTACCGGATAAGAGTCCTCTGGACAGCCTCTCTTTCAAAGAGGTTCAGAAAGTGTTTAAAGGGCAACCCATCGATAAGGTTGAAGAGCCGCCTCAGGTGGTGGAATATGCCCCCGCCGGAGATGCATTTTATCAGATGCTGTATGACCTCACCGCCTATGCCATGGGAAAGCACTGGCTGCGAATGATTTTCTCCGGTCAGCGGGTGCGGCCTCCCAAAAGCTTTACCGAAGTAGATCGATTGGTGAAATATATGGCCGAACACGAAAACACCATCGGTTTCCTTCCCAGAGAGTTGTTTGAACATCTGGAAGACTCTCCCATCCGGGCGGTGGTGATCGACGGATTTCGGTATGACCATCCCCAGTACGCCTTCAAATCACCCCCGGAAGAACCGTAGCCCGGCCAGGAGATTTCCTTCCGCCGGTAGTGGTACCTGCCAGGCAAATCGGGATTTCGGCTGTGCACCCGGGCGGCTTTCCGGTTTGAACTGAATCGTTGCGAGAAATATTTGATTTTTCATAGAAATTTGTATCATATTCAGGGGGAAAAACGGGGATTCCTCTGGGGGACGTTAATCAGGGAGACCGGGATTGGGTTCCATTCGTCATCTCATCGAGCGTATCGGGGAATACTATCGGAATTTACCTCTGCAGGCCAAATATGTTGCCCCGGTATTTGTGACCCTGGCGGTGATGGTAATTTCCATCTACATCTATTTCCCCGAACGTTACCAGCAAACCCTGTTGCGGGCGCATGCCCGGGAAGCGCGCCGCACCGCGGAGTTGTTCTCCATTCTGGTTGCCGACGGGCTGGAACAGCACAGTTTTGAGCGCCTTCAGATAACTCTGCTCAACGCTCGATACGATCCCAACATCTCTTCCATCCATCTCTATGACGAAAATGGGGACAGTCTGGTGGCCTTCAATCCCCTGCCGCTTCCCCCGCTGACTTCTCCCATCCAGAAAGACAGCCTCGCCGAGATATATCATTCCGGGAACGTTCTTGTGGTTCGCTATCCCATATTGAGTACCGAGGGTAAGCCCCTGGGGCTGCTCCTGCTTCAATATCATCTGGAAAGTTTGCGACAATCCATCCTGGAATTCCGCATCGCCACCATCCTGTTTACCCTGATTGCCTTTGCGCTGGGATTCGTTTTCATCCAGGAGATCACCCGGCGGATTACCGCTTCCATTTCCCGACTCCATCAACAGATGCAAAAAACCATTACCGAAGGGGTCTATTCCAAAAGGGTGGAGGTGCACTCCCGGGATGAGGTGGGCGAACTGGCCCGCACCTTTAACCAGATGATGAGCGAACTGGAATCCCGGCACCAACGGCTGGTAGAATCTCAGGAACGCCTCCAGAAGCTCAACAGGAAGCTGAAAAAGCTCAACAAAGAGTTGCAGGAACTCAATCGCCTGAAGACGATTTTCGTCTCTGACGCCTCCCATGCCCTGCGCACACCTCTGACCATCATTCGGGGGGAAATCGAGGTGGCCCTGCAGCGCAGCCGTTCCCCGGAAGAGTATGCCCGGGTGTTGAAAATTGTGGCCGAAGAAGCCGCCCGGGTGACCCGTATCGTGGAGAATCTGCTCACCCTGGCAAAGGCCGATACCGGCAACCTGCTTATGGAGAAAGAGATCGTTGATTTGACCCGGTTATGCAGGGAACAGGCCCAACAGGCGGAAAGTCTGGCGGAAATGAAAGGAGTGCAGTTCACCTATGAACTGGCCCCCAATTGCTATGTGAACGGGGATCCCAATCGTCTGGCGGAGACCATTTTTACCCTGCTGGAAAACGCCATTAAATATACCCCCAAAGGCAACTCGGTCACCCTGTCGTTGAAAAACCACCGCAATGACGCGATCATCCGGGTCAGCGATACCGGAATCGGCATCCCCAAAGAGGAGCTCCCCAAAATTTTCCAGCGGTTTTATCGGGCCTCCAACTCCCGAAAGATCGCTTCCGGCACCGGATTGGGACTGGCCATCTGCGAAAGCATCATCAAAGCCCATGGGGGAGAAATCCGGGTGGAAAGCGAGCTATACGAAGGCACGACCTTCGAGGTGCGGCTCCGCCGGCTGGTCGTGGAGACCCCCCGCATGGTTCCCGATTCCGGATAGTTTTGAGGGAAATATTCTCTCCCTGTTACCGGGAAGACGCCGGGGCACGAAGGGAGCTGCCCCGCCGAGGCGGGGTTTGGGGCACCCAATTTACACCTCACCTTTCCCCTTCCATATTCTCACCATCTTCTCCCCGCTACGCCCCACGATGTAACCGCCCACCCCCACGGTCATCAGGGTGAACAGTTCCGGCGGCAGGGGAAGGATGGTGGCTTTATCGGTAAACAGAGAAAGATAAGGATAGATGAGGTAGTTGTTGGCCACGATGGCCACGATGGTAATCATCAGGATGGGGCGCCAGTTGCGCTGAAGCCAGCTGTGCCCGGTGGCTTCGGCCATGATCACTTTGGCCCGGGCCTCGATTTCCTTTTCCAGAACGCTGTAGTCCAGTTCCAGCAGCCGGGTTTGAATTTCCGCCTTAAGTTTCTCCCGGAGATCTTTGTCCGGCACCGCCTGATCCACCACCCCGATGATTTTTTCAATCACCGGCCCGATCACCGGCAATGAGGATAGCAGTCCCATCACAACCCTCCTCTCTTGTGTGATGTTCCGGATGGTTTGATAACCTGCCAATAAGTTTCCACATTCTATGCTATTACTTCTATCAACTCATACCGGAGAATTTTCCCGGAGCGTTTCAATAATTGCCCCCCCAACGTGAAGCCTTACCAAAATGTATTGCGTAGTGCGTATTGCGTAATGCGTATTTTTATAGAGCCGGTTACGGAATACGGAATACGCATTACGCAATACGCCCGGTTGATCTTTCCCACCTTTAGCTGTTTGTTACCGAGTAGTTTTACAAATTTCTCACATGTCACGTGATGGTACATGGTACCACAGAGAAATAAATTTCGCAAGAATAAATCGTGGCCCGGGGTAGCGGGAGGTATCCTCCGGGTAAAAAATATTTTTCGTCGCCATTCCGGAGGAGGAGGATTAATTTTGCCTTGATCGTAGAGACATTGCCAGCGAGGACGCATCATGCCCATCTCCCGCCGTAATCTGCTCAAAACCCTGGGCAGCACCGCCCTGATGGGATCCCTCTTTCCCGGGGAGTTGTTCCCCCAATCTTCATCGAAAGGATTCCCCTACCGGGAACCCATCAACATCGTTATTGCCCGGAACGTTTCCCCCTTTCCGGGAAGGGAGTATCCCGATTTCTCCTACCGCCTGACCCGGGCGATTCTGGAAACGCTGGAAACCCATTTTGGGGAAGAGGCCATGCCCGTATGGGGAAAACCGTTCCCGGAGGTGGAACTGGAAAAGCGGGTGACCAACATCATCCACTGGGTGCTCAGGGCCGTGCGGCAATACCGGGACATTTACCCGGTGGATCCGGTGTGGGTAATGGCCCAGATCATGAAGGAATCCTATTTTCACGAGTTTGCCATTTCCGCATCGCTGGCGGTGGGGATCTGCCAGCTGGTGCAATCCACCGCCCAATCCCACGGTCTGGTGGTGGCCGGGAGCAAGCCGGCCCATGGGCAGCCTCCGTTCAGATTGCCGGAATTTGCCGGAAAAGCCGGAGAGTATTACCGCCTGCGCCGGGAACGCCGCCGGTATGCCCGTGCCAATCGTCCGGCAAAGCGGTTCACCCTGGAGGAAGCCCTGGCGGCGCTGGCCGACGGGGCCACTCCAGAAGTGCAACGCATGGCCGCCCGGCAACTGAGCTATCGCCGCCGGCTAACCGAATACGACCGGCGCATCGGGCAGGCCCGAGATGATTTCCGGGAATACCTGCGCGCCAACGTGGAGGGGCGAGATATCTTCAATCCCGCCGACGTGGCCTTCCTGATCCGGTTTGATGAGCGCTTCACCTACCGGAAACCCGTCTTCGCCATGGTGAAGATGCTGGCGGAGGCCCTGCGGGCGCGTCACGGCAACGTGCTGGCGGCCACCGCGGCCTACAACGCCGGTCTCCGCAGTACCGCCGACATCGGGATGTACGAACCCTATGGGAAAATCCCCTTCATCGAGGAAACGGTAACCCACGTCAGTCACGTGCTGATCAACTACCACGAGATTTATTCCCGACTGTAGGACAGGCTTCCAGCCTGTCAAACCCGATTGGCGCACAGGCTTCCAGCCTGTCAACGCAGACACAGATTTACAGCCACGTTTAAATTCTCAATCGCTTCTGATTACCCATGTCGTCATTACCCTATCCAGATCGTCTGAACCCCCATATATTGGCGCGAGAGCGCCTGCTTTTGCTTCCATCGCAGAGCGGTGGAAGGAGACAGACACCCTGATCAACGAGGTACCCATGAAGACATCGCGCTGGATGGAGACGCTGCGGGTTCTGGGGCCGGGGCTGGCGGTGGCCGCCACCGGGGTCGGGGCAGGGGATATGATCGCCGCCGCGGTGGCCGGGGCCCGCTACGGAACGGTGGTGATATGGGCGGCGCTGGTGGGCGCGCTGCTCAAATTTGCCCTCAACGAAGGCATCGCCCGGTGGCAACTGGCCACCGGGGAGACGCTGTTAGAGGGGTGGGCCTGCCGGTTAAATCGGTGGATATCCATCCTGTTCGTGATCTATCTGGCGCTGTGGGGATTTATCGTCGCCGGGGCGCTGATGGCGGCCTGCGGTCTGGCCGCTCACGCTCTGATGCCCGCGCTGTCGGTGGCGCAGTGGGGAGCGCTGCACTCGGTGGCCGCCGTGGGACTGGTGTTGGCTGGTCGGTACCACCTGTTCGAGAATATGATGAAGTTCTTCATCGGGTTGATGTTTGCGGTGATTATGTACTGCGCCGTGCGCATTCAGCCGGACTGGGGAAACCTGCTGGCCTCGTTCTGCCGCCCCCACATTCCCGCGGGAGCGGGGAAATTTCTGTTAGGCGTCATCGGCGGGGTGGGCGGCAGCGTCACCTTGCTGAATTACAGCTACTGGATTCGGGAGAAGCGCTGGGAAGGTCCCGCTCAGGCACCCACGGTGCGGCTGGACTTGGGGGCAGGGTACCTGCTGACCGGCCTGTTCGGCGCCGCGATGATAATCATCGCCGCGGGGGTGAATCCGGAAGTGGTGGGGGGAAATGAAATGGCCCTGGCCGTGGCCCGGCGGCTGGGAGAAATCGCCGGCGTTCCGGGGCGGTGGATGTTTCTGGTGGGATTCTGGGGAGCGGTGTTTTCTTCCATGCTGGGAGTATGGCAGGGAGTGCCGTACATGTTTGCCGACTTCATGGCGCTGCGGCGATCAGCCGGGATGGTTCCGGTGACTCCCGAGGCGAACACCCGGCAGTACCGGGTATTTCTGCTGTATCTGGCCCTTCCGCCCATGTTGTTGCTGCTGGTGGATCGCCCGGTGTGGGTGGTCATCATCTACGCCGTGTTCGGAGCGCTGTTCATGCCCTTTCTGGCGGGAACCCTGCTGTATATGAACAATCGGCAGGATTGGGTAGGCCGTCTAAAGAACGGCCCGGTGATGAATTTTCTTCTGATGGGCGCCCTGGGCGTGTTTGCCTACCTGAGTATTACGGAGATTGTGGAGCAGGTGGGGAAATTGATTACGGCAGGATAACGGCTTTTGCAAAGGTTTCCGGCGATTCACCGAAAGCTTGACGATGAATTTTGATGAAAGCACCGCCCCTTTTTATGTTGAACTGTGTTATGGTGAGGAAACCCGCTTCGGCAATCGATTCAATAATCCCACTGATCCGGATGGCCTCACCGTTCACCGGCATTACCCGGGACGAACCGATGCCCGCCGGAATTTTTGATTTTCGATTGACGATTGATTATTGTCTATTCACCATTCGCTGCTCACCATTCACCATTCACTGCTCGCCATTCACCATCCCTCTCCGTACATTTCCCCAACCCCAACAACAGGAACACTACCATGAGGAAGCCTGATTTCTGTTCCGGCGTATCCGGGCGATGGGGGAAAAGGAGCCACCTGTTTTGGAACCGTTCTCGGTTATGCTCTGGTTTGGCTTACATCGTCGGGGTTCTGCTGCTCAGCTTGTTGATGGCGATTTCGTGTAAGAAAAATCCCACCCCGGGAGAACCGCCCCCAACCGGGCCGGATACCACCAGCCATCACTTTGTGTGGCAGATCGACACCTTCGGCACGGAGAATTCGGTTTTCTTCGATGTGGCGGTGATCGATGAAAACAACATCTGGGCGGTGGGGGAAATTCACACCGCCCAGACCGATACCTTTGACAGCCTGGGCAACTGGGTGCCGCCCTACAATGCCGTGCATTGGGATGGGCGGCATTGGGAATTGCGGCGGATAAACTTTTATTTGTGCCCCAATGGAACTTCTCCAACGCCATTCCCAATTCAAGCTGTATATGCATTTTCGGAAAATGATATATGGTTTACACGAGGTGCAAGTTTTGTTCATTGGGATGGGATCCGATTTGTACATGACTGTTCAATGAATAGGATTATAGGAGGCTCTATTCAAAGAATATGGGGAAAAAATTCGGAAAATTTGTATGCTGTAGGTTACAGTGGCACCATTATCCACTACGATGGTCAGCATTGGCAGGAGATGGACAGCGGCACAGATGTGGATTTGACCGACATCTGGGGAAGTCCTGACGGCAGTATCGTCTGGGCTTGCGGCTGGAAAGACCTTCCCCCCAAAACCGTGCTGCTAAAGCAGAGTTCGGGAAGCTGGGAAGTCGTCTATGAAGATGAGCAGCACCTGACATCTCTTCGACAGGATTCTCTTTCAGGAGTCTTAATCAGTCTCTGGACCAATACTTCTGACTCGCTGTATCTCCTCAGCACTACCGGCATATACACCGCCCCGGCGCATACCACCGGAGTAGCACGGCGATTATGGAATCAAAGCCTTTTCCTTCCCGGATTTCCCCGCCGGATTCGGGGGCGCGCAGCCAATGATCTGGTGATGGTAGGAGACTTTGGCATGGTAGGGCATTATAACGGCGCCTCATGGAAACTATATGAAGAGTTAACGGGGAGAATTCGTTCTCGTTCTGTGGTCTTCAATGGCGCCGGGATCCTGGCGGTAGGGGTAGATGTAGCCTCCAATCAAGCGACAATCATTAGAGGAATTCGATAAATCATTAACATCACGGCGGTTCTATTATTCGCAGACGACTGCGGACAGCCAGCAGGTGCTGTTCCGATTGCAGTTTGTGGAAGCTACCGGCGCAGTTCATCCCTTGATGGAAATGCGCCTGGGAGAGTGGTTGCCCTACAACGATGGTGAGGAGCACACCGTTCCGCCCGGATTTGTTCTGCACCCCAACTACCCCAACCCCTTCAACCCGGTGACGCATGTGGAATTCGGCTTGCCCCATGCGGCATGGGTGACCTTGAAGATCTACGACCTGCTGGGCCGGGAGATCAAGACGCTGGTGAACCGGCGGTTAGAGGCCGGTTACCATACCGTGCAGTGGGATGGCACCGATCACGTCACCGGGCTATTCTACCAACTCCAGCAACCGCTCCGGGGGGCGCCCCAGCACCGCCCGATTCCCCCGAATTCCGATGGGGCGCTGTAGCAGAGTGGGATGCGCGGCCATGTATCGAATCAGGGTATCCTCATCCTCTTTGCCGGTAAGCCCCAGCGCTTTATTGGCGCGATCATTCTTCCGAAACACCTCCCCGGCGCTCATCCCCATCATGTTCAACACCTGCCGGATTTCCTCCTCCGAGAGAGGCTCCTCCTTGTAATCCCGATACCGGAAGGGAATCCCCTTCTCCTTGAGCAAGGCGACCGCCTTGCGGCAGGTGCCTCAGGTGCGGGTGCAAATCAGATCGATACCGTCCATACTCTCCTCCGAAAGCGTCATTCCAGAATTACGCCTCCCCCCAGACAGATATCTCCATCGTAGAACACGGCGAATTGCCCCGGAGCGATGCCGGCTCGATCGGGGCGATCCAGCACCACCCGGGCCACATCATCTTCCAGGAACTCCACCGTGCAGTTGTACAGCACTTCCCCGTGGCGAATCTTCACCTGCAACTCCGTTTTGTCGGGGCGCTCGCCGGAAATCCAGTTGAAATTTCCGGCCAGGAACCGATCTCGTAGTTTATCCTGCAGATGGGTGCGTCGGGAAACATACACGATGTTGTTGGCCACATCCTTTTTCACCACATACCAGGGGCCGCCGGAAAGTCCCAGTCCCTGGCGCTGACCGATGGTGTAGTAGTAGTAGCCGTCGTGTTCGCCCAACTTTTCTCCGGTATCGATGTTCACAATATCCCCCTTCTGCACCCCCAGATGCATGCGGATGAACTCGGAGAATTTGATTTGCCCCAGGAAGCACAGCCCCTGACTGTCCCGGCGATTCTGGGTGGGCAGGCCGAATTGCCGGGCCAGTTCCCGTACCTCCTGCTTGGTGTACTTTCCGATGGGAAACAGCACCCTTGAGAGCTGGGTTTGATCCAGATAAGCCAGAAAGTAGGTCTGATCCTTCACCGGATCGGGCGATCGCCGGAGCACATACGTTCCGTTTTCAAAGGTCACCCGGGCGTAATGCCCCGAGGCCACCTTCTCAAAGGAAGAATCGATCTTATCGTAGAACTTGCCGAACTTGATCCAGTTGTTGCACAGCATATCCGGATTGGGGGTGCGCCCGGCCCGGATCTCATCGATGGTGTATTGAATCACCGTGTTCCAGTATTCCGTTTGCAGGGGCACCACCTGCAGGGGCACATCCAGTTGGTGGCACACCGCCCGGGCGTATTTCAGGTCTTCCTCCCAGGGGCAGTCGCCCAGGGTGGTAAACTCCTCCTGCAACCAGATTTTTAGATAAAAGGCGGTGATGTCGTGCCCTTCGTCTTTCAGCAGACGCAGGGCCACCGAGCTATCCACCCCGCCGGAAAGCAACATGGCCACTTTCATAGAACGCTCTTGAATATTTGCTTCACCTCACTTCTCGTTCCCATCCCGTCGCGACGGGATGGGAACGAGTAAGCCCTGGGAATATCGAATACTGGAACAACATCCCGTTAATCACAATGAAGCGCATACCATTACGCAATACGAAATACGCAATACGAAATCGTCAGATCCCGTACCGACGGGATACGCAACATCAGGTTGTTTTACTTCAGCGTGGGAATTTTGATTCCATGCTTCCGGGCGCAGTCGATGGCCTCCTCGTATCCCGCGTCCACGTGGCGCATCACCGCCGTGCCGGGGTCGTTGGTCAGCGCCCGTTCGATGCGCAGGGCCGCCTCATCGGTGCCATCGGCCACTACCACCAGGCCGGAGTGCTGGGAGTAGCCGATGCCCACCCCGCCGCCGTGGTGCATGGACACCCAGGAAGCCCCGGAAGCCACATTGAGCATCCCGTTCAGCAGGGGCCAGTCGGCGATGGCGTCGCTGCCGTCTTTCATGTCCTCGGTCTCCCGATTGGGCGAAGCCACCGATCCGCCGTCCAGATGATCCCGCCCGATCACGATGGGCGCCTTGATCTCGCCCTTGCGCACCAGCTCGTTGATGGCCAGCCCCATCTTCGCCCGCTCGCCGTAGCCCAGCCAGCAAATCCGGGCCGGCAGCCCCTGAAACTTGACCTTCTTCTGGGCCATGTTGATCCAGCGGATCAGCGCTTCATCTTCGGGGAACAGTTCCTTCACCAGTTCATCGGTGCGATAGATGTCTTCCGGATCGCCGGAGAGCGCCGCCCACCGGAAGGGCCCCTTGCCCACGCAGAACAGCGGACGGATGTAGGCGGGCACAAACCCCGGATAGTCGAAGGCGTTGGTCACCCCGGCCTTGTATGCCTGCGCCCGAAGATTATTTCCGTAGTCGAACACCTCGGCACCCCGTTCCTTCAGTTGTAACATGGCCTGGCAGTGCAGAGCCATGGAGTGCATGGACATTTCGATATACTTCTGCGGATCGGTACGGCGCAGTTCCAGGGCGGCCTCGTAGGGGATGCCGTGGGGAATGTAGCCGTTCAGCTCATCGTGCGCCGAGGTTTGATCGGTCACGATGTCCGGAAGAATGTTCTTTTCCACGAAGCGGGGGAAAATCTCCGCCGCATTGCCCAGCAATCCGATGGACAGAGGGCGTTTGGCATGTTTGGCCTGCATGGCGAACAGCAGCGCCCGATCCAGATCCGTTTCCATCTTATCCAGATACCCGGTTTCAATCCGGCGGCGGATGCGCTCCTCATCCACCTCCACCACCAGGGCTACCCCCCCGTTCATGGTCACCGCCAGGGGTTGAGCGCCGCCCATGCCTCCCAGACCGGCAGTCAGGGTCAGCGTACCGGCCAGGGTGCCGCCAAACCGCTTGCGGGCCACCGCGGCAAAAGTCTCGTAGGTGCCTTGCAAAATGCCCTGGGTGCCGATGTAAATCCAGCTACCGGCGGTCATCTGGCCGTACATGATCAGCCCCTGCTGCTCCAGATTGCGGAACACCTCCCAGTTGGCCCATTTGCCCACCAGGTTGGAATTGGCAATCAGCACCCGGGGCGCAAAGGGATGGGTACGAAAAATGCCCACCGGTTTTCCGCTCTGCACCAGCAGGGTTTCGTCGTTCTCCAGTTCCTTCAGCGCCTGCACAATGGCCTCAAAGGCTTCCCAGTTCCGGGCGGCCTTTCCGGCTCCCCCATAGACGATCAACTCCTCCGGTTTTTCCGCTACTTCCGGATCCAGGTTGTTCATCAACATGCGCAGGGCGGCCTCCTGATGCCATCCCTTACAGGTCAACTGAGTGCCCCGGGGCGCACGAATTTCTCGGGTCATGGCTTTGCCTCCGTGGATTTAATGGTCTGGCTGAAAATGGTTGCTATCTGTGGTGCGAGTTGCTACCGTATTTCGTATTGCGTATTTCGTATTGCGTATTTTGATACATCCGGTTACGCAATACGCATTACGCAATACGCTTGGTTGACCTTCCAAGCCCCGATTGCTTGTTATCGAACATATATCACGTGATAGCACACTTGAATATCCCAATAACCGGATATCCCCATGCCTTTATTCATCCGGTATCAATGGCTTTGCATCACACGACGACATACGTCTCTCAGACGAGGATGATCTTTTAGCTGGGTGTAAGAGAACAGCACAAACCCCGCCAGGGGTAACTCCTGCACCGCCCGGATTTTTTCCGCCACCGAGGCCGGGGACTGGTTGTACAGGGAGATGCCCATGATCAGTTTTTCCACCCCGGCGGCTTTGACCATGGTGCGGGTGCGATAGAGAAACAGCCGGAGATCGGGGGTGTAATTCATGGGCAATGCTCGATCCAGCCATCCTTCGCGCACCCACCGATCCCATTCCTGATAGTAGCGCCAGTGGGCCCGGCCCAGATCCGGTTTGACCGCCGCCGACAGGATCACCCCCGGATAGCGGTGATGCACATGCTCGGCCAGCCGACGCACAAATTCCGATAACCCCTCCCGCAGGAATTTCCCCCACCGGGAAAAGTTCACTTCGTATCCGGTCTCGCCATACGTACGGGCAAAGCGCTCCGGTTCCCGCAGGAATTCCGCCGGATCAAAGATGTACCTGGCTTTGAACGCCTTCCGGGCGGAAGGATTCAGATCCACGTTGCTATCGGGATAGCGAATGTAATCCAGATGCAAACCGGCCACCGGATAGTGGGAGAGAATATCGTCCACGATGCGGATCAGATACTCCTGCACTTCCGGATTCATGGGGGATTGAAACAACCCTTCCCCGCTGCGATGGTTTTGCAATGCGGTATCCGGCTGCGCCGGATCGTGATGGGCCGGATAGACCAGCCATTCCCGCTTGCGATAAACCGGATGATTCCGGGATCGGGGAAGCTCCTCCCGGCTCCACACATAGAACACGTTGATCCAGGCGTGAATCCGCAGCCGGGAATGGGCGGTGCGCTGCAACAGGTATTCCAGCGGATCAAAATCCGGGGGCACCTGCTCCGCCAGGGGTTCGTATCGACTGCGATAGTAAGCATCGCCCCGCCCCCGCACCTGCACAAACAGATCCGTGAAATGCAGTTCTTCGGCCAATGCCACCACTTCGTCGATGCTTCGGGCGCTGGTCAAACTGTGCCGAACCACCCACAATCCCCGCACGGGCGTGGGCGCCTCCCGGGCAATCATCACACTCATCCCGCCCAACAAACTCAGAACAAAGTATTGCCAGAGCCGACCCCTGATTCCTGTCATTCCCTGTATCCCCCGGTCATCGGCCCGTCCCCGAACCGGCAACCGCCGGTACCGCCCAACCCATAGACGGGCAGATTACAAAAAAATGTTCCCATCATTGTGACTCACCCGACCAACCGGAAAACCCGGCTTCTAAAAAATACAATAAAAAAGCGGGATCCGGAACCCCGAATTCCCGCTTCTGTATGCGTTGTTCTGTTGTTGTCGTCAATGCGGCCCCCGAAGGGTGAATCTCGGTAAGGCTGGAAAAAGAGACCGTTATTCTTTCTGCTCGCCTTCTCCGGCGGCATCCTCCTTCTTGTCGGTGTCCTTGCCGCTCTTGGGGGATTTTTTCTTCGGTTTGGCTTCTTTTTTCTCCTCTTTCTCCTCGGCCGGAGATTCCTCTGCCTCTTTCTCCGCCGGAGCGGGTTCCTCCGACTTTTTCGCCGAAGCTTTCTTCCCGGAAGTTTTTTTCTTCCCCGCTTTGGCCTTTTTCTCCGGGGGAGCCTCTTCCGCCGGTTCTGCCGCTTCCGGCGCTTCCGCAGCTTCGGCGGCTTCTTCCGCCGGTTCCGCGGCTTCCGCTTCCGGCGCCGGCGCTTCCGCTTTCACCGGCTTCTGTTTGGGCTTCTTTTTCTTCTTTTTAGGACTTTCTTCCAGGCGCAACTCTTCAAAACCCACCAGTTGCAAAACCGCCACCTGGGCGCCATCTCCCCGACGTTGCCCTAACTTAATTACCCGGGTATAGCCACCGTTGCGATCGGCGAAGGCGGGAGCAATTTCATCGAACAGAATTTTCACCAGCGTGCGGTTTTGCAGGGCTTTAAACACCTGCCGCCGGGCATGGACAGTATCCTCTTTCCCTTTGGTGATCAACCGCTCGACAAACTGTTGGGCGGCTTTGGCTTTGGTCAGAGTCGTGCGAATTTGCCGGTGCTCGATCAACGCCGCCGCCAGATTCCGCAGGGTCGCCTTCCGATGGCTGGCGGTTCGCCCCAGCTTCTTCACCGTCTTTCGATGTCGCATTCATTCACTCCATGTTGAGATTAATCTTCACCCTTGAGGTACTTGTCCACATCCATTCCGAAATACAGCCCCTTCTTCTCCAG
This sequence comes from uncultured Calditrichaceae bacterium, assembly GCA_964416895.1. GTDB lineage: Bacteria > Calditrichota > Calditrichia > RBG-13-44-9 > J075 > CAYQGB01. The sequence continues at coordinate 20,485 of CAYQGB010000008.1, forward strand.
AATCTCCTGAATTTCCTGCAAGGACTTCCGGCCAAAATTGCGGAATTTCAGGAGTTCCGATTCGTCCAGGCGCACCAGATCCCCAATGGTCTTGATATTGGCGTTCTTCAGGCAGTTGTGCGAGCGCACCGACAGCTCCAGTTCATCCACGCTCATCTTCAGCAGCTTCTTGATGCGCAACACTTCCTCGTCGATTTCCTGGGTCTCTTCTTCTTCCGGTTCAAAATCGAAGTTGATGAACAGCTGCACATGATCTTTGATGATCTTGCCCGCGAAGGTCAGGGCGTCATCCGGGGTAATGCTGCCATCGGTCTCGATTTCCAGGATCAGCTTTTCATAGTCGGTACGCTGCCCCACCCGCACGTTCTCCACCTGATAACGAACGTTGAGAATGGGGGAGAAAATGGAGTCAATGGGAATCAGCCCGATGGAGGCTTCCAGGGGTTTATTATCTTCTGCGGGAACGTACCCCCGCCCCTTACCGACTCGAATTTCCATGGAAAAATCGGCGTCCTCGTTCAGGGTGGCGATGTGCAAACCGGGATTGAGCACCTCGAAATCCGTGGTGTACTTCTCCAGGTCCCCGGCCTTCAGCTCTCCCGGCCCTTTCAGGTGCAGTTGCACCTTGTCCGGTCGTTTGTTGAGCAGCTTGATCCGCACCTCTTTGAGATTGAGAATGATCTCGGTGAGATCTTCCTTCACCCCCTTGATGGTGGAGAATTCATGCTGAACGCCATCCACCCGGATGGCGGTAATCGCCGCTCCCTGAATCGAGGAAAGCAGCACCCGGCGGAACAGGTTCCCCAGGGTTACCCCGTACCCTCTTTCCAGAGGCTGGACGATGAAACGCCCAAATGTGGTCGAATACGTGGAATCATCCAGTTCGACCTTTTCCGGCATTACTAAATTGGTGTAGTTCATGGTCTCCCAACCAGAATGTTTGACATATACGATTTATTCAACTTACTTGGAGTACAACTCCACGATCAGATTTTCCTGCACTTCGATGGGGATTTCTTCTCGAGAGGGTAACTCCAGCATTTCCCCTTCGATTTTGGCTTTATCCACCCGCAGCCAGGACGGCAACGCATCGTCTTTGGTGCGGCGAAGGGCCTCGTGAATCACCTGCAACTTGCGGCTCTTTTCCCGAACCGAAATCACATCCCCCGGTTTGACCAGATAGGAGGGGATGCTGACCTTCCGGCCATTGACCAGGAAGTGCCGATGCAATACCAGCTGACGGGCGGCTTTTCGAGAAGGGGCAAATCCCAGCCGATACACCACGTTGTCCAGGCGCCGCTCCAGCAGGCGGAGCAGGTTTTCCCCGGTCACCCCTTTCTGGCGGGTCGCCCGCTCATAATAGTTGTGAAATTGCCGCTCCAGCACCCCGTAAATCCGTTTGACTTTTTGCTTTTCCCGCAACTGGATGCCGTATTCGGACATTTTCGGTCGGCGCCCGGTTCCGTGCTGACCGGGGGGGTAGGAACGCTTCTCAAAGGGGCATTTGGCCGTCAGGCACTTGCTCCCTTTCAGAAACAGCTTTTCCCCTTCTCGGCGGCAAAGTTTGCACACAGGTCCTGTATACCGTGCCATGAATCACCTTTCTCCATTCACTGGTTCATTTCCTCGATTACACCCGACGCTTTTTGGGTGGCCGGCACCCGTTATGGGGAATGGGGGTCACGTCTTTGATGGAGAGGATTTCCAGCCCGGCCGCCTGAAGGGAGCGAATGGCCGCTTCCCGTCCTCCGCCCGGCCCTTTGACCTCCACATCCACCTGCCGCATTCCCAGTTCCATGGCTTCTTTAGCCGCGGCTTCGGCGGCCATCTGCGCCGCAAAGGGAGTACTCTTCCGGGAACCTTTAAATCCCACCTTGCCGGCGCTGGCCCAGGAAATCACGTTCCCCTTTAAATCGGTCAGGCTGACAATGGTGTTATTAAACGTGGCCTTAATGTGGGCCACCCCATGGGCGTCCACCTGAATTTTCTTTTTGCGAACTGTACGTCCTCGCTTGGCCAAAGCGTCATCCTCCTGTATTCAACCCATTATTTGCGTTTCTTCATCGCCGTCCGACGGCGCCCCTTCCGGGTTCGGGCATTGGTATGGGTGCGCTGCCCCCGTACCGGAAGCCCCAGCTTGTGGCGGATGCCTCGATAGCAGTTAATATCGATCAACCGCTTGATGTTCATGTTGACTTCTGCTTTCAGAGCACCTTCCACTTTGTAATTCTGCTGGATGTTCTCCCGAATCTTGCGCACTTCTTCGTCTTTCAGTTCGTGCACCCGGGTCAGGGGATCCACGCCGGTGTCCTGGCAAATTTTCAATGCCGTGGCTCGCCCGATGCCGTAAATATAGGTCAGCGCAATGCTCACCGGCTTATTCCGCGGTAAATCGACCCCAACAATCCGTGCCAAAACAACCTCCTTCAGTCTTTACTGAAATAGGATATTTCTGTTTTTTCAAGTTGCGAAAGCGGGTTATCCCTGCCGCTGTTTATGGCGGGGATTCTTCTTGCAGATCACCCGCACCACACCTTTGCGGCGGATAATCTTGCAATGCTCACAACGCCGTTTGACGGAAGCCTGTACTTTCATGATTGCTTTCCTCGGGTCTTTCCTCTATCCCCTTCAACAATTTATCTACTTCCCACTTCCTACCTGCCACTTGCTACTTATACCGATAGATAATTCTCCCCCGGCTCAAATCGTAGGGGGATAACTCCAGCTTCACCTTATCGCCGGGCAGAATTTTGATGAAGTGCATGCGCATCTTTCCCGATACATGCGCCAGCACCTCATGCCCGCTTTCCAGCTCCACCCGGAAAGTGGCGTTGGGAAGCGTCTCCTTAATAATGCCATCCACAACTATGGGTTGTTCTTTCGCCACAGTGTTCCTATTCTTCTATTGGGTTCAGATGATGCACAGTTAATATTTCCGGTTCGCCGTCTCGAATCACCACCGTGTGCTCATAGTGGGCGGAAGGCTTCCCATCGGCGGTGACCACCGTCCAGCCATCGGCCAGGGTGCGCACGTTTTTGGTGCCCGCGTTGACCATCGGTTCAATCGCCAGGGTAAATCCCGACCGCAGCCGGGGGCCTTTGCCGTGCTTTCCGTAATTGGGCACCTGAGGGTCTTCATGCAAATCCCGGCCGATACCATGCCCCACCAGTTCTCGCACCACCGAATACCCATGAGCTTCTACATACTGCTGGATGGTCGCCGAAATATCCTGCAAGCGATTCCCGGCTTTGGCCTGCTCAATGCCTTTCCACAGTGCTTCCCAGGTTACCCGCACCAGCCGCCGCTTCTCCTCTCCCACATCTCCGATAAGATAAGTATAGGCCGCATCCCCATGATACCCTTTATAACGCACCCCCACATCAATTTTCACCAGCATCCCCTCTTCCACAATCCGCCGGGAGGAGGGAATCCCGTGCACCACCTCATCGTCGATGGAGATGCAGGCGCTGGCCGGAAACCCGTACAATCCTTTAAACGCCGGGTACCCCCCCTTTCCCTTAATAAACTTCTCCACCCGTCGGTCAATTTCCGCGGTGGTGATTCCCGGTCGAATAAAGGAAGCGATATATTCAAATGTCTCCGCCACAATCCTGGAACTAATGCGCATTAATTCCAGTTCTTTTTCGTTTTTAATAGTTATCATTCGTCATCGTCTGCCGCGAATACGGCCACCTCGAGAAAATCCTTCGTAGTGCCGCATATACAGATGGGATTCTACCTGCTGGATAAAATCCAGGGCCACCCCCACAATAATCAGCAATCCGGTGCCGCCGAAGAACGACGCATAGGCATAAGAAATATGAAACACCTTCACCAGCACGTAGGGGATGATCGCCACCAGCGCCAGGGCAATGGAACCCGGCAGGGTCACCCGGGTGAGGATGTTATCCAGATACTCCGCGGTCTGTTTTCCGGGGCGCACGCCGGGAATAAAGCCCCCCTGTTTCTTCAAATTGTTGGCCACTTCCACCGGATTCAAAATAATCGCGGTGTAAAAATAGGTGAAAAAGATGATCAACAGCCCATAAATCACCCAGTAGAACAGCGACTCGAAACTGAACCAGCCCCGAATGGTGATCATCAGATCGCTATCGGGGAAGAAGTTGAACAGGGTGCTGGGGATGAACATAATTGCCTGAGCAAAGATAATGGGCATCACTCCGGCAGTATTGACCCGCAGAGGAAAGTGCGTATTCACGCCGCCGTAAATCTTTCGCCCCACCACCCGTTTGGCATATTGCACGGGAATCTTCCGCTGCGCCTGGGTCAGGGCCACCAGCGCGTAAATGATGCCGAACCCGATAGCCAGCAGGACGAGTTCGGTAAGCAGATCCCGGTTTTCGCTGGTGAATTCCAGCCATTCATTCGCCAGCGCCGCCGGAAGTCGGGCGATAATTCCCACAAAAATCAGCAGGGAAATCCCGTTGCCGATCCCCCGGTCGTCAATCTGTTCTCCCAGCCACATCAACAGCATGGTCCCGGTGGCCATGGAGATCATGGTCAACAGCTTAAATCCCAGGCCGGGATTTACCACCACGCCGGGCATGCTTTCCAGCAGAATGGCCACCCCAAAGGCCTGCATGGCCGAAAGCCCCAGGGTAGCATATCGGGTGTACTGGGTGATCTTTTTGCGCCCTTCTTCTCCGGACTGCTGCAACCGCTGGATTTGAGGTACCACCGCCCCCAGCAACTGAAAGATGATCGAGGCGCTGATATAAGGCATAATCCCCAGCCCGAACACCGCGGCTTTGCGAAAGGCGCCTCCGGCAAACAGGTCGTACAGGCCGAACAGGGTACCGCTGGCCAGACGGCGCATCTGCTCCGCCAGCACTTCGGTGTTGATGCCCGGGGTAATGATATGGGCGCCCACACGAGCCAGGGCCAGGATGATAAAGGTAAACACAATGCGCTTACGCAAGTCGGGAATCTTGAGGATGTTCCGAAACGTCTCAATCATAATAACGTCACCGCGCCTCCTGCCTTTTCCACTTTTTCCCGCGCCGCTTTGCTGGCGGCGTGCACTTTTACGGTCAATTTCCGGGAAATATCCCCATCTCCCAACAGCTTTACGGGCACATCGGTCTTCTTAATCAGACCGTATTTTTTGAGCACTTCCGGGGTAACTTCGGCTTCGTCGGTAATCCGCTCCAGATCCTTCACATTCACCACCTGAAAGACTTTTTTGTCATAGTGATGAAAGCCGAACTTGGGCAGGCGGCGCTGGATGGGCATTTGCCCTCCCTCAAACCAGGGGCGATTTTTATGCCCGGAACGTGACCGCTGCCCCTTCGTACCCCGACCGGCAGTGCATCCATACCCCGAGCCTTCTCCCCGGCCAATCCGCTTGATGTTCCGGGTAGAACCGGGAGCTTTTTTTAATGTCGATAAGTCCATGTGCTTTCCCCGACGATGTTTACTCCGTTTCCTCAACCGTCACCAGATGCCGAACCTTCTCCACCATTCCCCGAATCTGGGGGGTGTCCCGTTTGATCACCGTATGGCGAATCCGGCGCAGCCCCAGGGCTTTGATGGTTCGGCGATGAGATTCCCGCTGCCCGATCAAACTGCGAACCTGGGTGATCTTCAACATTTTCTCTTTGCTTTTCTTCCTAGCCATGGTTCAAACTCTTGGGTTTCCGTCACTGAATTCTGTCACTCCAATTACCGGAATGCTTTCCGCTGCCCGGAAGGATGCGCCTCGCTCCGGGCTTTTGCTTTACTGCTGCCACAGATTCCGCAAGGACATCCCCCGGTTCCGGGCAATGGTCATGGGATCTTCCAGCTCCATCAACGCCTTCATGGTGGCCTTGACCACGTTGTGGGGATTGGCGGAGCCGATAATTTTGGTCAGAATATCTTTAATGCCCACCATTTCGCAGATGGCTCGAACCGGGCCGCCGGCAATCACCCCGGTACCGGGAGAGGCCGGCTTCAGCACCACCTTTCCGGCACCGTATTTTCCATAGGTCTCGTAGGGAATGGTATTGCCGGAAAGTTGAATGCGTACGATTTCCTTTTTGGCTCGCTCGGTCGCTTTGGCGATGGCATTCACCACTTCATTGGCCTTTCCCAGACCCACTCCCACATGACCTTTTCCATCGCCCACCACCACGATGGCGCTGAAGCTGAACCGACGGCCACCTTTGACCACCTTGGCCACCCGGTTGATGTACACCACCTTCTCTTTCAGATCCAGTTCATGCGGACTCACTCGCTCTTTCACAGCCATTCCTCTCGCGTTTTAGAACTCCAGGCCGCCCTGCCGCGCCCCTTCGGCCAGAGCTTTTACCCGCCCGTGATATTTGTAACCGTTGCGGTCAAAGACAATTTTTTTGATGTTCTTTTCCAGGGCCTTGCGGGCCAGATACTCACCCACCAGACGACTGGCTTCAATGCGATTGGGCGCTTTGGCTACCTGTTCCCGAATCTCACCGGACAGGCTGGAAGCCCCCACCAGCGTCCGCTGCCGGGTATCGTCCACAATCTGGCCGTAGATGTATTTGAGGCTACGATACACCACCAGGCGCGGCCGCTCGGAGGTTCCCACAATTTTCTTTTTCCTGCGCATTCTCTTCTTCCTGCTCATAACAGCCGTTAACGATTTCTATTTCCCCTTCACTTTTGCTTACTTGGCGGTCTTACCGGCCTTGCGACGGATGACCTCGCCTTCGTAGCGAATGCCTTTGCCTTTATACGGCTCCGGTTTGCGGAAGGAACGAATCTTCGCCGCCACCTGCCCCACCAGCACCTTGTCAATCCCGGAAACGGTGATTTTGTTGGCAGCCGGCACCTCCAGTTGAATTCCTTCCGGGGGCACAAAATAAATGGTGTGGGAAAATCCCAGACTCAAGACAATGCCCTTGCCTTTCTTCTCTACCTTGTATCCCACACCCTCGATTTCCAGATTTTTCCGGAATCCTTCCGTTACCCCAACCACCATGTTGTTGATCAGCGTCCGGGTCAAGCCGTGCAGCGAACGCCATTTGCGCTCCTCAGAAGGCCGGTCAACCGTCAGCACCCCGTCTTTGATCTCGATGATCATTCCCGGGTCGATCCGTTGCTGCAACTCTCCTTTGGGGCCTTTCACCGTCACCAGGCCCTCTTCTACACGCACCTCAACCCCCGAAGGGATCTGAACAGGTAATCTTCCAATCCGAGACACGGTAAACCTCTTTCCGGTTTAAAGTTACCAGATATAGCAGAGCACTTCCCCGCCCACATTCTGGCGACGGGCCTGTCGCTCGGTCATAATCCCTTTGGAAGTGCTCAGGATAGCAATCCCCACGTTGTTTTTTACCCGTGGGAGGTTATCCACCCCCACATAGTAGCGGCGACCGGGCTTACTTACCCGCTTCAACTCGTGAATCACCGGTCGCCCGGTAGAGGGGGCATATTTCAGAAAAATGCGGATGATTCCCTGCTTGCCATCATCAATGATGAGATAGTTCCGGATGAATTTGTATTCGTACAGAATTCGGGTAATCTCTTTCTTCATGTTGGAAGCGGGGATATCCACCATGGTATGCCCCGCCCGCAGGGCATTCCGGATGCGGGTTAAATAATCAGCTATGGGATCTGTCATGGACATCTTCCAAGTCTCCTGCGGTTATTACCAGCTTGCCTTTACCACACCGGGGATTTCCCCATTGTTCGCCAGTTGCCGGAAGCAGATCCGGCACAACCCGAACTTGCGGTAATAGGCCCGGGGGCGTCCACACCGTTTGCAACGATTATACTCTCGCACTTTAAATTTCTGCTTTTTCCGAGCTTTTGCGATCAACGCTTTCTTGGCCACGGCTCAAATTCCTCCGTTTTATTGCCGCCGAAACGGCATCCCGAAATGCTTTAACAATTCGTAGGCTTCTTCATCACTTTTGGCGTTGGTCACAAAGGTGATGTCCAACCCACGGATTTTATCGATCTTATCCACATTGACTTCCGGGAAAATGATCTGCTCCCGCACTCCCACGGAATAGTTCCCGTGCCCATCGAAGGACTTATCGGAAAGCCCCCGGAAGTCCCGGATTCGGGGCACCGCCAGGGAGATGAACCGATCCAGGAACTCATACATCCGATCTCCCCGCAGGGTCACCCGGCAACCGATCTTCATGCCCTTGCGCAGCTTGAAGTTTGAAATGGACTTCCGGGCGGTGGTCCAGGCCGGCTTTTGTCCCGAAATCACCGCCAGATCCTCCATGGCCCGTTCCAACTCTTTAGGATCCTGAACCGCTTCGCCCACGCCCATATTCAGATTAATCTTCACCAGCCGGGGCACCTGCATCACGTTCTTATACCCAAAGCGCTTCATCAGGGCGGGAACGATCTCTTCCCGATATTTCTTCTTCAATCGAGGTATGTAGTCTGCCATAATTCGTAGCCCTTTTCCTAAAATACTTCTTCACCGTGAGCGTCAGGATGTTTGCACACACGCACTTTCGTTCCATCGGGTAGAACTTTGAATCCCACCCGGGTGGGGACGTTGCTTCGGGGCGCAATCAGCTTCACATTGGAAATGTGGATGGGGGCTTCTTTTTCCACGATTCCCCCCTGGGGCAGCTTCTGAGTAGGCCGCATGTGCCGCTTAATCAGGTTGACCCCTTCCACAATGATCTTATTCTCTTTGGGAAACACCTTGAGCACTTTGCCCCGACTTCCTTTATAGTCCCCGGTAATAACCAGAACGGTGTCGCCTTTTTTAATCTTTCGCATGGCTGTGTTCCTCTGCTTACAAGACTTCCGGCGCCAGTGAAATGATCTTCATGAAATCTTTATCCCGCAATTCCCGGGCGACCGGGCCGAAAATCCGGGTGCCCCGGGGTTCCCCCTGATTGTCCAACAGCACCGCGGCGTTTTCATCAAATCGGATGTAGGAACCGTCTTCCCGGCGGATTTCTTTTTTGGTTCGCACGATTACGGCGCGGGAGACATCCCCTTTCTTCACCGGGGCATTGGGAATGGCGCTCTTCACCGAAACCACAATAATATCTCCCACGGAGCCGTATCTCTTACCCGAACCGCCCAACACACGAATGCACATCACTTTTTTTGCACCGGAATTATCCGCCACATTTAACCGAGTATATTCCTGAACCATGATCAGCCCCTCGACAAATTACCAATTCCCAGATAAACCTTCTCCGTTCTCCTGCACCTTCCGCCGGAATCGGCAGCCCCATCCCCCCGGCGCCTCCATCCATACACCGCCATTCACTTGGCGCGTTCGATCACTTCTACCAGACGCCAGCGCTTATCTTTGCTGAGGGGACGGGTCTCCATAATCCGCACCTTATCCCCGACATTACAGGTATTCTCTTCGTCGTGCGCTTTAAATTTGGTGGTCTGCTTGATGTACTTATGATACAGCGGATGCTTCACCAAACGCTCTACCGCCACCACAATGGTCTTGTCCATCTTGTTGCTTACGACCACCCCAACACGGGTCTTTCGTACACCTCTCTGCTTCATACCCATCTGGTATCCTGTCATTGCGTTTGTTCTTTCGGCTTAGAAATTCCCAATTCGTACTCCCGCATAAGGGTCTTGATCCGGGCGATATCTCGCTTGACCATCCGGATGCGATTGGGATCGACCAGCTGAAGTGTGGCCCGCTGGATGCGTAGATTGGCCAGCTCATCCATCAGGTCTTCCAGTTTATCCTGCAACTCCTGCAAGGTCAGGCTTCTCAGCTCCGATGCTTTCATGACGCCCCACCCCCTTCTTTACGAGTCACGAACTTGGTTTTAATGGGCAGTTTGTGGGCGGCCAACCGCATGGCTTCCCGGGCGGTTTCTTCCGGCACCCCGGCCAGCTCGAACAGGATACGCCCGGGCTTAACCACCGCCACCCAGTATTCCGGGGATCCCTTCCCCTTCCCCATGCGGGTTTCGGCCGGCTTTTTGGTCACCGGTTTATCGGGGAAGATCCGAATCCACACCTTGCCGCCCCGGCGGATGTACCGGGTCATGGCGATTCGGGCGGCTTCGATCTGCCGGCTGGTAATCCAGTGAGCTTCCTGAGCTTTGAGGGCGTATTCCCCGAAGGCGATGTAATTTCCCCGGGTGGCCTTGCCTTTCATCCGCCCGCGATGCTGCCGCCGATATTTTACTCTTCTGGGCATTAACATGAATCGTCTCCCCTCAGGCTTTCTGTCCGATCACTTCGCCGTGGTAAATCCACACTTTCACCCCGATGCACCCGTAGGTGGTAATGGCCGTGGCCGTGGCATAGTCGATATCCGCCCGCAGGGTATGCAGGGGAATCCGCCCATCTTTATAGCTTTCGGTTCGGGCCATTTCCGCTCCGCCCAGCCGCCCGGCGCAGGTGATCTTAATGCCTTCCGCTCCCAGACGCATGGTCGCGGTGATGGCGCGCTTCATCGCCCGGCGAAAAGCGACTTTCCCCTCCAGCTGCCGGGCAATGTTCTGGGCCACCAGATAGGCGTCCAGCTCGGGATGCTTGATCTCCTGAATGTTGATCTGAATTTCCTTCCCGATCAGCTTCTTCAATTCCTCTTTTAGCTTATCCACTTCGGCGCCCTTTTTGCCGATGACCACTCCCGGTCGGGCGGTATGGATGGCAATCACCACCCGTCGAGCGGTGCGCTCAATCCCGATCCTGGAGATGGCCCCGTCGGGCACCCGCTTGCGGATATACTGGCGAATCAGCAGATCCTCATTCAGCGTATCGGCGAAGTTCTTTTCGTCAAACCACTGGGAATCCCAGGTCTTGATATATCCCAGTCGAAAACCAATTGGATTACACTTTTGACCCAAGGTGAATCCTCCGAATACAGTTTAGGATCGATACTCTACCACAATGGTGATATGGCTGGTGCGCTTACGGATGCGCCCGGCACGCCCCATGGCCATGGGGCGAAAGCGTTTGAGCATCGGGCCGCCGTCCACGAACGCCCGCTTGATATAGATGTCATGGGGAGCAATGCGTTCGGCTTCCTCCCGATTAAAGAAGTTTGCCACCGCCGAGCGCAGGGCCTTCTCCACCGGTTTCGCCGCCCGTTTGGGGCAAAAGTGCAACACGTTCAGCGCCGTTTCCACATCCTTGCCCCGAATCAACTCCAGCACCTGCCGCACTTTCAACGGCGAAATCCGTACGTAACGCGCTTTTGCTGTCGCTTCCATGATATTCTTCCCGCGTTTTCCTATTTCCGTACCCGCGATTGCCGTTCGGCCAGCTTTCCACCGTGGCCCCGAAACGTGCGGGTGAGGGCAAACTCACCTAACTTGTGCCCGACCATATTCTCGGTGATATAGACCGGGATAAACTTGATCCCGTTGTGCACGGCGATGGTATGCCCCACGAATTCCGGGGGAATGGTGCTACGCCGCGCCCAGGTTTTGATGACCTTCTTTTCCCCGGTCTGATTCAGCTTCTCAATTTTCTTGAACAGCTTGGGGTCAATATACGGCCCCTTCTTCAACGACCTTGCCATAGCCTCTTACCCTGCCTATTTACGGCGTTTCACGATCAATGCGTCGGACGGTTTACGTTTCTTGCGCGTCTTTTGCCCTTTGGCCAACTGTCCCCAGGGCGAACAGGGGTGGCGTCCGCCGGAAGAGCGCCCTTCGCCCCCTCCCATGGGATGATCCACCGGATTCATGGCCACGCCCCGCACATGAGGCCGTCGGCCCAGCCACCGGGAACGCCCCGCCTTGCCCAGGGAAACGTTCAGGTGATCGCTGTTCCCCACGTTGCCGATGGTGGCATAACACTGAAGCAGGAACTTGCGAATTTCCCCGGAAGGCATCTTCAACAGGGCATATTTTCCTTCTTTGGCCATCACCTGCACCCCGGCGCCGGCGCTACGGGCCACCTGCCCCCCTTTTCCCGGCACCAGTTCAATGTTGTGCACGGTCATTCCCAGGGGCACCCGGGCCAGAGGCATGGCGTTGCCCACCCGAATTTCGGCCTCTTCCCCGGCGACGACCGTATCCCCTACCTTCAGCCCCTCCGGCGCCAGAATGTATCGTTTCTCCCCATCGGCGTAGGCCAGCAGGGCAATATTGGCGCTCCGGTTGGGATCGTATTCAATGGATTTTACCGTGGCGGGAATACCCCGCTTATCCCGTTTAAAGTCGATAATTCGATAGCGGCGTTTATGCCCGCCACCCCGCTGCCAGGCGGTAATCCGCCCCTGATTGTTGCGCCCTCCGGTCTTGTGCAGCGGCTCCGTCAGGGAACGCTCCGGCTTCTCCCGGGTGATTTCCTCCCGGGTCAGGTCGATCCGAAATCGCAAACCGGGTGTCAGAGGTCGGTATTTTTTCAAGCCCATGATTTTTCCCCGCTCGATCTTTCCCAGCTATTAAGTTTCCACAAATTCCAGCTTGTCCCCTTCCGCCAGGGTCACATACGCTTTCTTATACGAAGAGGTATATCCGGAAACCCTCCCGCGACGGGTAAACCGCTGCCGGGGTTTCCCCTTCACATTCACCGTGCGTACGCTTTTCACCCGCACCCCAAACCGCTTCTCAATGGCCTTGCGAATCTCGATTTTGTTGGCCTTCGGATGCACCCGAAACACGTACTGACGAGACCTCTCTTCCAGCCTGAGGGCTTTTTCGGTCAATATCGGTTCAATAATGGTTTCTCTGGGATCTCTCATGGAGCCAGTACCTCATTTATAATTTCCACCGCTCCCTTCTGGAGAATCACGGTTTCGGCATTCAGCACATCATACACCGAAAACTGCGGCGCCGGCAGCACCGACTTGTAGGGGATGTTGCGCGCCGATTTGTACAGATTGGGATCGTAACTGCCGGTCAAAATGAGCACCTTTCGGTCTTCCACATTGAGGTTTTCCAGCAGCTCCACCACCCGTTTGGTCTTCGGCTCTTCAAACTGGAAATCTTCCACCACCAGGATTTTGTTCTCCCGGGCCTTATAGGAAAGCGCCGACCGACGAGCCAGCTGACGCACCTTTTTGGGCAACTCCTGGCGATAATCCCGCGGATGGGGACCGAACGCCCGCCCCCCGCCGACCATGTGCGGCGCCCGGATGGTTCCCTGGCGCGCCCGACCGGTGCCTTTCTGCCGAAAGGGTTTGCGCCCACCGCCGGATACCGCGGCGCGGTTCTTCACGCTATGCGTTCCCTGGCGCTGATTGGCCAGATAGGCCTTCACCGCCAGATACAGCACATGATCATTCGGCTCAATCTCAAATACATCCGGATTCAAGGTCACTTTCTGTCGCGAAAGCGTTCCGTCGATTTTATAAACCCTCAGTTCCATCGCTTTTCCTGTCGGTTACCGGGTTGTTATCGCTTGCGAATCTCCACCAACGAATTCCGGGCTCCGGGAATCGCCCCCTTCACAAACAGCAGGTTGTTGTCCACATCTACCTTGACGATTTTGAGGCCGGTGACCGTCACCCGTTTGTTGCCCATGCGGCCGGCCATCCGGGTGCCCTTGAACACTTTAGAGGGGAACGAACTCTGCCCGATGGAACCGGGCGCCCGCAGGCGGTCGGATTGGCCGTGGGTTTTGGGGCCGCCGCCGAAACCGTGGCGCTTGACCACCCCGGCAAAACCGCGCCCCTTGCTGGTGCCCGATACCTTCACCACATCTCCCGGTTGAAAAATGTCCACCCGAACCACATCCCCGGGATGATACTCTTCATCTTCCCCAATCCGAAATTCTCGCAGATGTCGCAACGGGGGCACATTGGCCTTTTTAAACAGCCCCAACAACGGTCGGGGAGTATTTTTCTCTTTCTTTTCTTCAAATCCCAGCTGGACTGCCGAGTAACCATCGCGCTCCACGGTTCTCACCTGCGTGACGTAGCACGGCCCGGCCTGAACCACGGTCACCGGAACCACATTCCCCTGCTCGTCAAAAATGCGCGTCATGCCGATTTTTTTACCCAGCAAACCGTTCATCATCATCTCCCGCATGTCATCTTGCCCATTCATCAGGTCTTGATCTCAATATCCACGCCTGCCGGGAGTTCCAGCTTCATCAACTGATCAATGGTCTTGTTGGTCGCGTTGTGAATGTCGATCAGGCGCTTGTGGATACGAATCTCAAATTGTTCCCGGGACTTCTTGTCAATATGGGGCGAACGCAGCACCGTGAACACGCTCCGCTTGGTCGGCAATGGGATGGGGCCGGAAATCAACGCCCCGGTCGATTTGGCGGTGGTAATGATCTTTTCCGCCGACTTGTCAATCAGATGATGATCGTATGCTTTCAGCTTTATCCGAATGCTTTGCCCAGGCACCGCCGACTCCTTTACTTATGGTTTCCCTTAATTTTTTCCACCAGGGTATCTGCCAGATCCTTTGGCAATTGCTCATAGTGGTCGAATTGCATGGTGTATACCGCCCGCCCCTGAGTAATGGAACGAAGGGCGGTGGCATATCCAAACATCTCCGCCAGAGGCACAAACGCCTCCACCACCTGCGCATCCTTGCGAGGTAGAATACCACTGATTCTGGCCCGACGGGAGTTCAGGTCACCGATAACGTCGCCCAGATACTCTTCCGGCACCACCACTTCCACCTTCATGATCGGTTCCAGCAGCACCGGGCCGGCTTTGGCCAGCGCCTGTTTGGTCGCCATCGATCCGGCTACCTTGAAGGCCAGCTCGCTGGAATCCACCTCGTGATAGGAGCCATCGATCAGAGCTACCTTTACATCCACCACGGGATATCCGGCCAGAACGCCGTTTTTAAGGGCATCCTCCACTCCCGCCTTCACCGCCGGAAAATACTCCCGGGGCACTACCCCGCCCACGACGCGCTCTTCAAATTCAAACCCTTTGCCTTTTTCGTTGGGAGCCACTTCCAGCACCACGTGACCATACTGCCCCCGCCCGCCGCTTTGACGGATAAACTTGCCCTCTTCGGTAACCGCCCGGGTAATGGTCTCTTTATAGGCCACCTGAGGTCGCCCCACCCGTGCGCCGACCTTGAACTCCCGCAGCAGGCGATCCACGATAATTTCCAGATGCAATTCGCCCATCCCGCTGATCAGGGTCTGGCCGGTCTCCTCCTCCGTGGAAACCCGGAAGGTGGGGTCTTCATCCATCAGCTTGCTCAGGGACTGGCTGAGCTTCTCGGCATCGGCTTTCGATTTGGGTTCAATCGCCACCGAGATCACCGGCTCGGGAAATTTCATCGACTCCAGCACGATCAGCTTGTTGGGATCGCACAGGGTATCGCCGGTACGGGTATTTTT
>CAYQGB010000008.1:35708-38221 GCA_964416895.1 uncultured Calditrichaceae bacterium
CACGGCGGCGGCAATATCTCCGGTAAACACCTCCTCCACATCTTCCCGGTGGTTGGCGTGCATCCGCAGAATTCGCCCCAGGCGCTCCCGCTTTTCCGAATTGGCATTGTATACGTAGCTTCCCGCCTTGGCCCTGCCGCTATACACCCGGAAGAAGGTCAACTTGCCCACGTAGGGATCGGCCATGATTTTGAACGCCAGGGCGGTAAACGGCGCATCATCGGAAGGGATGCGCTCGATTTCTTGATGGGTTTTGGGATGAATTCCTTTGATGGGGGGCAAATCCAGGGGGGAAGGCAGGTAGTCGATCACGGCATCCAGAAGGCGCTGCACTCCTTTATTTTTGAAGGCAGAGCCTAATAGCACCGGAACAATCCGATTCTGAAGCACCCCTTTGCGGAGCGCGGCCTTAATCTCCTGCTCGCTCAGCTCTTCCCCTTCCAGATATTTTTCCATCAACTGATCGTCAAACTCCGCCGCCGCTTCCACCAGATGGGTATGGTATTCCCGGGCCTTATCCACCAAATCCCGGGGAATCTCTTCCTCAATAATCTTCATGCCCAGGGTGCTTTCATCAAACAGCACCGCCCGCATCTTCACCAGGTCGATCAGGCCGGTGAACAACTCTCCTTCTCCGATGGGAAGTTGCACCGGCACCGGATGGGCACCCAGCCGCAACTTCATCATCTCCACCACATTGAAAAAGTCTGCCCCCACCCGATCCATTTTATTCACAAAGGCAATTCGGGGCACGCCGTATTTATCCGCCTGTCGCCATACCGTCTCCGACTGCGGCTCCACGCCCCCCACGGCACAAAATAAGGCCACCGCTCCATCCAATACTCGCAGTGACCTTTCCACTTCCGCCGTGAAATCCACGTGACCCGGCGTATCAATAATGGTAATGCGGTGATCCCGCCAAAAACAACTGGTAGCGGCAGAGGTAATGGTAATCCCCCGCTCCTTCTCCTGCTCCATCCAATCCATGGTGGCGGAGCCTTCATGCACCTCACCCATTCGATGCACTCGACCGGTATAGAACAAAATCCGTTCCGTGGTGGTGGTCTTCCCGGCATCGATATGGGCCATGATGCCGATATTGCGAGTCTTTTCTAAATCAAATCTCTTGGACATCCTGTTCGTACCTGCTCTGTCAATCTATATGTATGGTTATGGTGAACGATTGATTTACCATCGAAAATGGGCAAACGCCTTGTTGGCTTCGGCCATTTTGTGGGTATCTTCTCGTTTTTTCACTGCTGCGCCTTCTCCTTTGGAGGCGGCGATCAACTCATTAGCCAGGCGTTCGGCCATGGTGCGCTCCGACCGTTGACGGGCATAGTGCACCAGCCAGCGAATGGCCAGCGACCGGCGCCGTTTATCCCGAACTTCCACCGGCACCTGATAGGTCGCCCCTCCCACCCGACGGGAGCGAACTTCCAGCAACGGCTGCACGTTCTCCATGGCTTTGTGGAACACTTCCAGCGGATCCGTCTTCAGCTTCTGCTCGATAATATCCATTGCGCCGTAGAAAATCTTTTGCGCTTTGCTCTTCTTCCCCTTCAGCATCAGGCCGTTGATGAATTTGCTGACCAGAACGCTATGGTATTTGGGATCCGGTAAAACTTCTCGTTCAGGTGCTCTTCTACGCCTCATAACAATCCTCAATCACCTTTATTTCTTGGGTCGTTTGGTACCGTATTTAGAACGCCCCTGTTTTCGATCTTCTACTCCGCTGGTATCCAGTGCTCCCCGGATGATGTGATATCGCACTCCCGGCAAATCCTTCACCCGTCCGCCGCGGATCAATACAATGGAGTGCTCCTGCAGGTTGTGCCCTTCACCGGGAATGTATGCGGTCACTTCCATGGTATTGGTCAGGCGCACCCGGGCGACTTTTCGCAGCGCCGAGTTGGGCTTTTTGGGCGTGGTGGTGTAGACACGGGTGCATACTCCCCGCTTTTGGGGGCACTTTCCCAACGCCGGAGCCTTGTTCTTTTTCTCGACTTGCTTTCGTCCAAACCGGATCAATTGATTGATCGTTGGCAAAGCTTTTTACCTCCATTTTGTTAAAAGTCACAGACTCTCAAATTAACATATGCAACCCGATTTGTCAACCGGATTTTTATTTTCCTTTCACGATCCTGCAAAAATTATCAGCCGTTTTCTCTGTCCAATTGCCTGTGATCATGGGGTTTTTGGCGCCCTGTATCATCTCTATGATAACAGGCAAGATGCCCTATCAGATGAGTAGAACAACCTTCCAGTGCTCTTTCAAGTGTAAAGTGACGGGTTTCCTGTCATTCTGAGGGCTGCCGCCGGGGAAGTGCCGGCTTTATGCTAAGAGCTGCGGCTCCAGAAGCACTAATGCCATTCACAGGAGTGCCGTCAAGGCGGCAGCCCGAAGAATCCCTGTCCTTTATGAATTACATTCAGGAGAACAACCCGTCATCCAAACCTTGAAAGAACACCAGACCGTCGAGGTATTACCCCAGGCAAGATGCCTGTCCTAC
>CAYQGB010000009.1:0-36865 GCA_964416895.1 uncultured Calditrichaceae bacterium
GGCGAAGTTGTTTAAATATACATAAATTTTCCGGGAAGTGGGAAGAGGAAAGCGGGTCAAAGCTATCTACCTCGACAATGTCACATTAAACCGCCCTCACCCATCCCCACCCCGGCCCTCCCCTTCCCTCTCCCGCAGCTGCGGGAGAGGGAAGGGGAGGGTGCCCCGACAGCCTCCCCGGTTCAAAGGCGATTCTCACGAGTCAACACGAGCCTCTGGAGGCAGAAAAACTCCGGTATGTTCGGCTGTCGGGGCGGGAGGGGTAGGGTGAGGGCAAAAACGCTGAGCTGAGGGAATAAGTTACCGAACCCTCTCGCCTTAAAAAAATTTTCTCCCTACGGCTTCGGCGACCTCTACGGTCGTTCCTGAAATGTGACATTGGCGAGATAGTTACTGGATATTCAAGTCAGGAAAATTTCCTTATCTTATCACATATCCTACCCCCATTCTCAGGGCGTAAAGGTTCTCCGAAGTGTAATAGGGGTTGAATTGCCTCGCGTGGATGGTAATCAAAATTCGCCGGTAAGGCAAAAATTTACCTTCAAAGGATAATATTTCTCCTCCTCGCGCATCTTCCGCCTTGGCATATCCCACCCACAGCTTCAGGTAAGGTTGCCGATTCAGGAAAGCGATTCCCAATGCCCTTGGAGCATGCAAAAGATCGGTCAAAAAATCAAAGGTGAGATAAACCCGGTTGACCAGCCCCACTTTTAATCGGCTCGAGGGCCAGATCACCGGGCGGTCGTAATCCTCATCCTCAATGTGAATCCATATCAGGCCGGGTTCCACGCCAACAAATTTGCCGTTTAGAATTGCCCGGGCCTCCAGGCCCCAAACTTCTATCCCGGTTTCAGGAGGCGAGCCATGCCCCCAATAGTGTCGGGTGATGAAAGCTCCCCAATGAATACGGAAGCCGGAAAAATTCCTGGTGGGCTGCAGGGGAGCGAAGAGGAAATGAATCTCTCGGTAATCCCCGGAGGTTCTAAACGCCTCCTGACCCCACCCAACCAGCAATTGAATGGCATAATTTCTGGGAAATCCCGGGGCATACAAATTGGGGTTCCACACCCCCCGTTCCTTGCGCCTGGCTCTGGCCTCGGCTTTCCGATAGATCGCCCGGTAGGTGGTGTCGCCTTCCTCAACATATTTTCCGTAGCCTCTTTCCAGATATATCTTGTTGTACCACGCTCGCTTCAGGGGAAACTTTTGAAACAGATGCACCGGAAGGGGATCCGCCTTTGCCGTCGAGGAATCGTAGAGAATCGTCACTCGTTTCCTCAGCAACTGTTGCTCGGCGTATTTCTGAATCCGATAGGCCAGCGCCCGTACCCTCCCATTAGTATCCGTCCGAGAGGGAGTCTGCACATTTGCCAGCCGGGTTCTCCGCCCGTCCTGCAATTGAAACAGGTTGGCGTCCAGCACTTTGACGATCTTCACCTCCTCTCCCAGCACCGCCTGGGAAACGAGCACAAACATCAGCGCCATCAAGCCCGACAACGCTGTTCGACGTGTGGAGAGAAAAGACATGACCTCCTCCGAGAATTAGGTTAGTGAGTGTTCAGGAAATTCAGCATTAGCCGATTGACCCGCTTCGGTTCTTCCTGTGCCACCCAGTGAGTGGCTCCATCGATAAGCTCCAGCCGCCCCCGGGAGCAGAATTCGATGCTCGGTTGGGCCAATTCCACTCCCAGAAAGGCATCCCTCACGCCCCAGATCAGCAGGGTGGGCACGGAAATCTCCCGCCGGGCGATCCGGTGGGGGCGCTTCTGCATCACCGCCCGATACCAGTTGATCATGGCGGTCATGGCGCCGGGCTTGCTCCAGGCCGCCCGGTAGTGTTCCAGATCTGCGGGGGAGAATGTGCCTTTCCGGCTGGTGCGGATAAGCGTGCGGGTTAGCAAAACCCAGTTGCCCAGCCGCATCAGCCGTTCCGGAAGGAAGGGTATCTGAAAGAACAAAAAATACCAGCTTCGCCGTAATTGCCGAAGATTGCGGCGGAGGTGCCGCCGCATTACGGTACCGTGAGGAGAATTGAGGATGATCAATTTTTCTATCCGTTCGGGATGCAGCCCCGCCAGCCACCAGGCCACCGCTCCGCCCCAATCATGGCCCACTACTACCGCCTTCTCCCGACCGGTGGCCTCGATTAATCCCAAAATATCGCCGGAGAGGGCATCCAGTGTATAGGCGGTGATCCCCCGGGGCTTATCGCTGAGGTTGTATCCTCGCTGATCCGGCACCCATACCCGATACCCCGCTTCCGCCAGCGCCGGAATCTGATGCCGCCAGCCATACCAGAATTCGGGGAAGCCGTGGAGCAGGATGACCGGCATCCCCTCTTCCGGCCCGGCCAGAACCACGTGCAGGTGGAGGCCGTTGGTGAGGATCTGGCGATGGAGGATATTCGAGATCATGATGACTATGAGGATGCCGTTGTTGCAACCACCTCATTATACCGGTATACCGGTTCTCAAAAATGCAACACGAGGGATTGGCCAACCGGTAAAACGTATCGGGTTTTCCAATGCCCAGACGATAGGTTAAGGGAATATACTCAACGGAGAAAAGGATTTGCAAATACTGAATGTGCCGCTCAAGTAGTGAGGGGCGAGTTTCAGGGGAGGATTTCGATGAGGATGGAAGTGGCCGCTTTCTGACGGCCATCCGGGGTGGAGGCAATCATGGCCATGCGGTGAAACCCCACCGACAGCCCGGCGACGTTGAAGGATTCCCCGATTCCCACCTGCCCATCCACGCTGGAGACCCAGGCGATGCCCTCGGTGGTGATGGGGGTGCCGTCGGCCTGGCTGGCAGCGCCCACAAAGGTGATGGTCTGGCCCTGGGGAAATCGGGCGCCATCCTGAGGAGAAAGAATATCCACCTGCAACGGCGCCGCAGAAGTGTCCGGCAGGATAACTACTTCGATTTGAGCCGATTCTTCCTGCCCACCGCCGGAAGTGCTGTCATCGGTGACGGCAAGGGTAATCCGGTGCACTCCGGGGGAGAGACCCGCCGGCGCAATTTCCGCCCCGTTGCCCAAAATGCCGTCTCGATGGGAAATCCAGGTGTAGGACAGCGCGGCGGTGATCTCCTGGCCGTCGGCGGATTTTCCCCGCCCGTGCAGGGGAATCGGTTCATAAGCGGCAAAGGGAGCACCGGCAGGGGGTGAGGCGATGGTTACCCGCATTCCCCCGGGATTGGCCGTAACGGTGATGCGGGTCTGGGCGGCGGCGATTTCTCCACCCGGTCCGGTGGCCAGCAAGGTGATCCGGTGCCGCCCCACGGAAAGGCCGCTGCGGGAAAAGGCGCTTCCCACCCCGATGATCCCATCTCGATCCGATTGCCAGATGATGTCCGCTTCGTTGACCTCCCCGTTTTCGCCGTAAATGGCCGTGGCCGTGAAGGGAATGAGGGCATTCTGGGGAGTGGAAAGGCCTTCCTGGGGAGAGTGAATGCTCACCGAAAGTTTCGCCAACCGGGTGCGGGGGCCATTCAAGTTGTTGGAACTCTGACAACCGAAGGCCAGCCAGAACATCAATAGCCCTCCCAGAAGCGGAAAAAGACGAGGCAGCGTCCGGTGCATGGCAAACTCCGGCAGTCAGGGCGTGGAAGAAAAGTCGATTCTAAAAACAATCCAAACTTAATATTATCGTCATGGCATCGGGAAACTTTAACCTGGAGACCACTTCTGAGAGGTAAAATGCCTGTTCTGCTACTGACAGGCAAGATGCCTACTACTTCTGACAGGCAAGATGCCTGTCCTACAGGCTTTTTGCCGCAACTATTGCACGAAGTGCAGGATGATGGAGGTGGTGGTCTTTTTCCCCGAAGGGGAGGTGGCCGTCATGGTGATCCGGTGGGTGCCCGGCGTCCAGTGATCCACGATACAGGTCTCACCGATGCCGAATAGCCCATCCAGGGAGGAGGTCCAGATCATCTGCTGGCCGCTGAGGCGATTGCCGTTTTCATCTTCCGCCGTGCCGATGCAGGTCACCGACTGATTGGCGTTGAGCAGGCTGCCGTTCATGGGCGCCAGAATCTCGGCGTTCATGGCCGGTTCGTTGGCAAAATCCACCTGCAGTTCGATTTCTCCCTCCCCGGTGATGATGTTGCCGCTGCCGGGATCCACCATTTCGGCGCGGAGGCGAATCCGATGCAGCCCCGGCGACAATCCCCCCGGCTCGATGGAGGCGCCGTTTCCCAGAACGTTATCCAGATTGGAGCGCCATTCCAGCGCCAGCGGGTTGCCGATCACCGCCCCGGAAGGATCGGTTGCCACGCCTTCCAGGCGAATCAAATCGTAGGATTTAATTCGAGTGCCCGCCGGTGGGAAGGTGATCACCACCGTTACCCCGGTGGGCGCAGGGCGGATGGTTATCTGTCTCCGGACTTGTTTCTGTTGCCCATCGGAGGCGGTGGCAGTGAGGGTAATGGTGTGGGTGCCGGGACTCAGGCCGCTGCGGCGAAACACGCTTCCCACCCCGATGGTACCATCTCTATCGGAAGTCCAGGTCAGATTTTCTTCCGGCAGGGGAATGGAACTTCCCGGCATCGCCCCGCCCTCAAAGGTGATCGGCGCATCTTGATCGAACCCGGCTCCATCCGGTGGAGAGGTGATCTCCACGGTCAGGTTTGCCGTGGGCGAGGGCGTTTCTCCGGTGGAAGCCCCCGAATCGGTGGCGCCGGAACAACCGGCCAATGCCCATAGGGTTGTGGCGAGTAGAACGCCTCCGAGAACACGGTTTCTTTTGCATTCCATTGCACAAATCTCCTTTTTCCGGGATAGTATTCGAGAATCTCAGGCCAAACGCGAAGAAGCGACTGCACGGAATTGCCGATGCGAGACGGCCATCGGGGTAAATCCGCAGGGGCTCCGGTTATGATCGAATCAGGCTGCCGGGAATTAAGGAGATAACCATCACAAATGTTTCACAAATTGGCATCTTTTTGATACATTTGGGGTATAGCCGGCGTGTGTCAGGGAGGATGGAGTGTTGCGAAGCAAAATTTGATA
This sequence comes from uncultured Calditrichaceae bacterium, assembly GCA_964416895.1. Taxonomy (GTDB): domain Bacteria; phylum Calditrichota; class Calditrichia; order RBG-13-44-9; family J075; genus CAYQGB01. Next base: position 5,015 of record CAYQGB010000009.1, read on the forward strand.
GGGTAACTTATCGGCAATGAGGGATACAAAGATGAAATTCGGCGACGCTGGAATGAATATGTTAATCGATGAACTGGAACGGCGGCAATTGGTTCGGGTGGTGGATGTACAGGTGATCGATGAGGAACGGATGAGCTTCACGTTTCACGATGGCCGCGTGCTGATCTTTCCGGTAGAATGGTATCCCCGTCTAAAGCACGCGACCATCGAAGAACGGAAACGATGGCAACTTCTGGCCGATGGAACCTGGGTTCGATGGCCGGAACTGGACGAAGATCTCAGTCCGGTGGGAGTCTTACTGGGGTTAAAGTCCCAAGAAAGTCCCCGTTCCATTGAAAGATGGTTACAAAGACGACAAAAGGAAAAGCTCGGCACTCCGTGATGCGTACGGGGTAATTCTCCGTCCCATCCTGATGATCCCCCGGAACCGCCTGGTTTTTTTCCCTCTGGTTGTATCCCGTCTTGCAGGTAAACCGTTACAAAAATGTTATAATTTACCCCTTGACTCTGTATCAAGGTACGGTGTTTATATTACGCACCGGTAAACAAACGAGGCCGGCGTTTACCGAAAGAGACGCAAAAAAGTTGGCCGACCCATTGAACTCCGTACTATAGTCCGGGTCGTTAATATCTGAATGCGATGGAGGTGAACCGATGAAGTACATGACCGTGGGAGAATTTGCCCGCGCCGGAGGGGTAAATGTGGAGACGGTGCGATTCTACGAACGCAAGGGGTTGTTGCCCCAACCTGCCCGCAAACCCTCCGGATATCGGCTGTATTCGGATGAAGATGTGGCCCGACTCAAATTCATCCGCCATGCCAAAGAGCTGGGCTTCTCCCTGCGGGAGATCAAAGACCTGCTGGAACTCCGGGTGGATCCGGAGACAGGTTGCGATGAGGTGCGGCGTCAGGCGGAAGCCAAAATTCGGGAAGTAGAGGAGAAGATTGCTCAGCTACATCGTATCAAGCGGGCGCTGGAAACGCTGGTGGCGGCCTGTCGGGGAAAAGGCCCCACCGGGGAGTGCCCCATCATCGAAGCGCTGGAACATGATGACGTTAACCCCAATTGAGGAGGTTCAACCATGTCAACCCCAACACCTGAAAAGAAGGCATCGGAAAAACTCGGCATCATCGGGGCGGTAGTGGCCGCCATCGGAGCGTCGATCTGTTGCATCGGCCCGTTAATTTTGCTGGCGCTGGGCATCGGCGGCGCCTGGGTGGGCAACTTAGCAGCATTTGAGAAATACCGCCCCATTTTTATCGTGTTTACCCTGGGATTCCTGGGATTTGCCTACTATCGGGTGTATCGTAAGCCCAAAGAGGAGTGTGAACCGGGAAGCGCCTGCGCCACGCCCAACGCCAATCGCCGCAATAAAATCCTGTTGTGGATCGTTACGGTGGTGGCGCTGGGGCTAATGGCTTTTCCCTACATCGCCCCGAATCTGGCCAGAGCCGGTCAGGTGCAGGCCACGACCAATGTGACGACGGCAGTGCTGGAAGTGCACAACATGACCTGCGGCGGCTGTGCCCTGACGGTCAACAAAGCCCTGGCTTCGGTGGATGGAGTGATCGAAGCCCGGGTCACCTTTGAGCCGCCTCAGGCGGTGGTCAAATACGATCCCAATAAGGTAAGCCTGGAAGAGCTATTGGCCGCCACCGAGGGAGCGGGATATCCCTCGGAAGTGAAAGCCAAACAGAAGTAATCCCGGTTCCCCGGGAGGACCCGACCCAATTACGCTCGGGTTGCAGAAACTTGGAAAAGCAAAAGCATTGAGGACAACCATCATGTCGGAAAGTTGCTGTACCCTTCCTCCCCATCTGGTCATCATCGGAGGCGGGTCGGCGGCGTTCGCTGCTGCCATCCGCGCCCACGAATTGGGGGCACGAATTACCATGATCAATGAAGGGTTGCCCATTGGAGGCACCTGTGTCAATGTGGGATGTGTTCCCTCCAAGAACCTGATCCGGGCCGCAGAGGTGGTGCACCGGGCCAACGCGCATCAGTTTCGGGGAATTGAAACCCACGGGCGGGTAGTGGATTTCCGGGAAATCATCGCCCAGAAGCGGGAACTGGTGGGACAATTGCGCCAGGCCAAATACCTGGATGTGGTGGCCGATTTTGACAATTTCCACCTTATTGAAGGCCGGGCGCGCCTGACCGCCCCCGGCGAAGTGGAAGTGAACGGGGAGCACATTGCTGCCGATGCGATTGTGATCGCCACCGGAGCAACTCCGGCGGTGCCCCCCATCCCCGGGCTGACGGAGGCAGGATATTTGACCAACGAAACCGCCTACGAACTGGAAGACCTACCGGAATCGCTGATTGTGCTGGGGGGCAATTATATCGGTCTGGAAAACGCCCAGATGTTTGCCCGCCTGGGAAGCAAAGTAACCGTGCTGGAGTTGCTTCCCCAGATTCTCCCCACCGAGCAGTCCGATGTCGCCGAAGAATTGCTCCGTCAATTCCGCAGTGAAGGCATCGAAGTGGTCACCGGCGCCGCCACCCGGCAGGTGTATCGGGAAAAGGGAGAAGTGGTGCTGGAAGTGCAGGTGGGGAAAGACCGGCGCCAGTTCCGCGCCGGTCAGGTGCTGGTGGCCACCGGCCGAAAACCCAACACAGCCAATATGGGGCTGGAGACTGTGGGTGTGGCGATGGATGAGAAAGGTTTTCTACAGGTAGATGATACCCTGCAAACCAGCGTTCCGGGCATTTACGGTGCCGGGGATGTGATCGGTGGATACATGTTCGTGTATACCGCCGCCTATGAAGGAAAACTGGCCGCGGAAAACGCCCTCTCGGAGCAGAAGCAGCCCCGTGACTATACCGCTCTGCCCTGGGTCATTTTCACCGATCCTCAAATCGCCGGTGTGGGGTGGGACGAAGTTCAGGCGCGCCAACGGGGCATTGACGCCGAAGCCACCACGCTGCCCTTGTCAGAAGTTCCCCGGGCCATCGCCGCCCGGGATACCCGTGGTTTTATCAAACTGATCCGCGACCGGGAAAGCGATAAGCTGATCGGCGCCCGAATCGTGGCCCCGGAAGGCTCAGAACTGTTGATGGAGGTCACCCTGGCGATTAAATACGGGCTGACTGCAAATGAAATCGTCTCCCTGTTTCATCCCTACCTTACCCTTTCGGAAGGGATCAAACTGGCGGCGATTTCTTTTGGTAAAGAAGTGAGCGCATTGAGTTGTTGCGCCACATAGGGAATTGGCAAACTCTCAATCTCATAAAAATTAAAGGAGGAGTTCCCATGAAACGCACGGGAGTCATGTTTACCCTGCTATTGCTTCTGCTTCCCATGCTTGTCCTGGCGCAGGCCCGGGATTCCGGAAAATCCGACCAAAAGCCGGAAAAAGTAAAAACGGCGGTGTTCTCCGTCAAAGGAATGAGTTGCGCTGCCTGTAGTGGCTTTGTTACCGGTGCCTGTGAAAAAGTGGAAGGCGTGGTGGAATGCAAGGTGAATTTCAAGGAGGGTCGGGCAGAAGTGCAGTACGATCCTTCTAAAACCAGCCGGGAAGAAATCGAAAAAGCTCTGAAAACCACCGGTTTCGCCATTGCCGCGATTCAGCCCGACAAGACGGCGGCAGAATCCACCGACGAGGGGAACAAAAAACCGTCGAAAAAAACCGGGGATCAGTGACCCTATATGGAAAAAGCTCTTACACACTCAAGCTCAGGAGGAAGCATTATGGCGGATTCCGCTGTTCCAGAAACCCGTACTACCGAATCCCCCTTTGCCCGTATGCGGCGGTTAAGCCCCAGGGTCACCGGGGGCATTATGCGCATGCGAGAAGAATCGTACCGGGACGGGGCAGTTCCCGGAAAATACAAAATCCTCACCGCCCTGGCGATTTCGGTGGCCATTCGCTGCGAGCCGTGCATCAAGGCCTATGCGCAAATGGCCAAAGATCGCGGCGTCACCGAGGAGGAGCTGGTAGAATTCCTGAACGTCGCCATGACCATGCAGGGGTGCCCGGGGGAAGAGTGGGCGATCAAAGCGCTGGTGGCCTTTGAAGGGGAGCCGGAGGAAACTTCCGGAAACGGCGCCGCTTCCGGGGAATCCTGTTGCAGCACATAAAATCCCGGTGCAATCTCTATATGTCAAAACTCAAATATGTCAAAACCGGGGAGTGGTACCCATGAGATTTGGATGGAAAGCGGCGGGGCTGATCCTGCTGGTAGGAATGGCGGCCTGCGGCGGCCCGGAATCCAGGGAGCAGCAAATATCGGAAACACAGCCTACCGCCCGGATGTCCCCATACCCCACCATTCCGGTAGGCAAGGGTCCCGATGCCCTGTTCCTCACTCCCGATGAGCGGTTCCTCTACGTCGCCAACGTGGAAGACACCTTTTTGTCGGTAATCGATACCCGAAAAGATGCCGTGGTCACCACCATTGATGGGGTGAACTATCCCTGGGGCTTTGCCCGGTTGAACGGCACCAATCTGGTGGCCGTGAGCGGCTGGGATAAAGGCATCGACATTGTGGATTTCACCCGGCATGAGATTGTACGGCAAAAGCGATATGCACATAACCTGGGCGGCATTGTCGCCGGTGGGGATGGAAAATTCCTGTACGTGGTGGCGACGGAAGCCAACAAAGTCCTGAAAGTGGATGCCGGTTCTCTGGAAATTGTGGATGAATATCCCACCGGCAACGGTCCCGACGGCATCGGCATCTCCGCCGATGATGCTAAAATCTACGTCACCAATACCAAAGACGGCACCATCTCCGTTATTCGTCTGGACGATAAATCATCGCAAACTATTTCCACCGGGGGTAAACCGGAACTGGTGCATGCCAACCATGACCGCACCCGTCTGTTCATCAGCAATTTCCTGCTCAATAAAGTGCACGTTCTCGACACTCGCCGGGATGCCATCGTCCATGAAATCACCGGACTGGACGGCCCGGAGGAGGCGGTGCTATCGCCGGAGGAGGAGCGGCTGTATGTGGTGAATTTTAACCGCTCGCTGGTATATGTGTATGATGCCCGCACCTTTGAGAAGCTCCCGGAAACCTATCGAGTGGGGAACAAGCCTATCGGGGTGGCGCCGGCCGGAAAGAGTGGAAAACTTTACATCAGCAATTATGGAGACAATTCGGTATCCGTGGTTGCTCTCTCGTCAACTCCCTGAAACCGGGGCGTTTTCTGTATTCACGGATTTCGGAGAGGTTTTTGGCCGAAGGAGCGGCCATTCACATTATTTCATTCCACAGGAATAAGGAGGATCCCATGCAGCGATGGTCGAGAGTGGGGAAGGCCTTGTGGGGATTGCTACTACTGGCGGCGGTAAGCGCCTGTCAGGAGAGTTCCGATCAGATGGTGGATCAGAACGGGGGTACGCCGGGAACCCCCACGCTGGAGGTTGCCATCACCGCCCCTGGAGATGGGCAGGCGGTGGCACAGGATGCCCCGATAAGCTTTACGGGTACGGCGGCGCTGAGCAACGGTGCCGGGATATCCGAAACGCAACTGGTATGGACTTCCGATAAAGATGGCGATATTGGGGTGGGGTTTGGATTTACCCGCAGCGGTTTGAGCGTGGGGGAACACACCATCACTCTCACTGCCACCGGGCCGGAAGGCCAGCAGCGCTCCGCCCAAACCCATTTGACCGTGCGCCCTTCCGGCACCGGGATGGTCGTGCGGATTGAAACTCTCGCCGGGCAGCGATTCCACCCTTATGATCTGATCGATTTGCGAGGTTCGGCGGTGGCGCCGGATGGCACCCCGGTCACCAATCCTCTGGCGTTTGAATGGCGTTCCAATCTGGAAACCGATCCCGGTCCGGTGCTGGGCGATTCCCCCCATATTCAACCCGGTGGATTGACCCCCGGCCTGCACACCATCACTCTGACGGTGACGGCTCCCGATGGGAACGGCGGCACAGTGGTGGGAAGGGCCAGCATCGAAGTGATGGTGGATTTTGTCAACACCGGTCTGGATTTGCAAATTCTGGCGCCCTTTGCCGGATATCAGTTGGTGCAGGGACAGGAACTAACCTGCAACGGTTCTGTCGGTCAAAGCGGCGGAGGGAGCTTTGATCAGATCGTGTGGACGTCCAGCATCGATGGAGAAATCGGTACCAGCGAGACCTGCGTGGTGCCCTATCTTTCGTTGGGTACCCACCGTATTACCATGACCGCCATCGCCAGCAACGGAGAAAAAGGCGCCGTTTCCACCCTTATAGAAGTGGTGCCATAATCTTTCCGTCCACTAAAACCGCTTTTTCTCCCGGGGAATTTGTTCTCAAAATTCTCCGGGAGAAACTTTATCTTCGACGAGTTTTTCCCCTACCCATCTCACAACCGGGAAGAGAATACACTTCACGAACTGAGAGGACGGGACAGCCGGGAGGTTATTGAGGGTAAATTACAAATCGAACTGGTAGGAGTAGTACAGGAAAATCTCTTTCTCCCGGGCGTATTCCTCCACATCCGGCTCGCTGATCATATACGTTACCAGAATCGGGAATACATCCGGGTGCACTTTTTTCAGCGGGTTCAGCTTTTTCCGGATGAATTTATCCACATGATTCTTGGAAAGTTGACTTTTGCCTTCTCCTACAATCCACAACTCTTTGCTGTTGCGGTGGGCCACACCAAAGATGTTGACCTCTATAAATCTTCCGGCTTTATCTTTCAGATAAGTGCGCTTCAAAGGAGTGGAAAGGGTGAGGCCATGTTCCTGCTTGAGCAGTTTGGGTAAGGATCGATAAGCCCGGTCTTCCAGAGTATAGCCGATGGTCGCGCTGATTCCCCCTACCTGTTTTCGAACATCCTGAAGCCCTTTTTTAATAACCACAACTTCACCGGTTAATTTCGCCAGGGCTTCTTCGGTGCGTTTTTGGGCTTCGGCGAGTTCATCGACCCGGATGGTTAATGCTTCCAGCCGTTGTTCGGTGCGTTTTTGGGCTTCGGCGAGTTCATCGACCCGTTGTTCGGTGCGTTTTTGGGCTTCGGCGAGTTCATTGACCCGTTGTTCGGTGCGTTTTTGGGCTTCGGCTAATTCCTGAACAACTTCTTTCAGTTCATTAAATTCGGCTTTGGTTACCGCATTATGCAGTTCGCTATATACCGTCCCCAGAATCTCGGCAATTTTCAACGCCGTCTGGGGATCCAGCGTCTCCTTCAATTCATTGTAAATTTTCAGCGTATCCAACATCTTTTCTTCCCGCACTCGATTAGATTTATCGATAACGAGCAAGCTTATGTTAACCAAATATAATCCCAAAATCCGGCAAAGAAAAGACGTAGAATTCACTTCCCTTTATCTTTGTCCCCCCTGTCCCTTTCATAAAGTCCGCTTCTCGCCGAACGATTATACCTTGTGGCTTTAATTGGATCGGTCATTGCCCTGGGGACGGCGGCATTTTTACCCTGTAGTGGCGACTATTTCTGTTTTTCTTTGAATTTGTCCAGACCCATACTAAAAGGAGTTAGTAATGGGTATCGCTGGTACCAAAAAGCAGAGGAAGCGTTTCAGGGATGAACGTTCCTCCTCGTACTTTCCTCGCCGCATCACTCTGGCCGGTGTCGGTTTTCTGGTCGGTATGGGATTAGCGATTGCCGCTCACCTGCATGTCTATCTCGGAAATTCCCCTGTACTACCATATCCTCCTTTCCGGATTTATTGGGCATACCTGTTTCCGGTTATTATTGCCGCTATGGGATATGCGATTGGCTATTACGCGGAGCGGGCAAGTGCCGGTTCCCGGGAGATCCAAAAGCTACAAGAAAAACTCCGCTTTTCTGATCGTACGGAAAAATTGCTTGACAGACGCACCCGGGAACTAAAGGCCGCCAAACAGGAACTGGATCGTTTTTTTGCCCTTTCCGCCGATCTTCTGGCTATCGCCGATGCCGAAGGACACCTGCAACGGATCAATCCTGCCTTTACCGCCATGCTGGAATTCCCGGAAGAAAAGTTGCTCGGTCACCCTTTGCTGGAGCTGGTACACGAAGGGGATCGCCCGGCAGTTCAGGAAAAAATCCGCGAGTTCAAACGGGATACCGCTCCGATCTTTTTCGAGTGCCGTTGTTTGTGCCGATCCGGGGGCTATCGCTGGCTCTTCTGGGCTGCACAACCCACCATCGACGGCACCGTGTATCTGATCGGCCGGGATGTAACAGAGCAAAAGCGCACCCAGATACAGCTTCAGGCACTGACCGCCGAGGTGGAACAACAGGCGCAAATGCTGGATCAAATCCTTTCCTCTTTCCCCGACCGGGTGTATTTGAACGATCGCAGTGGGCGGTTTCAGTATGTGAGTAAATCAGGCGCCAGCGCCTGGGGAATGACCAAAGCGGATATGATCGGCAAAACCTGGCTGGAAATTGGATTACCCCCGGAAATCATGAAACCGCTGGAAGCCGCCCGGGAACAGGTGTTTGTGACCGGCCAGAGGCATGTCAGCGAGTTTTCCTTTTCCGAAGCCAGCGAGATTCGGCATTTTGAATATATCATGACTCCCATTTGGGATGACCGGGATAACGTGCAGGCGGTGGTGACCACCGTGCGGGATATTACCGAACGGCGGCGAAGCGAGATCGCCCTGCGCAACAGCGAAGCCCGGCTGTTCAAATTCCTGGATAATATTCCCCTGGGCATCCTGGTGGTGGATGGAGATGGAAATCCCTGCTACCTGAACAGGACCGCCCGGGAGACCCTGGAGATTCCTCCGGGCACCCGGCTCCAATCCAACACTCTGGCGGAAACGCTACAGCTGTATGTGGCGGGAACAGATCGAGTATATCCCAACGAGGAACTGCCCGTACTCCGGGCATTGATCCGCCGAAGCACGGTTCAGGCGACCGATGTAGAGTTGAATCAGGCCAACCGACGGATTCCTCTGGAAATTCAGGCCAGTCCGGTGTTCAACGGGGACGGAAGGGTGGAATATGCCGTGGCCACTTTTCAGGATATCTCTGCCCGAAAGCAGGCCGAGGCGCTGGCGCTTCTGCGAGCCCGGGAAGAGGAACGGGAAAAAATCCTTCGTACCGTTCAGGAAGGGTTGTTTATCATCGACCGGGAAGGCAAAATCGGCTCCCAATACTCGGCGGCGCTGGAAAGCATTCTGGAAGAGACGAATCTGGCCGGGCGCAACCTGAAGCATTATCTGGAATCCCGGTTGCCGGAGCGCCTGCTGAACAGCGCCCTGGATTATTTGAGCTTGATGTTTGATCCCGCTTTAAAAGAAAAATTGATTCGGGATGTAAATCCCCTCCAGGAAGTGGAGGTGTTCTTCGAGGACGGGAATGGGCAATACCGTTCCAAATTCCTGAGCTTTCAATTTCGCCGAATCATGGAAGAGGGGGAGATTACCGGATTGCTGGTCAGCGTGACCGATGTGACCCGCCGGGTGCAATTGGCCCGACAGTTAGAGGCCACCGAATCCCGGGCCAAACAACAGATGGAGTTGCTTCTGGGAATTATCCATATTGAACCGGCCATGATGGCCGACTTTCTGGAGAGTGTGGAGAAGGAGCTGACCCGAATTAATCGGGAGTTGAAGCATCCGGCAGCGGGGCAACCCCACCTGCGCGCCCGGTTGGATCACATCTTTTGTGCCCTGCATACCATCAAGGGCAACGCCTCGCTCATCGGATTCAAACTATTTGAAAAACTGGCCCATGAGTTTGAGGACGCCATCGTCGCTTTGCGGGAACGACCTTCCCTTACCGGTAAAGATTTTCTTCCCCTGGTGACCCACTTGCGGCAAATGTTTGAATACCTTGACCGCATCAAAGAAGTGATGGAATTGATGGCTCGGTATGGGGTGTCGTTCCGCAGTCGCCGCAGCGAGGAGTGGCATATCATCCTCAAATACCTCCGCAACCTGAGCACGGCGTTGGGGAAGCCGGAAGGAAAAGTCGTGCACCTGGACACGCGGGCGTTTCATCCTCTGGTCATTCCCACCCGCTACCAGAAAGTGATCAAAGATGTGCTGGTGCAACTCACCCGCAATGCTCTGGTTCACGGTATCGAGTCTCCCGAAGAGCGTCAGGCGCGCGGAAAACCTCCGGAGGGTACCATCACCATTGCCTCGGAGTTTACCCCCCGCCGGCTGATTATCCGCTTCCGGGATGACGGTCGGGGCATCTCTCCGATGGTCACGGAACGGGAGAACGGGCTGAAGGAAAGCTTCCAGCCCGGGGACCCCGATAATGCCCTTCCCGCTACAGAAAAACTTTTCCGACCCGGCCTCACCACAATGTCGGAAACCACTCCCGAAGCAGGTCGGGGCATTGGATTGACCCTGGTAAAACAGCGGGTGGAAGAAGCCGGGGGCACGGTGGAAGTGATTTCCCAGCCGGGGCAGTTCTGCGAATTTCGCCTGAGTTTTCCGCTTCCGGAAGAACCCCCCACAACCTTCAGTCCGGATGCCCAATGAGGGGAGCCTTATGAAGCTGCTGATCGTGGATGATTCCGGGATCATCCGCAAGAGGATTCAACGCTACCTGGGAGAGATGGGGCTGGAAGTGGTCGGGCTGTCTGCCAATGGAAAGGAAGCCCTGGAAGTGTTCCGCCGAACCCGGCCGGAAGTGGTGACCATGGATATCACCATGCCGGTGATGGACGGCATTACCTGCATTCAGGAAATGATCCGGCTGAATCCGGAGGTCCGGATTCTGGTCATCTCCGCGCTGGCGGATAAATCCACCGCCATCGAGGCCATCAAGAAAGGGGCGAAAGGCTACCTGTGTAAGCCTTTTACCCGGGAGGAGTTGCGGGAAATGATGGAAGCATTGCTGGAATAGGGAAATCGTATTGTCAGGAGAATACGGATTGCCCATGGACCTGAACGGGAATATCCACGAGCGAGAGTTGCGCGCCTTTATTGAGGCCACGGTGCATTTTTTTGGTCACACCACCGGCACGCCGCCGAACATCGGCACGCCGTTCCTGCGGGATTCGGAAGAGGAGTTCTACACATACACCGGGGTGATTGGCATTTCCGGGGAGCGGCGGGGGTGCGTGTACTTCTCCGCCGAGCCGGAGATGCTGCGAGAGATCCTTCGAGCGGAAGGTGAACCGGATCTTTCCCACGATGCCCTGTGCGACCTGGTGGGTGAAATCGCCAACACCATCTCCGGGAACGTGCGGCGGGAATTGGGCAACCGGTTTATGATTGCGGTGCCGGTGGTGCTGGAAGGGAAACCGGAGCGCCTCCGCCTCCCGGAACAGGTGCGCGCATACGTTATCCCCGTGGAGTGGCGGGGGCATCGTTCCCTGCTGATCATTGCCCTGGAATAGCCGAAAACTCCAGAGAAGGAGCTTAACTATAAAGCCGGATGCGCATTATGGAAGAGCGCGACTTGCAGGTGTTCATCGACGTGACCACCCACTATTTTGCAAAAGCCACCCAACAACCGGCGGTGATCGGGGAACCCTTTATCCAGATGGAGCAGCCGGTGCTGCTGGATTACAGCGGATTCGTTCGGATTTCCGGCAGAAGCGAGGGATACATCTACCTGACCACGCCGAAGGATATGCTGGCCGCCCTGCTTCGGGCCGAAGGGGAAAGAGAATTTACCCGGGAAGATCTGGCCGATCTGGTGGGAGAGATGGCCAATACCATTATCAGCAACGTGCGACGGGTTTATGGGAATCAATTCCGGGTATCGGTGCCGGTGGTGGTACCCGGTCGGGATTTGAACGGCATTCGATTGCCGTTTTTGACCTTCGTCGTGCCCATCGAGTGGAAAGAATACGAATCGTATCTGGTGCTGGGGCTGGAAAAATGAATAACCCTGCCGTCAATACAGAGCGGCTTTTTTCCCGGGGGAGTCGGGACAAAAAAGCGAGCCTGTTCTTTCCGGCGGAACCGATTCGGGGAATTGCCCCCCGGGCCGATGACGATGTTATGAAGGAGGGGGCATGAATCCGGAAGCGGTATATTGCCACAGGGAAAATTTTCTGGAAATCGCCCGAAAGCTGAACATGAAAGTGGGGGAATGGAAAGTTCTGTTTGCCATTAACGGGCATCGGCGGGTAGCCGATTTGCAGGAGATGTTTCATCTGTCATCGGAAGAACTGGCGAGCATCCTGAGAAGACTGGAACAAAGCAAGTTGATCCGGGAGAAGGAAGTTTCTCTGGAAGAATTTTTGCGGGAATACCCGGAGGCGTTAAAAGATCACCCCGATATTCCGGCGCTGCTCTCCCGGGAACAGGAACAGGTTTCCCGGCCGTTTCGGCTTAAACCGGTTCTGGACTACATTGAGCGAACCGCCGGAAACGGGAAAATCGGTAATTTCGCCGTGTATCGGGTATTTCTGAAAATTTCCCCCGAAGCCCTGAAAGAAGCCGGTATCACTTCGTTAAAAAATATTCCCGAAGATTTGCTGATCTCCAGTCCTCGATTTAAGCGGGAGCTGATCGCCGCCGTTCAAAAGACCACCGGCAGGGAAGTTCCGGTGGAACTGTTTCAAGGATGAAGGCCCCATGGAAGAGAACATCCTCATAGTGGATGATGAACCGCAGGTGTTAAAAACTCTGCGAACCCTGTTGCTCCGGAACGGGTTTCATCCGCTGTGTTTTTCCGATGGGCCCCGAGCCCTGGAATATCTCACCACCCACAGCCCTCCACTGGTACTGATGATCCTGGACGTGCTGATGCCGGAGATGGACGGCTTCGCATTTTTTGAAGCGGTGAAGAAGCTGAAAGCCTATCGCCACTGTTCGGTGCTGTTTCTGTCGGGAGTGGAGCAGGAAGAGCATATCGTTCAGGCGCTGGAAATGGGAGCCATCGATTATCTGGTCAAGCCGGTAAATCCCAACATCCTCCTGTCCAAAATTCGCGTTCTGGTACGTCGCCATTGGGAGACGGTGGCCCTGGTGAATACGGTCATGGAAGGGGATATGGCCGACATGGCCATAGAAGAGTTGCTGAAACGCTGTGACGAGGAGAAGCTAACCGGATTCCTCAAAATCGACCATCCCAATCGGCATACGGGGATGATTACCTTTGATCGAGGATTGCCGGAAGAGATTGTGCTCTACTCGCCGGAGGGCAAACGCATCCTCAGCGACACTGAAGCCTTCGAGGTGATGAGTCGCTGGCGCCGGGGGCATTTTGTGATCCGCCGGGGAGCGGCAACGGAATATCCGGATACCTCGCCGGGGGCTTCCCGGGCATCTCTGCCGTCGGATACTCAACCGGTTTCCGCCAACGGGCATACCCTTGCGCCGGCGAAACCGCATGTTGCTCCGAAGCGGCAGGGGGGCTCCGGCGCTCTTCCCGATGGTTCCCCGGATTCGGAAACCTCACACGCACTCCGGGAATTCTACCGGTTTGTAGCCGGGCGTTTTTTAGAACGGGTACCGGTGGAGGAATTTATGGTCGTTTCCACCACCGGTGAAATAGAGTACCGCTATCCCCCCCAGACAACCATCCCGGCGGGAACGAAACAGCGGCTACGGTCGGTTACCGCCGTGCTTAACCGGCGCCACCGGGAAGAACGGATTATCACTCTGCAAACTTCCCGGGGCTATTATTCCATTATCCGCCATCTGGATATTTACCTGGTGGTGCACTCTCGTCTGCCCCTTCCCAAATCCCGCATCGAGGAGATTCTGGATACCCTGTAAACCCATTCAATTTCTTTCCCCTGTGCCCAAAGTATTCGGGGAAGATTCCGAAAATCTCATCCTGACATTGCAGCCTCCGGCTGTGACGGCTATATTAGGCCTGCTTATAGTGCCCTGAAATCCGGGAAAACCATCTACATGGGAAAGTGGAGGTTTTTTTGAAGGGACCGAATTCATCTCGATACCATGGGATTTTGCGTGATGCCCGATGGGAAGGGTTTTGCAGGTCGCGGGGCGAAGCAACGATGTTGAGTTTTCGGCTACTTTTTCCTGGTGCATAATGGGTGGTCCCGTGATCGCAGGGGCTTCGCGAATCACAGGACGACACGATAAGACTGGAGTTTATCCCTAACCAATTATATTTGTGAGGTCAAGCTGCTCTCTATGGCCGAGTCGAGATCCCAAAATGGTCACATGCAAAAGGAATTTCAACTTCCCCCGGTGCCGTCCCGGAAATTGAGGTTACCCTCGGTTCATCGCCGGCTCATCCCTCGCCCCCGGCTTTTTCAACATTTGAACGAGGGGGCGATGAAAAAGCTTACTCTGCTGGAAGGTCCCGACGGGGTGGGCAAAACCACTCTGGTGGCCCAATGGACCCGACAGGCACCGGTGCTGCTCACCCGGGTAGCCCTGGAACCGGAGGACAACGATCCCACCCGGTTTTTGCGCAGCGTGGTGGCGGCCTTGCAGCACATCGATCCGCACATCGACGTGCGGGTGCTGGATCGCCTGCATGCCCAGGAGAACCTGTCCGCAGAAACGATCCTGAAAACCCTGATTCAGGATATTTCCCGAATCGGGAAAGAGTTTATTCTATTTCTGGATGATTACCACAAAATCAACGCCCCCCCGGTGCATAACATCGTGGCGTTTGTTCTGGAGCATGCTCCCTCCCGGCTGCACATGATGATCGCCGGCCATACCGATCCTCCTTTACCGCTGGCCCGGTTGCGCTCCACCAATCAGTTGAAAGAAATCCGCGATCCCTATTTCCGCTTCACCGTGGACGAGGCCACGACCCTGCTGAACTCTCTGATGAAGCTGAAGCTGCCTTACGGCACCATTACCGCGCTGGTGCAACGCACCCGGGCGCTGCCGCTGAACGTCAACTATGCCGGTCACTGTTTGTGGCAGGGAATGCCTGGAGAGGCATTTATCGAGGGGCTGGAACAGACCGAAGAAGAACCCCTGGAATTTTGCCTGAATCGGATGCTGGAACGACTCCCCTCCGAAATGGGCGAGTTCGTGCGACAACTGAGCGTTTCCGAATATCTCGCCCCCCAATTGGCGCAGGCGATCACCTCCCGGAAAGAGGCCGGGGAGCTTGTGGCGGCACTTCACCGGCAGGGACTGTTTTTTGATCTGATAGAGCCGGATGCGCTCTGGTATCGCTGGCACTCGCCAGTTCGGAAGCTGTTGTATTCCGGGTTGAAAGCTCAGGCTGCCCGGCAGGTCAGGGAACTCCATCTGCGGGCCTGTTTGTGGTATGTGCAGGAAGGGGAGTTGACGGAAGCATTTCGGCACGCCGTGGAAGCAGAAGATTATGAACTGGCCGCCCAATTGATCGAGAAGAATGCGCAGGCCTTGCTGGAAAGCGGATATCTCGTCACCGTACAACGGTGGCTGCGGAGCATCCCCGAAAGCGTTTTCGCCTCTCGCCCCATGCTGTGCATCTGTCAGGCCTGGGTGTATATCATCACCCGGGAGTATGATCGGGTGGAGCCGTATCTGGCGCAGGCGCTGGAAAGTCGCCAGGGCAGTGATAATCCGGAGGAGATAGCTCGCCATGTTCGGGCTATTCAGGAATACCTGGCCCGGATCAAATAAACTACTGCCGGGCATATGCGGTTAGCACCGGAATGATAACCGGGTTAACATTTCTGCTGTAAGTTCTCCGGTATGCCGGAATGCATCCCTCAATGCCCCGGCAATATTTGACGCCCTCTGCTCGATAACTTTGTCGAATTTCTAAGGTTAGCTCTTCCCATTTTCCCCCGATTTACGTTGCCAACCCGATCACATTCTATCCCCATTTTCTGGCACAACTTTTGACGTAATACCGCAAGCAACAGACGTTAGTGCGGAAGTCCATAAAACCAGTGGAGGTGTACCATGAAGCGGGGGAGCCTATTTCGTGGTACCCAACTATTGATGTGCCTTTGGGGGTTAGGCATAATCCTGTCCGGGTGTGTGGAGAATTCCCTGTTTGATGTGCATCAGGAGCCGTTTGTCATCGTCAGAAAGTGGGAAGCTCTGGGAGACAGTACCAATCCGCCGTTGGGGTTGAAGGTCACCCTGAGAAATACCGGTGATGGTGTGGCCTACGCGGTGGGATATACCGTAACGTTGATGGCAGGCGATACGGTTGTCGCCGAAGGGAGTACCCCGGCGGACGATCTGATTCTTCTTCCCAAAAAGGAACTGTCCACCACCGTTTGGTTTCCGGAGTTAACCGACCACGAGGCGTATGACAAATTGCGCTTTGTGCTCCGGTGGAGGAACGAACGGGGACAACCGGATTCTCGCACGATTGTTCTGTCAAAGCAGTAACCGGCTTAATCATACCCTTCACAAAAGGGGTGCCGGGGCGCCCCTTTCTGTTCGGATAAAATATCCCCTTGTACGACGCCCATCACACACAGTTTGCCCGGCTCTCCGTTTATTGAAATTGTCGCAACGGATTACACGGAAGGCCTGTATCACAGGGAGGTGCGTATGCTTCTCGCCGCCATCTATCTTTTTCTTTCCTTTATGACCGGGATGGCTTCTATCTCCATGATCCGGCAGGATCGCCGGGACATTGTGCGGGTGTTGGGATTGCTCCTGGCCTATGTGGCCGTGGGGCTGGCGCTCAAGGGGCACTTTCTGCTGGCAAAGTAAGAACCTGTTGACCCCAAAGGTGAACAATTCCCGTTCGTTTCGCTTTCCTTGCGCCTGGTTCTCCCGTACATTGGGTTCATGAAACTGTTTGCCGTATGCGCGCCGGGACTGGAGCCGGTGTTGATGCAGGAGTTGCACCGGTTGGGAATCCTGCCCGGTGAGGGGGGAGGGAGCCCTCCGGGGCCGGAGATCGAACGGGGTACCCCTTCCCGGGAAGGGGGGATAGAGTTTTCCGGCGATCGGGAGATAGTGTATCGGTGCAACCTGCATCTGCGCACGGCCACCCGGGTGTTGTTGCGCCTGGGGGAATTCCATGCCGTATCCTTCCCGGAGTTTCGGCGCAAGGCCGGTCTTCTCCCCTGGGAATCCTATTTAGCCGCTCAACGGCCCATTGCCTTTCGGGTGAGTTGCCACAAGTCCCGGTTGTATCACTCCGGCGCGGTAGCAGAGCGGCTGGCCGGTGCTATCGCCGATCGGTTGGGGCGCTCACCCGTGGTGCAGGCGTTCCGGGATTCCCATGATCCTCATCCTCCCCAATTGATCATCGCTCGACTGGTGCGGGATCATTGCACCATCAGCCTGGATACCTCCGGGACGGCGTTGTTTCGGCGGGGGTACCGCCAGGCCACCGCCAAAGCCCCCCTGCGGGAAACCCTGGCAGCGGCGCTGCTGATGCTTTCCGGCTGGGATCGTCGCTCGCCGCTGATGGATCCCTTCTGCGGTTCCGGCACCATCGTCATTGAGGCCGCGCTGCTGGCCCGGAACCGTGCTCCGGGCCTCTCCCGAAGGTTTGCCTTCATGGACTGGCCGGATTTTGAGGCCTCGCTGTGGCGCCGTCTGGTGGATGAAGCCCGGAAGCAGGAGATTCCCGAAGCGCCGCCCATTCTGGCCTCGGATAAGCATCCCGGCGCGCTTCGGGCAGCCCGGGCCAATGCCGACCGGGCCGGCGTGGGAGAGGACATCGAATTCGCCCGCCGCCCGGTGTCGGCGGTGCAACCGCCCCCGGAGCCGGGATGGGTGGTAAGCAATTTACCCTACGGCATCCGCACCCGCTCCGACGCAGACCTTCGCCAGGTGTATGTTCAATTCGGGCGGGTGCTGCGGGAGCGCTTTCCGGGCTGGCGGGTCACCGTGCTGGCCGGAAAGCGACATCTGTTGCGCTGCGCCGGCGCTCCCCTGCAAGAACACGGGTGGATCAACAACGGGGGAGTACGGGTGCTTCTGGCACAGGGAACCGTCTCCCGGTAATGCCTTAGCTTCGATTGTATTTTTTGCAATTTTTAACCATTTTGGAGTTGGATTCTTGGAAAGGGGAAGTTAAATTCGGCGCAATTGTATATTATGCAATCACCATGAAGTGAGGCCGGTTTCCATGAGCGACTATGTGCAGGAGTTTCAGCGACTGGTAGAGATAATGAAGCGGTTGCGGAAGGAATGTCCCTGGGATCGGGAGCAAACTCCCCAGTCCCTCCGGCAATACATTCTGGAAGAAGCCCACGAAACCGTGGAAGCCATCGACGATCAGGATTGGGAGGAATTGCGAAAGGAATTGGGGGATCTGCTGCTTCAGATTGTCTTCCAGGCGGAAATTGCCGAAGAGGAGCAGCGGTTTACCCTGGCGGAAGTGATTCATCACATCAACGAAAAGCTGATCTTGCGGCATCCCCATGTTTTCGGGGATGTGTCGGCCCGAACCGCGGCGGAAGTGAAGGACAACTGGGAGCAGATCAAGGTAAAAACCGAACGCCGTAAGTCGGTGCTGGACGGCATTCCCCGGCATCTTTCCGCCCTGCTCCGGGCCCAGCGGGTGCAGGACAAGGCCGCCCATGTGGGGTTCGATTGGGAAGCGGTGCAGGGCGTGCTGGAGAAAATCAAAGAAGAGATCCGGGAACTGGAACAGAGCCGGACCCCGGAGGAGCGGGAAGAAGAGATCGGGGATTTGCTCTTTTCTCTGGTAAATTTGTGCCGCTTCTACGGGATCAACGCCGAGGATGCCCTGCGTCGCACCACCAACAAGTTTGTGGCCCGGTTTCAATACATCGAAGAACGTCTGGCGGAAGAGAACAAGGTTCCCGGAAGTGTTCCCCTGGAGGAGATGGATCGCCTGTGGGAACAGGCCAAGCAGCAGGGAAAGAAGAAGTAAATCCCCCAAAAGCCCCGATGGGAAGAGGCACTACCAATTCCATTAACCAATAGCGATCCGGCCATGCTCGACATTCTCAACGGCTCACTGGTGTTTTCGGTGGGAATCGCCCTGATGCTCATCTGGTTGCTGGTGCGACAGAACGCCCGCATGCCGGCGATCTCCATTTATGCCTACATGCTGTTTCTGATGGCGCTGGATATTCTGGCCGTGTTGTATCTGCTGAATTCCCATCATCCGGGAGGTAACCTGCTGGCCGCCCGAACCCGGCTGATTATCCAGTGCTCCGTTCTGGCAATTCTCCACTATTACGCCACCGGATTTACCTATTCCCGAAATTTCCCCAAACCCTCTCCGGCCAATTGGGGAGTGTTTATCGCCGCCCTGCTCCTTTCTTTGACCGCCTTTACCGACTGGCTTATTCAGCCTGATCCAAACTCGGCCACTCCGCAATACACCCTCTATTTTACCGCTTTTGTGGCCTATTTTGGGGGAGTTGTTGCTCTGACCGGGAATTCCCTGATCCAAAAATATCGGTCATTGGCGACCCTCAAGCGCACCGATACCTTCATCGCCGAGCCGATAAAGCGGCTCTTCCCTCTGGCAACCATCCTGTTCGGTCTGGTGTATCCGGGGCCGTTTTTCTATTCCGGGGCGGATTTTCTGTACTTCGGGTATCCGGGCATTGCCCTGCTGGCATTGTACGGAGCACTTCGATTTCAACTGTTAGAATTTACCGAATCCACCCAGTTTCTGCTCTCTCAGATTGCCAATGGGGGTATTTTTTTGATGTTGTTTTACGCCCTTTTTCCCCACGCCCGGCAATTGGAGGTGATCGTGGCGACCATTCCCGGCTTTCTGGGGATGATTCTGGTGGGATATTATGCGGGATACTTTTTTACCCGTGGGTTTCAGAAGGTGCCTCCGGGAGCTGACCAGATGCTGGATCATCGGATCGAAAAATTTTCCCGGGATATTGTTCGGCTTCTGGATACGGAGCAATTGTGGCGGTTTCTGGAAACTTTTTGTCGGGAAACTTTCGGATTCTCCCGAATGGCAGTAGTAACCCCTCGCCAGGATGTGTTAATTCCTTATGAGATCACCTACCTGAGCGGGTTTCCCCGGGAGGATATCGAGGCGGTGTTAGGCCATGAAAGTGTGAATCTGGTGGAATTGGTGGGTGAAGGCTACCCGGTGCTGAACCGGTTTGAGTTTTCCCATAACAGCCCTGTTTACCGCCTTCTGGATGAGAAGGGCATTTACGTAGTGGTGTCCCTGGTGGGACAGGATGCGCTCCTGGGGCTGATCTTTCTGGGCGGAGAGCGGCAATTCATGCCCTTACTTCCCCGTCACGTGCAGCTACTAAAAATCATCCGCAGCCAGATTGCCAGCGCCATCAGCAATATTCACGCGATCGAGGAGATTGTTCAGTCCCGCAAGATGGCCGAAATCGGCCAGATGGCCGCCCATCTGGCTCACGACTTCCGCTCCTTTATCGCCCTGGTGAAGCAGCACAACCAGGGCAACGAGTTGCTGTTGCGGCATGCCCAATATATGGAACGCATGGTGGGCGACCTCCTCAGCTATTCCCGCCCCCCGGAACTGAAACGCACCGCGGTGCAGGTGAACCAGCTGCTGGATTTCTGTCTGGAGCGGGTGGAGATTCCCCCTCATATCACCGTGGAGAAGCATTATGCCCCGGAGTTGCCCCGGGTTCACCTGGACATGCATCAGATGCAGCGGGTTTTTGTGAACCTGCTGGAAAACAGCGTTCGGGCCATGCGCACCCGGGAGCACGGGCGGATTAAGGTGACCACCCGGCTGTTAACCCCGGTGCAAAAGAGCAATCCGGCCCCCTGGGTGTATATCGAAATTCTGGATGAAGGGGTGGGAATTCCCCAGGAGTTTCACAGTCGATTGTTTGAGCCGTTTTTCACCACATACAAAACGGAGGGGGGCAACGGGCTGGGATTGGCCATCGCCCGGCAGATCGTCACCCAGCACGGGGGGTATATCGACTTTTCCAGCGGAGCGGGAAAAGGAACCGCCTTTTACATCCGCATTCCCTGTCAATCGGCTACCGATAACCAAACCAATCGGGAGTAAACGCCTATGGAGCAATTGTCCAAGAAAATCCTCATCATTGAAGACCACGAGTTGTGGAACGAAAGCTTCCGGCAATGGATTGGAGATCAATACGAAGTGCGGGTGGCTTTGAACAAAGATCAGGCGTTGAGTATCTGCGATGTGTTTGAGCCGGATTTAATCATTCTGGATCTGGGATTGCCGGAGATCCGGGACGGCTTCGAAGTGCTGGATGAGCTGATCAAAAGAGGACAGGATTATCAAATCATCGTGGTGACCTCGTTCAAGGAGCACCGGTATGCTCTGGAGGCTCAGCGGCGGGGGGCGTACTCCTACTTTTCCAAGACCGACGAGAACATTGCCGAAGAGTTGCCCCTGCTGATCAAGCAGGCGTTGAAGATGCAACAACTGGAACGGGAGAATAAGGAACTCCGCTCCAAGCTGCAACACAATATCCGGTTTGATGACATTGTGGCGGTCAGCAAGCAGATGCAGCAAATCCTGGCCAACATCGAACAGTGGCGCCACAGCCGGGAACCGGTGCTGATTACCGGAGAATCGGGAGTGGGGAAAGAGGTGATCGCTCGCCACATCGCCCGGCGAAGTATCGGAATGAACGGTAAATTTGTCGACCTCAATTGCGCGGCCATGCCCGCCAATCTGCTGGAAAGCGAACTGTTCGGATACGAGCGAGGGGCCTTTACCGGCGCGGTGAAATCTACCCGGGGAAAACTGGAACTGGCTCATGGGGGCGTTCTATTTCTGGACGAAATCGGGGATATGCCCCTGGAATTGCAGGCCAAATTGCTCCGGGTGCTGGAAACCAAGCGTTTCTATCCCCTGGGAAGCGAGAAAGAAGTGAAAGTGGATTTCCGGCTGATTTCTGCGACCAACCGCTCCCTGACCGACCTGATCAAAGAAGGGAAATTCCGGGAAGACCTGTACTATCGCATCAACGTCATCCCCATTCACATTCCTCCGCTGCGGGAGCGACCGGATGATATTCCCGCCATGATCGATTACTTCGCCGAAAAGTTTTGCCGGGAAAACGATCTTCCCCTGCCCAAGTTTAGCAACCGGGTTATCGCATTCCTCTCCCACCTCCCCTGGGAGGGAAACGCCCGGGAACTGGAAAATACCATCAAACGCCTGATTGTTACCAGCCCCCAGCAAATTGATATGGAAAATTTGCCCCCGGATTTGATGGAGAATACCAACAATTTTTTAGATCAGGCCCTGGCTAACGAGTTGACCCTGGAACAGGTTTCTCGCATCTATGTGAAGATGGTGCTGGATTTGAAGAAAGGCAACAAAAAGGAAGCCTGCAAAGTACTGGGAATCAATTACCGCACTCTGATGAAAAAACTCAGTTGAGTGGAAACGCTCCGGGAAAGCTGCTTTATGACGCGTTCCCCGGCCTCTTGCTCTTGAATCCCCCACCGGAGCGGGAGCGTAGAAAGTCGCCCCTTGTTCTACCCAACCCTTTTTCCCACCGGATACTTCCGTTAACCTCCTCGGTTCTTTTTTAAAATTTGCATAAAATACAAACAACCCTATCCGATGATTGTATTTTATGCAACTCTCAGGCATGATTTTGTGCTTAAGGAATTTAAAAACAAATACTTATGGATTATTTTGCATAAGTGTTTGTTTTTATGAAAATTATGCGCAAGAGGTTTCTGGCACGGGAATTGAGTATAAAAATGCAAAAATTACAAGGGATTATTCAGTATGCAACGCACCGATAGCCTTACCGATAGCCTTTTAGAAACCCGCATTGAATTGCAACGGGTGTATGACGAGTCGCAACATAAGACCTATTTCAAACTGATCATCGGGGCCGATCCGGATACCCGGGTGATTATTACCGATCAGAATATCGAAACGCTGTTGCAGGATTTACCTAATGTTCTCTCAACTGTAATTCATTCTCAGGTGTTAATGGAAACGCTTCAAACCAAAGAGGAGTAGGTGCCGTGAAAGTATTGGTATTTGAAACCAGCCGGGATCGTGCCAAATTGATCAGAGATTTGTTGGGAGATTATCGGTATAAGATTCATGTGAATTATAACGGGGAGCAGGCGCTGGCCGACATCCGGGACGTGAAGCCTTCTCTGATTATTGTCAATGCCAACACCCGCCCCGACTCCGGATACAGTATCCTGGAAAAAATCAAGAAAGATCCCCGGTACTCCAAAATTCCGGTGATCTTTATTTCCAATTTCTCTTCCACAGAACTGTCCATGAAGGTGAAAAAGTATCCCAACGTGGATTATCTGGTGGAACCGTTTAAGATCAAGAATTTCCGCCACATTGTGGAACGGTGGGTGAATTTCCGCAGTCTATATGTGAACTGAGAAAGGATTGGTTCTCAACGATTTGACGCCAGGGATGGCGTCTCCCTTTTTTATTGCCTGATGTTTTTGCCGGGAGGGAACCCGGTACAGCGTACACCTCTTTTACAGAACACAGGAGAGAATAAAAAAAGGGGCGCCAGGGATGGCGTCTCCTAAATTTTTTGCAGCGCTTGTTTATCTTCGCCCGTGGAAGTTGTCGGCGGAGAGTCACCAATTGCAAATGAAGATGGCGCCAGGGATGGCGCTTTTTTTATTTTTCGGGATCGGCAGGTGAAGAGGGGTTTTCGGAGGTATTGCCCACGTAGATGAAACGCTCCAGAAGGGGGATGAATTTGGTCCATCGGGAACCGGGAACGGCGTCGTTTTTGACAATTCGACACAGGGCGTTTACGCTGGCGTCCAGTTGAATCAGATGTTGCAGGGCCACCGCCTCAAGGGTCATGGGAGCTACCGCCGCCCCACCCTCCGTTTCCCCCGGATGGCTCAGGATAAGGTGGAGCAAGCGAATTTTCAGTTCCCCGGGAAAACCCTCGATCTGCCCGATCTCCCGGGCAATCCACTCGTACCCCATCGCCACATAGCCCAGCAACCTCCCCTCGTCGGAAAAGTCGATGAACCCCTTCAACGAGTACTCCCGCACCTTTCCCACGCCGTGGCAAATGATTCCGGTCTTTAGCAGGGGGAGATCAATTTCCGGATAGTGAACGGCGAGGGTATCGGCCAGATCCAGCAGGGTGACCACGTGTTCCAGCAGTCCGGAGAGGTAGTTATGGTGCCACAGCTTGCCCGCAGGGGAGAGGAAAAACGCTTCCCGGAAATCCGGATGATCAAACAGGCGGGAGAGCAGTTGCTTTAGATGGGGATGATCCAGCCCTTCCACATGGGCCGACAAACGGCGCCGGAGGGCCTCCACATCTTTTTCCGAGGCCGGGAGAAGGTCGGTTAACCGGACCGGATCTTCTGCCGTGGCCTGGCGCATTCGGGTAATGGCCAGTTCTTTGCGATCCTGATACACTTTCACCACCGCCTGGATTTTCACAATGCTTCCTGTCGGAGCGATCCGGGCATATTCCAGGGGTTTTTTCCAGATTCTGGCTTTCAGGCGGCCACTGCGATCCCCCAACTCCAGCACCAGGTACGGCTCACCGGATTGTTTGTACTGAATCTCACTTTTCCGCACCACGCAGAAAGTGACAAACGGTTTCCCCACCGGCATCTTTTTGATGCCGGGGAGTGCTTTTGTGGCGGAACTCATGGAAAGCTCCTTTTCCGATGGATGGGTACAGGCGGTTCCCTTCCAATCCAACAGGTGCTCAATGATCCCAGAGATTAACCGGTGTATGACGAGAATATTTTAACACGCGAGGGATGAAACGATCAATACGGAAATGCAAAAACATCAATCCCGGAAGGGGGCTTCCGGGATTGTTTCACCATTGCCTGACAGCCTGATTGGGAGCCGTGAAGTCAGCTATAGACCTCTTGCTCGTTGCATTTGCACACTTTCAGATTTTGTGTGGAATACTTCCAGCTCCGGGTTTTTTCGGAATAATACGCGCTTACCTTTTTGACAAAATGGTAGGCGGTATCGCAGGTGGGGCAAACGGTGCCGTGTTTGCTCTGCTTCTGAACTTTGGATGCGAAATCCTGTCGTCTTGCCATGGTTATTCTCCCTGATTGATTTCTTCTGTTTGATAAACCGCTACCGAATTCGGCCCTTCGGATTCTGCTTTTGCCAGCGCCTGCCGGGCTTTTTCCAGCAACTGAGACACGCTCTTTCCGTGGGCAGGAATTTCCACCACACCCGAGGCCGTGGTGACCTGTTCCACAATCCCGTTGATCCAGGCTTTTCGCTGCGCGATGGCTTCGTTCAGCCGGTCGATTTCGGGAAGCGCCACTTTGGCCGAGAATTCCGGCCAGATGATGGCAAACAGGTCATCCGAAAGCCTGAAAATATAATTGGTCGGTTGCAAATGAGGCAAGGTAAAAGACACAAACTCCCCCATCAGGCGCTGCACCAGATCCCCTTCCACTTCGCCGCGAACCGGGTGCACTTTCAGCAATTGCAGGCAACATGGACGCCCGAATTGGGTCGAGCGGGCAATTTCCTTTTCCAGATGGGTACGAAAAGCCCGGGCATTGCCCAGTTGAGTGGCAGGATCGATCTGGGCATGTTCCCGCATTTTTCCCAGAATTTCCTGGCGATCCAGAACCCCCAGTATCAGGTTGGCCATGGTCTCCAGAATTTTTTTATGCTGCTCGGTAAACTGAGCCACCCGGGAACTCTCCAGACAGATGACATACTGCACCTGATCTTCCCGGGTGACGGGGATGGCCAGCAGAGATTGGAGCTGGCGATGGGGATATTCTTTTAACCGAAACCGGGGGATATAATTCGTTTTGGTAGAAAAGTCCTCCACCAGCAGGGGTTGGTTTTTGCGGAACACCCAGCCGATCAGCCCCTCGTTGTCGGGGAATTCCATACCCGGCGAAATGCCTTCCGCATGGCCGGTAAGATATACCAGGCGGATCTGATGATCCCCGGCCCGTTCACAGATGCTCAACCGGTCGGCGCCGAATTCACTGCTCAGATTTTCCCCCAGATATTCCCACAATTCGGCAATACTGTGCACTTTCAAAATGCTTTTGCTGAAGTCAAACAGCACCCGGGTGTTC
The DNA here is from genome assembly GCA_964416895.1 of uncultured Calditrichaceae bacterium. GTDB lineage: Bacteria > Calditrichota > Calditrichia > RBG-13-44-9 > J075 > CAYQGB01. The sequence continues at coordinate 30,756 of CAYQGB010000009.1, forward strand.
CAGTTTTCCGTTTCGTATTCATATAGCTTGTTGCTGCAGGCCAGCTGGATGGAGAGCAGGTCGCCGAACTGCTTGAGAATGAGCAAATCTTCCCGACTGAACGACTCCTCCACTTCCGAATCGGCGCACAGTACTCCGATGATGCGGTCGTTAAAGAACACCGGGGCGGCGATGAAGGATTTAACCGGAAGCTCCGGCCCTTCATAATAGGGGAGGAGGTGTTCGTTTTCCGGAAGGCGATTTTCCAGCAGCGTGGTGCGATTTTTCAATACGATGGCGGGAAGACCTTCATTAAGAGGGAAAAACGCGGTTCTGCTCAGTCGGTCGTCAAAATCGGAAAGCCGGTGGCGGATATGAAACTTCTTCTTATAAAAATTGATCAGCAGCAGCACCACCGTGTTGCACACCAGGGTCTGCTTGATCAGGGGAAATAGCGCTTCCAGAAAACTCTGGAAATGCTCTTCCACGCTCTTATCTGTGGGTTCCTCTGTGGGGGCGATGGAGTGTGTTTCCCCCACTTCCGTATCTTCCTGGGGTTTGGGAGGAGAAGGGGAATCGCTTTGGGAAGAATCCCCGGCGTTGATCAGGTACACCAGAACCCCTGCCACCAGAAGGATGGTTACCAGCTTTACCGCCACATGCACAGGAGAGTTGGGCAGAAAGCTGAGAAAAAATCCGGTGAGAAGAAAAATAACGATGAAAAGCGATATGGAAAGTTTCTTCCCCAAGGCAACCACTCAAGTTTAATGGATACCTTTGCCTGACCAGGTGGTTGCCAATATACAAAACTATCTCAAAGATTGTCTAACGAATTTGAATTAATGCCCTATTCATCATCGGCTTTTTTGTAGATCAATTGTGGCTCCCGCCGGGAAGGTTTGTTACCCGTGACATGGGCGGAGTCGCGATCCGAGGCGGAACCGGGTTCCGAGGACAGGTTGGATATTCCCGGAGCGGTACTCTGTTGTTGGGGAATGGTAAGGGTGGATGGAGTTAAACCGGATTCGGTAGGGGAGTTGCCGTTGGGGTTACCGCTTTCGGAATTCAACATGAACACGAACAGAAAGGCGACGAACAACACGGCGGAACCAAAGGCGGGAACTTTCCAATCCATCTGCCGCAGGGGGGTGAAGTCTAAAGGAGTGCGTCGGTGGAATCGGCTCAGGCGCTGGTGCAGGCGGTACTCAAAATCCGGGGAGGTTTGAACCCGGGGCAATTTCCGTAGCCCCTCTCGTAAAAAACGAATTCGCTGCTCCGTCTCTTTGCACTCCTGACAAATGGTCAAATGCTGCTCAACCTCTCCGCGTAAATCCCCGGTTAACTCACCTTCGATATAATCGGAGAGATTGTCCCGGACATCGTTGCAATTCATCATAGGCACACCCCTTCTGTTTCTGGTTTGCCGGTTACTCTTCATCTTCCGCCTGACTGCTGGGTTCATTCTCGAACAGAAATTTAAGATCTTCCTGGAGCTTGAGCCGGCCCCGGTTTACCCGGGACTTCACCGTTCCCAGAGGAATATTGAGAATCTGGCTGATTTCTTCGTACGCAAATCCCTGTACATCCCGGAGCAAAATCACTTCCTTGAATTTGGGAGGCAACTTTTCGATAGCTTTCTGGATCACCGCATCCTTCAATGCTCCGTCCACTTCCGCTTCCGGGTTGTGATCCCGGTCGGGAATATCGTAGTCTTTCTCTTCGTTTACAAAGTTGCTGACGCTGAAGAACTTCCGCCGCTTGCGCCGCCGCAACTCGGTCTTGGCCAGGTTTCCGGCAATGGTGTATACCCAGGTGGAGAACTTGGCGATCTCTTTGTAGTAGTGCTTGTTTTTGAATACCCGCAGAAAGGTTTCCTGAACGATATCCTCGGCATCGCTCCGATTGCCCACAAACCGATACACAAAATTGAGCAACTGGTCTTTGTAGCGCCGAACCAGTACATCGAAGGCTTGAACATCCCCTTGCTGAAACCGGGCAATGAGTTGTTCATCGGTGACCTTATCTGAGGCAGTTGGTTTCTTCTTTGCCATAGAAATTACGTCGGTTTTACCTTTGATGACTTGTAAAGTTCCATTTTAATTTACGGATAATTTGGCCAATTTCACAACTAATATATCCAGTATTGTCTCCGCTGCAATGGGGGTGGACTTGAGCAATCGATCGGCCTCTTTGATCAATCCCAGGGAAGCCTGCAACTGGGCCAGACTCCAGTGCGCCAGGGCTGTTTCGTACTGCTGGTAATGCCGGGGGTAAATCTTCAACCGCTCCTGAATGGTTTGGCGATTTTTAATCCCGCTATGATAAAATCCCCGGATCTTCCATAAGATGGTGATGTGGCGGATTAACCAGAACAGAATGGAGCCGGGAGATTCCCCTTTTTCCAATAAGTTGTGAAGGATGAACAGGGATTTTTCCACATCCTTCCGGGCGATGGCGCCGGTCAGTTCAAACACACTCTGGGTAACATAGATTCCCACCACCTTTTCGATGTGTTCCGGGAGAATGGTCTCTTCATCCCGGAAAAAGTTTACCACCTGAGTGATTTCCGTTTGCAGATCGTGAATGTGCCCCCCCACCAGATACACCAGGGTACGAACGGCCTCGGCGGTGGCCTTTTTCCCATGGCGGGCAAATTCCTCTTCCACCCAGGCGTGCAGTTCCCCTTCTCGAAGCGGAGGCACGTTCACCAGGCGGGCATGCCCCCGGAGGATTTTGTAGCGTGCCTGGGTGACGGTAGCGGTTCGGGCCATCAGAATCAGGCAGATATCCGGGGTGGGACGTTCCAGATATTTTTTGAATCCGGCATGGTCCACGCTGCGCAGGTTTTGATAATCCCGGTACACGATCACCTTTCGAGAGGAAAACAGCCCCGCTCCGGCGGTCAGCGCCAGCAGATCGTCCAGGGAGCAATCCGGGGCGTAGCGCACAAAATAGTTGATCTCCTTCTGCAACTCCCCCACGAAGGCCGTGGCGATCTGTTCCACCAGGCTGTCCATCAGATACTGCTCTTCCCCATAGATCAGGTACAGCGGATCGATGTTCCCCTTCCGGATCAGGGGAAGGATCTGACGATAGTAATATGTCTGCGTATCGGCCATTTCGCGCCCCGGGCATTCCGGTTGAATTCGGTTTCCACCGGGTCAATTTTAGGGAAACCGGTCGGGGTTGTAAAGCTTTTTTCTTCAGGAAATTTCTTCCCGCTCCCGCTTAAAGGCGCGGTTGACCAGATAAGCCAACCCACCCCAGATGAATCCCAGAATGATCACCATCAGGATGATCGCATTCAGTTCCACGGTGCCTACCCCCTTTCGGTTACCCATTGATAGAGTTTGGAATTCAACAGCAGAAGAAAAACGATCAACGCGGCCCATTGCACCACGCAGGTGCCCAGGCTGTACACGTTGAGGGGATGCCACCACAGTTGGGCATCCCAGGTGCTGAAAAACCACCAGATCAGCATGGCCAGGGCCTCCACCGGGATGAGGTACTGCATCACCCAGTCAAACCAGGCCCCGATGCGCAGATCGTTGTGGGGCAAATTGAGGAAGTTTTCCCGGAAGCGCTCCACCCCTCTGGCGATCACGGCAAAGGCAAAAAACGCTCCGCTGATGATCAACCCCAGTCCCCAGACCCAATCCTGATTGTTGAAAAAGTCCAGGGAGAAGGCCGAGGGCGCTCCCAGAATGGCGGTTGCCAGGGCCACCAGCAACAATGCCCGGGAGCGGTTCATGCCGAAATCCATCAGCATCCGGGTGGCCAGCTCCAGCATGGCGATTAGAGAACTGAGGGCGGCAAAGAACAGTGCCAGAAAGAACAGCCCTAACAGCACATCCGCCAGGGGTAACTGCTCGTACAGCCGGGGAATGGCGATAAAGCTTAATCCGGTGTTTCCTGCCTGTAACGCCTGAGTCGCTTCCTCCACCGAGGCGGAAAGGGAAAACACCGAGGGAATGACCATCAACCCGGCCAGCAGGGAGGCGGAGTTGTTCCCGAACCCGGTGATGAACGCGTTCAGGGTGACATCTTCCTTCTCGTGCATATACACGGCGTAAGTTAGCACCAGCCCCCAGCCCGCCCCGGTAGACCAGGCCGATTGGGAGAGCGCCTCCAGCCAGATTTTGTAATCCGCCAGCGAAGCGCCGTGGAAGCCGAAGAAGTAGTTTAACCCCACGGCAGCTTTGGGCAGGGTCAGCGCCCGCACCACCCCGATGAGCAGCAGCACCAGCAGCGAGGGGAGCAAAATCCGATTGGCCCGTTCGATGCCGTTGACCACTCCCCGGTAGATGATCATGGCGGCCAGGCTCAGGGCAATCAGGTGGTAGATCAACGGCTCGAAGCCGCTGCCGGTGAACTGATCCCAGTAGGCTTTATGATCTGCTCCCACCAGAGAGCCGGTGGCTGCGGCCACAAAGTATTTTAAGGCCCAGCCGGTCACCACAGAGTAATAGAACATGATGAAAATGGTGCACCCGCACACAAAAGCGCCCATCCAGGCGTAGCGTTTTCCCAGATATTCGGCGAAGGCGCCGATGGGCCCTTTGCGGGTGTGCTTGCCCAGGGAAAATTCCACCATCAGCAGGGGCACCGACCAGAGGATCAGGAACAGCGCCCAGGGAATCAGAAACGCCCCGCCGTATTGTCCCGCCAGCCGGGGGAAACGCCAGATGTTCCCCGCCCCAATGGCCATCCCGATGGTAGCCAGCAGCAGCGCCCAGCGACTGGTGAATTGCTCTTTTTTCTCCATGGCATTCTCCCGGTAGATTGGTGAAACGGATTCACGCCGGTCGGCCTCCGGCACGAAGGCGGGCACCATCCGGAGGATGCCCGCAATGTCGGTGGAATAATGGGGTAAGATATTACGGAATGGGAAGAAAACCTGAAAGGCAAATTTCATTCAGCGGGTTATGCGAAATAGAGCACCGCTCCGCCGATAAGGCTGACGGCAAAGCAGTATATCCCGAACCACTCTAATTTCTGCCTGCGCACAATGTCTAACAGCCAGATGATGGCCACATACCCGGAGATGGCCGCAGCAACGGTGGCGGCAGTCAGGTAGGTGATTTCGTTAGAAGGGGGCGGGGTTTCCAGGAGATCCTTGAGTTGCAGGAGGGTGGCGCCAAAGATCACCGGAGTGGACAGGAGGAAGGAGAACCGGGCGCTGGTCTCCCGATTGATGCCCAACCACAGGCCAGTCACGATGGTGGAACCGGATCGGGAGATGCCCGGAATGATGGCAAACGCCTGGGCAATGCCGATCAGGATGGCGTGCCCCAGGTTCATAAACGGATGGTGCTCTTCTACATAGCGGGAACTCCACAAAATCACCCCGGTGGTGAACAGGGCGAACAGCACCAGCATGGGGCTGGCGAACAGTTGCTCCACCTGATCTTTGAACAGCAGGCCGATAATCCCCGCGGGGATGGAGCCGACCACGATAAACAGGCTCAGGCCCCGGTAGATGTCCGCCTCTTCTTCGATCTTCAATCCCCGGGCAATGAAGCCGGGAACCCCCGGCAGCCAGCGAATCATCTGCCAGATGTCTTTGCGAAACACCACCAGCACCGCCAGCAGGGTGCCGAAATGCACAAACACCTCCAGCGCCAGACCGTTCTGGTGAAAATTGAGCATCTCCTCAAACAACACCAGATGCCCGGAACTGCTGATGGGCAAAAACTCGGACAATCCTTGCACAATTCCCAGAATAATCGCCTTGATCACCTCGTTCACAGCCGCAATCCTCCGTCCGGTTCACGTGAGTTGAGTTTTTTATCTGCGCCCCCAAAATATCGGTCGGCGACGGGTGTTTTTACAACATAGCTTCAAATGTAACCGGTTTTCGGGGGGAATACTGTCACAAATATCAATTTTGGGGAGGACTGAATTTAAGAGGGGGAGTATGCCCCATGATTTTTGAGAAACATGTATGGGATTGTGGATTACTGCCCCGGCGTCGATGGCTCCGCTTTGGATGCATGGGAAAACCACAGGCGGAGGCCGTCCGGTACCGGTAAACAGAGATACTCTTTTTCGATTTCCAGGTCCCGGAGAAAGGTCAGAAATTTTTGCTGCATAACTGTGCCCCTGAATTATACCGGTTCTATATAACTACT
>CAYQGB010000010.1:0-36667 GCA_964416895.1 uncultured Calditrichaceae bacterium
GGCAGGCCAGCCTGTCAGGCCACCGAGGTCGGGTTGCATCCGTAGATGCAAGAAACGCTCCGGGAAACGGGATGCGTGATACGTGAAGGCGGACTGTGGGATGGGCTTCCAGCCCGTCTGGTTGCCGTGAGTTTGTTGGTACGGGAAATTAGCGTGAAACGTGATGCGTGAAACGTAAATGGAGTTTTTCTCACGTTTCACGCATCACGCTTTACGTTCGTGAGACGTGAAAGGTGAGGTCCCCTGCACCGCAATCCTCTACTGATCGGGAAATTTCACCACCTCTACTTTTACTTTGGCGATGCCGGCCTGGATGAGGCCGATCTGTTTGGCGGCCACGTAGGAGACATCCACCACCCGCCCCTTGACAAACGGCCCCCGATCATTCACCCGCACCTCCACGCTTTTGCCGTTGGCGAGGTTGGTCACCCGCAGGATGGTGCCGAAGGGATGGGTGCGATGGGCGCAGGTGAACTTGTTGCGGTCGTAAGGCTCCCCACTGGCCGTTCTCCGCCCCTGAAATTTGTCTCCGTAATAAGAGGCCTTGCCGATTTCCGGTTTCCCCAGAAGTTTCTTTTTCTCAGCCGGGGGTTTCCTTTTCTCCGCCGGAGGTTTGGGCGATTTCTGTTCGGCGGGCTTTTTCGGGGGAGAGGAAGCTGCACCGGCGGAAGGCGCCGGGGCCGACAGAGCCTCTTTTTCGGAAGAAGATGTGGCCGGGGCACCGGCACTTGCACCGGCCGGCGAAGGGGAGGCGGTTTTTTCGGGAGAAGCCGACCCCGCCTGTTTCTCCGCCGCGGCCACGGAGGGCTGCTCTTCGGGCTGATCGGCACTCTCTCCCACCCCCGCGGCGGCCATTACCGACTCCCGATCAACCTCCGTTCCCGGCTGCGAAGTAAGGTATTCCCCCGGCTGTGAGGAAACCTCCAGTTCCACCAGATACCACCCCTGCTCCTTCATCTCCCGCCATTTTCGCAGAAACTCCCGCCAGGGCGCATGGCTGAGCAGGCGCTGAGATTTGGTACCCACCTCCCAGAGGCTGGCAATCTTCGGCCGGCCTTCCTCCTCATACATTTCCAGATCGATCAACTGCATGCCCTCCCGGGGCGCGGCATCCCACTTCTCTTCAAACGTCTCCTGACGCTGATCCACCCACACCCAGTGCCGCTTTTCGTCCTGAATCCAGATCCCGGCATAGCGCAGTTCTCCGCCCAGGGGATACACTTCGATATCCAGTAACCAGAAATCTTTCTCACTCAGTTCTCGCCACTTTCGGTAAAACGTTTCCCAGCGAGCATCCACCAGCAACTTTTGATGGAAATCCCCTTCCCGCCACACTCCGATGAATTTGCGCTCCCCGCCATCCACGGTGATTTCCAGATCCACCAGACGCAGCCCATCGTCCTTGTATTCATTCCAGTAGCGTTTCAACGCCTCCCAATCCATATCGATCCACAGTTTATAGCGATCGGTACCGGCATGCCACAGCCCGTAGTATTTGCGGGTGCCGTTCTTGTCCAGGGTTTCGATATCCACCAGGCGGTATCCCTGAGAGGCCAGTTCCTTCCACTTTTTCAGAAAAACCGGCCACTCCGAATCCACCCAGATTTTGTGTGCAATCCTCCCCTCGTGCCATACCCCCGTAAACGTTTCCTGACCGGAAAGCATTGGGGACAGCGCCAGAAGCACAAGGAAAATAACGTTACGCAGCTTTGAAAAAACGGGGAAGGAATGACCGAATCGACAAGAAGCGTTTTCCGGGAGCAAATGGGGTTGGAAAAATGCGGCGGCGAAAATTCCCCTCCCGGGAAACAGGGAGAGACGCATCAATGAATCCTCCTCCATAAATGGGATCGACATCAGAATTGTTGAAAAACCTTCGGTGGATCAGGTAACCGGAATCAACCTCCCCCGGCATCTCACCGGAGGAGGCTGTTCACCATTCCCTCATACCAGAACCGGAGCCGCCCGTTCCACAGCTTCTCCCACCTCATACACGGCGGTGAGATCGTAACCGGGCGTATATGCGGCAATATAGGTCAACGGTTGATCGGATAAATTTTCAATCCAGTGTACCACGTTGGAAGGTACATACACCAGATCCCCTTCTCCAACTTCTTCACTATCATCGCCTACCTGAACTCTACCTTTTCCTTTAATGATGATATACACCTGTTCCGGCACGTGTCGATGAGGGCGCTGCCGCCCGCCGGGAGCTACATCCACCCAGGTAACCGCCAGGTGGTCACCGCGTACATCGTGTTCCTGCAACAACACATGACACCGCAAACCATCTCCCTTACGGGTGGGAGCGTTGGCCTTATTCCGGGTAAACATAGATGAATCCTCCATCATATATAGTTGTGGTGATGTGTAAATATAGAGCAACTCCAACAGAGGCAATGTAATCCAGGTGGCACAGGGATACCATCAAGATGGGCGCCGTTTGTTCTTTCCGGAGAACAATCCCACCATATCGAACGTTCTCCGGGAAACTTGATACATTTTTTATCCCCTTCCATCAGGAGTCGCCGAAAACATCACCCTGAGTGCAGGTTGATTTGGCAAAAGTTACGGAGGTTATTCGCCGGAACAAAACGAATATTGCATTTTTGGGAGGGTTTCAGCGATTGTTTTTAACCAGACTACCCACAAGAAATCCCACTGCCGCGCTCCCCACCAGAGTGGTGGCGGAAGGAATTCCCAATTTTACCTGGGGATTTTCCAGGCGATGGATGTATTTGCGGTTGATTTCCTCGTATTTGGCGAAAGCTTCGGCATAGCCCTTCTGGTATGCCTGCCGATTTTCCCGCTCCAGGGTAATGATCCTTTGCTGCTGCGTGGCCACCACCTGCCACAGGGAATCTGCCGCCCTCAGCTTATCCGTTTGTTTCCGGTAACTGACCGCGTCGATATGATCCTGAATGAAAGCAGTGGTAAACTGAGTGGGAATCATAAAATATTCGATGGTCACCTGATACTCTTCGTTATAGATTTCCCGGAAGCCCCACCCGGAATGGGCAAATTCAGGATAGAATTCCTCAAACTGCCGGATATACTCTTCCGGCTTGAACAGGCGAAAAGCCTTTGCCTCCGCCCGCCGGCGTTGCCGTTCCAGTTCATCCACCTGTTCCCGCAGGCTGTCAATTTGCACCGTCAGGGATGTGGTGGATCTCTCCAGCACGGTAATCACCGAATCCCGGTGGGCCACCTGCGTTTCCAGGGAATCTCGTTTGGCCCGGAGCACCTCCATCTCCTGTTTGGCCCGCAATATCTCCTGCTGGTTCATAAACTTGGCCGCCAGAAAAGAGGAAAGGCTGGCCAATACGGCGATGACGATCAACAATCCGATCACCGTTCTAACCATGGAATACCTCCAGCGTGTTTTCGGTAACGGTTTTAAATCCCAGCGCTCCCGCCAGTCGCCTCACCAGATCCGGATTTCCCCGAATCAGTTTGTAATGGATGACATGGCCTCCCGGCGCCGGATCATACAGCTTGATGTAGGTGTCCCGATCTCCCCGCTGCAATTCATACAAAAGCCCCTTCACCACCGCTGCCGCAGCCCGGTTCAACTGACTGAGTTGCTGGATGTTGTGTTCAAACAGTTCCTCCAGTTCATTGAATATGGAGACCCTTTCCAGACGGCACCCGTTGATCACCGCCTCCCAGAATTCCACATCCGGAGCGGGATCGCTTTTGTCCAGGCGGATGTTCACGTGACCGATGACCCCTTCAAAATTCGCCAGTTTGGTGCCGTGAAACCCCAGGTAATCCGCCGGCACCTGGCGCTCGATGCCGAATTCATCACACAGATGGTTGACCAGTTCCACCAGCGCAGCCACCTGAGGCGGCTCATACCGGTCGAAATACCGGTAGCCTCGATATTCCTGGCCGTAGTCGAAGGCCTCGGCCCGATCCTTGCGGGTACGCTCGGAGATCCGGTCGAAGCAGTACAGTTCCCCATCGTGCTCGATCAGTCCGCCCTCGCTGGCCAGTTCGATGCCGATGAAGCGCTTCTCAAAAGCGATCCGCTGCTCGTCGGGCCATTTGAGACCACACTGCCAGGCCCAGCAACGGGGATCGAACACCTCGTAGATCACCCCATCCCGCTCGATGATATAGGCGGTTCCCACCATCTCCGCATTCCCGGCCCAGTAGTTGATGGTGGACAACGCGCTGCCCCCCACAGTATGGTGGAGGCAGATGCCGCTCTTGGGCGTGAATTCATGAAAATACTGCCCCTCCGGCAACCGATGGTTGCGGTTTATCTGTAGTGCCATAGGGAATCCCCCCGGTATAATGGTTTATGAGGTCGCTTTTGGGTAAGAAAGTCCTGCGGAATGTCGCCTTTCTACACCTGATTTACAGTCAATTATAGGATAGAAAGAAGGGAAATGCTATCGGTTTGTATTTTTTTGAAGCTATCTCAACGGGCCGGGCGGATCAGGTACATTTCGACCCGGCGATTGAAAGCCCGGCCATGAACGGTTTCATTAGGAGCAGTGGGACGCCGTTCTCCTTCATGAGGGGGGCTATCGGCTTCTACGAGTTGCCGCTCCGGTACACCGGTGGTGCGGGCCATTTCATAAAAAGCTGCCGAGCGCCTTCGCGCCAGTTCCCGATTAAATCGTTCTGAGCCGGGAGAAGAAGCATGCCCTACAAAACGTATCCGAACTTCAGGGTGTCCGGCAATATAGCGATGGTAAATCTGCTGAAAGAAAGCGATATGCTCTGGTTTAGGTTCAGCCCGGGCTACACCCAAATTTATGAATCGGTAACGTTGTTCGGGAATCACAATTTGCACAATTCCCGGCGATGAATGGGATTGCTCTATTTCTTCCCGACGGGGCGTTCCTTCCCGCAGACCGATTTGTTCTCCCAACAACCGCCGGGCAACCTCCGAAGACGCTTCTAATCTCCACACCTCCCCCATAAAGTAGGCCCGGGCAATATCGTCATCGGAGACATATCGAGCCACCTGGTCACGAATGGCTTCCCATCGGGCCTGATAGGTTCCATGTCGCCGCCGTTCGTCCTCGGTCATGACCAATCGAGCCAGATACTCTGTAAACCCTTCTTCATAAAAATCCTTATTGGTGCTCTGTTCAATCCATTGATTAAATCCTTCATGAACATAGAAATGGGTCAATTCGTGGATTAGCGTGGGCATGCGCTGCGCCGCACTGATTCCCCGGTGGAGGAAAATGCGCCGCCCGGTATCGCTGCGCTCGATAAACGCGGATTGCCGACTGGCCAGAATACGAATTTTTGGTCCGGCAAAGCTGTCGTTTAGTAGATCCGTTAGCATCCGCTGGAACCGGGGATCATCCGGAGCAATGTCATAATTTTCAATATCTGTCCAGCGAGGAAGTCGATTTGCCAGCCACTGACGCAGGAAATTCTCTGCCGAGGTCTGCGTCGGCGTCAGGATACCTACTGCTTCCCGAAGTTGGGTATCACTAAGGCGAGTAGTAATATAGTGAGGAAAACGGGCACGAATCCGCTCATCCGCCCGGGCAGCATCTGCTTCTGCAGCCGTTTCGGTCGTTCGGGTGGTTATAACCCCGCCCACACTCTCCGGGTGGCGGCGAATTAGTTCTCGAAGGGCGCGCTTAAACTGGGTTATAATCACTCTTGCCGTGCCGGGATCATCGGCAGTAGCGTCCTTCCAGGGAAGTCGGGTACCACCACCGGGAGTAGTCACAAACAGGCGCTCGTGGATACTTCGGAATCGTGTGGGATCATCCCGGGGATCCAGAGATGCTTCGGTTTCGGTAGCGTCTCGTTGTACAAAAGGTACCGGTTCCCTCTGCTGCACCACATGAGCTAACTCATGGGCCATCAGGCGCTTACCTGCCTCTGAATCCGGTGCATATTCGCCGCTACCGAAGACTACATCCCGCCCCACGGTAAACGCCCGCGCATGCACCGCCTGAGCTAACTGAGCCGCCCGCCCATCTCTGTGCACCCGCACGGCGCTGAAATCGGCTCCGAGGCGCGGCTCAAAGAAAGCCCGCGCCGGGGGCGGCAACGGCTGACCGCCCCCTCGCAGAGAATGGATCTGCGCCGACAGTTGAGGCGTCACCTGCGGGGGTTGCCCGGTAGAGGATTTGGTTTGCAGCAGTTCCTCTTCCTCCCCTTCCTCCACCGGCTGACGCTGCACCAGCGGGGTAATCGTCGATGCCAGCGACCGGCGCTGTATCAGGGGAGTGATCGTGGCCGCCAGAGGCTTGCGATGAAGCTGCTCTTCCTCCGCCGCGCATTTGGGGCACAGGCCCTTCCCGGAAGCGCAGGCGGCGCATTGGCGCTGCACCGTCGGCTCGGGCATGCGCAGCACCTGCTCGGCCACCCGGTCGGCTTCCTGCTCGTATTTGTCGTTGGGAGCGCCGATCCGGAGCTTTGCCTGAAGGCGCAAACCGGAGTGGGTCAGCCCAGGCCCCCCCTCCTTTGTGCGAGTAATCCCCGAAAAATGCCCTGTCTCCGCCTGGGAGGAAGGCTTTCGGTGCCCTGCGTGTACCCGTGCGGCCGACATCATTTCTCCTTTTTCTTACCGCCTGCGGTTCCCCGTTTCAACTGCCCCAGTTCCTTCTTCAACTGCTCCACCTCACTCAGGCCTTTCTGAAGGCTTTCTACCGAAGCCTGCAACCGGGCAATTTCCTGATCCCGCTCGGCAATGGCCTGCTGATACTTCTCCTCCATACCGGCCAGGCTTTGGCTCAGGGTGCTTACCTGCTCTTTCAGTTGGGATACTTCCGAAACCGCGGTTTCCTGGGCTTCCACTTTTTCCCGGAGATCGGCGATGGAGGGCGGCGCTTCTTCCACCAGCGCATAGTAGCGCACCACCCCTTTTTCTTCGTACAGGATCACCCGCTGACCGGGAGCCACTTTCAACGGGGCGCCGGTAAAGCGCTTCAGATGCTCATCGCCTTTTGCGGGATCATACGCTTCCACCCGTTCCACCTGCACGTTGGCCTTGCTCAGGCGGCTTTGGGCCTCCTTCACCGGCACGCCCAGCACCTCCCGCTGCTTTACCACCCGACCGGGAGGTTTGGGGGCGGTGGGCTTGCGGAGCCTGGCCCCTATCCAGTCGCCCACGAACGTTCCCAGGGTGCGGAAGCGAAACAGATTCTCCAGGATCTGATTCTTGAATCCGCCGCTCCGGGCAAATTTGATATTGTGGCGAATATCCCGGCCCCGAAGATTGAAGCCGAATTTCGAGGATTTCATTCCTTTCCCATTGCGTTTGGCAAACATGTCCGGCAACACCGCACAACAGACCCGTTCCAGAGCCAGTTTCAAAAAGGGCAGGATCGGAAACACGGAAAGCCAGTACCCGATGGTGGGAAAGCTCTTCACATATTTGCGTTTGGAAAAATTACACACCTGAAAAACCTGATCGTCGCGAATCTTGACACAGGCGAGATAAATCCGGTCGTCCTCATCGCACTGAGGGCAATTTACCAGCACCTGATCGCAAAAGCAATCCTTCAAATATTGCAGGAACCCACCCACCAGCCCCCGATAAGCATCGAAGACCTCGTTGCGATAATTGACCAGATCATCCAGATTCACCTGATTTTCCGGCAACAGAAAGGATTCCGGAATGGCGCTGATGGTGTTGCTCACAAAATTCAGGGCGTACACCTGACCGGTGCCGGGGGAACTGACCAGGGAAACCGGGGCAATCTGCACCGGATGCCGATAGTCAGGCTCCAGGGAATCCCCGGCGACATCCACCAGTCCCAGGCGGAAGCTGTCCTCAAAACTGAGGATGAGATATCCGTTAGGGGCATGGTAGGCCAGGCGGATGTCGGTATCTTCCACCGTGATACCTCCCGCAGGAGCGTCGGGAGTGGGACTGAGGGCGTCGTTGAAGAACAGCAGCCGCTTCTGACCCGCGCCGGTGGGAGCATTGGCCACCACATACAGCTTCCCGATATTTCTCCCCGGATCGACGGCCACCGTAAAATCATCGTCTCCGGTGAGGGCGGTGCCGCCTTCCTGCAATTCAAACACCTGGGGATTGCTGCCATCGGGCAGATTCACCCGCAGCACCCGCTGATATTCATCGGATACCGTGGTATCCGACCGGGCGGTGGCGAAGGCAAAGGGCGTGTTCCCTTCCCCGGTGATCATCAGGTGCCCCACGGCGTTGAAGGGCACCATGGGAGTGGGAGCCACGGGGATGTTATCGGGATCGAAGACATACAACCCACTCCCCTGCCCCACCGCATATACCAGATTGGGAGTCACCCGGGGGGCGGTCGCCAGGGACAACAGCCGGATTTCGCACATCACATGCACCGGGCGCCAGACGTGGTTAAGGTCGTCGATGTCGGCCACGGCGAACACCGTGTCGGTATCCTCCAGAGTCGCCACGGCATACAGACGGCTCCCGTCGGGGGAGAAGGCCACATCCTGCACCTCGGCGCCTTCGCCCCCGGGAAATTCCACTTCCGCCACCATCTCCCCGGCGGCCAGATCAAATACGTGAATCTTGTTTCCCGCGCCCACGGTATAGGCCCGGGTGCCCTCGGGATTCAGCCGCAGGCGGGTGTGAAACCCCTTTCCGAAAATTGTGGATAAGTTGCTGTTTTCAAAGGGATAATCCGGAAAATCGACTCCGGCGAACATGGCACAGAAGGTCTTGCTCTGCAGCAATGCCCGCAGCCGGTTATAGAACCCTTCCAGGATGAGGTGCTCTTTCCGGGATAGAAACACAAACCGCCCCTGGGGATGCACCGGTTGCACCATCAGATTCAGGAAGGTAACCAGCCGCTTCTGAAGCGGGGTGACCAGACCGGTATCCTCCGGCCCGGGGGTGAACTCATCCTGAAGAAATTCTACCACCGGCTTGAGACAGTGATTATAAAAATTCAGCAGCAGGGTACCTTTCAGCAGTTCGCTGACCTGAAAATCCGAGGGGCGCAGTTTGTCGATGCCGATGCGGTGCCGGGTGCGGGCATCGAACTCCAGGGTCAGGCATACCTCGCCATTGCCGTTTTCATCCAGAAAGGGATCCTTGGGATTTTGATCGTCGTGCTCATGGATGCGGGACATCAATTCGATCACCTCATCCCGATCCAGCACCATATCCCGCCCCTCGCAGTCAATGGCATATCCGGTTCTGACGGTGACCTGTTCCCGGAGATTTCCCTTTCCATCCGGGCCGCAGTGCACCTGCAGGCCGCACACGATCCCCCACCCGTGCAAATGTTTGTTATGATGCTGTAAATCCCGCTGGCGGCATAAACTTTCCAGTGCCTCCTGTACGGTATCCGCATCGGGCAACCGGCATACACTGTTGTCAAAGCAGATATCCCCGGCGCACATCTCCGCCAGCCCCGGAAATTGCGGCCGGCAATCGTCAATCACCGGGTCCCAGCCCCGGGCCACCTGCCGCCAGTGGATCAGGGCCAGCTTGCAGTAGTGGTGATGAATTCCCCGGGGCGGGGCTTCGGTGAGGGATTCGATCTCCCGGGTGGCGGTGCGGGCGGCGAACACCCAGTAGTCGCCGGTGCGAAAGCGGTCGCCGGAGAATTCCACCAGAATGCCGTCTTCCAGTTCGATCTCCCCCCCGTTCACCGGGATGGCCTCCCCGGCCTGATCCCACTTGCGCAACCGGGGATGCTCCTGGGCCGCAAAAGCGGACACATCGGCGCTGAGGGTCACAATTCCCTGACTGCGATCCAGATCCTGAATCTGCACCAGCAGCCCCGGTTCCCCTCGCAGTTCGGTTTGATCGCCCAGGATTTCCACCCAATCGCCGATGGCCAGGGAGCGGGTGGCATCCCGCCCCGGATGCCCCAGGCGAATCTGCTCCGGCAAACCGGGCAAAAACTCCTCGATCCCGAACACTATCGAGCCGTTGTCCCGCGACCATTTAAAGGTGGCCGTATCCATTCCCCCACCCTGATGGATTTCCACCCGATAGAGATGATTCTCCAATCCCCGGTACCCTCCGTTGGAAACAATATCGCAGAGGTCTTCGGTGGGAGCAGTAGTTTCCAGGCGGGTGCTCAGTCGGGCGGTACCGGATGGGGGCGGCCAGTCGGCCAGATCCGCTTCACAGGAATCTCCTCCCGCATCTTCCCGAATGCGCACCTGGGCCAGTACCTGCACCCGGGTGGCGGTATCCGGCCCGCCCAGGGCAACTTCCCGAATCCGGGGATCTTCCACCGCCGTGACGTGTCGCTTCCACACATCCAGATACACCAGATCGTTGCGCCCTTCCACCGGATTCAGAGGCGCCTGGCCCGGCAAATCCGGCTGGGTGGTATGGGTGATGGCCGGTCGCAGGCGGGGATCGGTCTGCCCTGCATATCCGGAAACATCGTCGCTGAGGGTAACCTCCCCGGTGTCTTCATCAATAGTGTGGATCTGAACCAGGGTTCCCGGGTTCCCGGCGGCTTCGTCTTCCTGCGAAACCACGAACACCCACTGATCCACCTGCAACGGTTTATCGCCGGCGGTCAAATGGGGCAGCCGCACCCGATCGGGGTGGCCGGCGGGAAACTCCTCGATGGGGATGGCCGGGGGCGCTTCCAGCTCGCACAGAACCCCGTCCACGTAGAAACGCCCGGGAAGGATGACCAGCTCCTGCCCGTCGGGAGTGACCCGAACGTGGAAGCCGTTTTCGTTTTTGGGCGTGCCGCAGGCGCCGATGGTATCTCGGCGGGTGATCTCGGTGGTGTAGGCCTGGATATCCATCTGTTCGTTCCAGTCGGCATCCAGTTGCACCCGTCCCTGCTGCATGCGCACGCTGCGATAATGATTCTGCTTACGGAATGTGGTTCGGGTAAAATCCCCTTTCATAACGCTCTCCTCGCACGTTGGCGGTGGTTCACACTTTGATCTTTCATCTTTCCTCACCTTTGCGCTATGTCGCCAGAAAGATGCCCGCTTCCAGTCCCACTCGAAGGTATTCTTCCAGGCTCACCCGCAGATTGGCCAGTCGATGCGGCTGTTGCAAAAATCCAAACACCCCCATTTCGGTGCCATCTTCCGCTCCGGTTTGAATTTCCTCCGCCACGCTCCTGCTCAACTGCCCGTAACCGTAATGGCCGTACCGGCGGGCGGTAAAATCCGGTCGCAGCCGGGAATAAATCCGCCGGGCTTCTTCCGGAGGCAGGGAAGCTGCCGAATCGATCCCCAGTTCTCCGGCCCGTCGTTGCAGGGCCAGGTCCGGCTGGCAGCGAAACCGCCGGGGAGTACGGGAAGTTTCCCGCACATAACTGTAGCGCACGCACCCGGTTTGGATGCGCTCCACGGCCACTTCACCGGCAAAAATCGCGTTGCCGGCCTCCAGGGTGCCCAGGCGGCAGCTTCCCAGAAGCGTGCTCCCTTCGATCTTCCCGGCAGTTCCCCCGGCCAGAATGGACACTCCCCCCTCCCGGTCGATCAGGCTCTCTTCCACTTCCAGACCGGGGATCTGTTTTCCCAGTTCGATCTTCCCGCAAATGCTCCGATACAGGGTGATCCGGAGCCGGGAATTCTGCCGTTGTCGGGAGATGGAACTGTGCGCCTCCAATCCCCCTTCTCCGGGAATCAGGGTGCAATGATGAATTCGCAGCCGCTCCAGGTTGCCGGTCAGCACCGACACCCGCCCTTCAATCAACAGGCCATCCAGAATTAGCTCCCCCTGAGGAAAATCGGAGGGGGCGGCAATTCCCCGGGCGGAGACGTTCCCCAACAGGTGCGGCCGCCGTTCCACCGGGGTTATATCCCCCACCACCCGTCGGGTTTGACCGGGAATACCGGGAACCTCCACTTCCGGCCAATCGGCGGCCACGATGGCCAGCTTGCTTCCGCCGGGCATTTCAATGGCATGGCTGCCGGTCAAATTTTCCTCATACGTGCGGTTGTCCATCACCGCAATCACCCCAAAGGCATCCGGATGGCTTTGCACGTGAATATTCCATGCCTCCACCGCCTCGCTCAGGGTGGTGACCAGTTGAGCGGGGTCCGGAGCGGAAGCCAGCGTCCGGGGGTCTTTGGTCACCCCCATCTGCCAGGTGACCGGGCGATCTTTCGCATCCAGCCATCGCGCAACCGAATCCCGCCGATCGTAGGGGCCGCCCCCCACATCCCCGCTGAACCCCCGGGCCGCGGTAACCCGCACCTGATCCGGCACCGTTCCCGCGGGAAAGGCGATACGGCCCAGCACCGGATCCACCGCCACCCGAATGGGAAGATCCACCGTCACGCCATCGGAACGGCGATAGCTGCGGGTGGTGGGAGGGCGAGGCCAGCCATCGGGAACCGGATGGAGGGGATCGCTTAAATCGGCGATGAGCACTTCCGCCGGGGGAATGGGCGCCTCGTCTTCATTCACAAAAATGCGGAATACGGGATTGTCGCCGAAATAGACCGGAACAAACTCCCCTTCCTGCCCTTCCGCAATCGCCTGCCGATAGGCCTCTAATTCCGCATACAGCGGCAGGCGCCGCAGGGGGGCAGGCACATTGGCTTCCCCGGCAATGTGGGTGATTTCCCGCTCGGTCTGAGGAGTATTGAACAGCGGGGCGTCAATCCCCACGGGATGGATAAAGTAGCGCCCGTCAGAGGGAGCCTCCACCGGGCGAGCAATGGTTTCCCTCAAGGTGTATTCCTGAATGCGCCACACGAACAACCCCACGTTGGGGATGTTGTATCGCCCCCAGCCGGTAGCGATCCGTCGCACCCCGGCGGTGTGAGGAGTGTTTTCAAACGCTCCCCCCAGGCGTTCCAGGGCATCCATTTCCCGCAAATCCGGGGTACGCCCGGGAAGCATCCGCAGATGATTGAGATGCTGGGTAGTCCCGAGCAACTGGAAGTATTCCACCGCCCGGGCCGGCCAGCCGGTGACATCCCGGGCCAGTTGTTCCAGCATGGCCGCGGTGCCCTTGCGCCGCCGATAGGCCAGGGTGTTGGCCACATACGGGCGCAGGGTGAACACCTCCGGATTGAGATTGTGCAGGTTGCGCACCCCCAGCAAATCGGCCAGATACGGCACCACCCACTCCGCACAGGTCTCGATGAACCAGTCATCATACAACCCGGCGATGTCCTGCTCCAGGGCAACCAGTTCGCCTTCCAGAATGGCCAGCAGCGCCCGGAGGGGTTCCCCCTGCTCCGCATCCCGGATGCGGTAGATCGCCGGGAGCAGGTGATACAGCCGTTCCCCGGTAGTGGTGCTCATCAGGCGTCCTCCATTTTGCGCAGGATGATTCCGGCGGGATTGAGCAACAGGAGCTGGGCGGGATGGAATTCGCCGTCCTCAAAATGGGCGGCATCGGCGGTGAGCACCGCCGGGGGAACACTCTGCGCCGGCCCGGCGGGATCGGTCACCCGGTAGAGCCGGTTCAGATCGCCGGCAATCACCCCGTCCACCCCCTGAACGATGGCGGCGATCTCCGCCGCGGTGACCGGCTGACCAAACTGCCGCTTCTCAAATCGAAATTCCTCCTGCAAAGCCGCCTCTACGGCCGCGAAAACCTCTTCCTCCCGGAATCGAGGATCCCGCTTGATCCCCACATCCAGATGAAAGTAGAGCAGTTGAAAGCTATCCACCCGCACCGGCTGAAAAGGATCCCGCACCCGGTCGATGGCGGCGACTAAATTGCGATACAGCGCCGACCCCCGGTCGATCTCCTTGCCGGTGGCGCTTCCCACGGTCACGTGCACCAGGCGGGTCTCCCCGTTCCACAGCAGCCGCGCCTGCGCTTTTCCGATTCCGGCAAACGCGCGAGCAAAATCCTGAAAATCCCGCAGGGAGACGATCCGATCCAGGGTAAGCACGGTAAGGGGGGCATTCTGCCGGGCGTCGTCGCGGGATTCCGGAGGCGCCGCTCCTGATGCCGGGAGGGGGTTGGTCACCTCCCGAACCCCGTGGGGGCGAGTTTGCAGGAGGGTGAGGCTGTCGGCCTCCACCTCCCCATCGGGGCCGATGCCGCTGCGATAGGTGGCGATCACATTCTCGGTGCCGGTGGGCAGGCGGGCCCCGCTGTGGCCGTCGCCGGCGGTGAGGAAGGTTTTGCCATCATCGTCGATGCGAACGATGTACCGGGAATCCTCGGGAGCCAGCCCGAACAGCGAAGGCGCCTCTTCCCATTCGATCCCGTCCACCCGCAGGGTCAGGCTGCTCCGGGTTCCCGTGGGAGTGGCCGCGGAAACATAGGTCAGGGGGGGCTTGCGCAGCTCAAACCGCTGGTTGGGCCGGGAGTTGTCCCCGCTACCCAACACTTCGGTGACGGTCTCGCCGTGGGTGGCCTCCACCACATTTGCCCGCACGGTGAGGGTGCTTCGCACGTAGCTGTGTTGCAATCCCTTCTCAAAGAAAAGGGTGGTGTATCCCCGGGCATGAACAACGTCTTTAATAAACGCCGCTTCCTGTTCCACCACTCCGGGTGTATCCTGCAACTCACCCTCGATGATCACCGGCTGCCCCGGCTGCAACCCCGGCACCAGGCCATCCAGCATCAGATGACCGGCTCCGGCCGGCACGGGAGTTTCGATGGGCAACCGGGCCAGTTCCAGCGCTTCGCTGGTCACATAAGCGGTGGAGGTGCGCACCTTGAAACGGGACGGTTTATCGGTACAGTTATCCTCCAGAGTAGCCGTGGCCTCCGGTCGGGCCAGGGTTAACCCGGTGACCTTTCCGCTGATACCGAATCCGGTGCGGGAGACCTCCCTCACCGCCTCCACCCGATATATGGCCACATCCCCGGATTCCGGTTTGAACAGCACCCAGCTACCGGGAAGCACCTCCGAAACCACCCGCTCCAGATACACATCCGCGGCGGTGTAGTAAAAAGTCTCGGTGGGATTTTTCGGATTCACCAATAAAGGATCTTTCCAGATTTCCCAGTCGGGATTATCCCAGTTGTGGGGATAGGGATCGCCCTGCAAATTGTCTTTTTTGGGCAGACTGGAATAGAGCGGGGCGTTGTGGCCGAAAAAGCCCATTTTTTCCCGAAAGGCAAACACCCCCTGCTGAGCGGCGGTGGTTACCGGTTGGGGCGGACGGGAAAGGTGTTCCAGCAGCCGCATCTCATTCCAGCGATTGATCAGCAGAAACGCCTGAAAATCCCGCTCCCGCCAGTTTTGTTGCAGCACCGACTGCTGCACCTGAATTCCCCCAAAGGCCACCTGCACAAAGGGAACCACCTGAAATTGAAGGGTCGGGAACACGAATGCCGGGGGCTGAGGGGGCAACACCTCAAAATTGATTCGGGTAATCTCCTGTTGGGGCAGTTCTTCCACTTCCTGAATCATCCGGGGCAGAACCTTCAGAGAGCCGTCGGATTTTTGCCCCACCAGCAGCAGAATTTGTCCCACCTCCAGGTTCAATCCCATCCCCTGAAAGCACAGATGGTGCACGGGCACGGCTCGCACGGCGGTGACGCCTTCTTCGATCACCGTTTGGGGATTCAGCCGATAGAGGTCATCGACCGGAAGGGTGGGCGTATCTTCGGGAAGAAAGCCCTGGGTGTCGATCAGGTAAAGCCGGTCTTCGCCCTCGCCGGTTCCCGCAGGAGCGATGACCACATCCTGGGGGCGGGTCAGGCGGGGAAGCAGTTGGTTCCACTCCACCCGGGCTTCAAAATCGGTCATGGTCTCGAAGGTCTGGGGCAGTTTGCCCTTTGCCGGAAGGCTCTTCACCTGAGTGCCCCGGGGGATGAACGCCCCGGGGGGCATTCCCGGCACACTTTCCACGGTGAAGGCCAGGAAGGTCCCGGCGGCCACTCCCGGGCGCAGTTCATAGCCGATGGTTCGGGCCAGTTCCAGCACCGAGCGCCGCTCCGTGGCCGTGCGCAGGTAGCCCTCGTTGGCAATGCGTTCCTGATAAAAGGTCAGCACATCCAGCACCGTTGACCAGGCGTCGATCAGGGCGATGCCGGGATCATCGGCGGTGCGGGTGGTCAGCGCCGACAGAGGGCGGGCGCCCTGATGCGGCCCGTCGGGAAGGCTTTGCCGGTGGAGGCGATCCAGCATGCGCCGCCGAAAAATGGGATGGGTGCCCACCCGATAGGAAATCGCCGACAGTCCGGGGCGGTTGTAGCGCTTTGGTTCCTCCGGGCCGCTCTGGCAGCAGCCGCAGGAATCCGGCGAAGGTTCCCGGGGAGAACGGCTCATAACTCTCCTTTCATCACAAAATCAATGCGCCCGTTTTCGGGACGGTTGGGATCGTTGTCCACCCGGGCGATTTCCAGGGGATGCATCTCGATGCGCCCGGCCTGCACTTCCCCCCGGGAAGGCTCTCCCCGGCG
Organism: uncultured Calditrichaceae bacterium; assembly: GCA_964416895.1. GTDB lineage: Bacteria > Calditrichota > Calditrichia > RBG-13-44-9 > J075 > CAYQGB01. The sequence continues at coordinate 16,251 of CAYQGB010000010.1, forward strand.
GCGAAAGCGGTTCACTGAGGGCGGGGTGTCGTCGGTATCCACCCAGGCCACTCCCGGCACCTGCATGGCTGCGGCCACAATCTGACTGAGATACACCGGCTGTCCGAAGGTGAAATTGTCCGGATGAAAGAAGCCCCGGCGTGCGCCGGGCAGATCCCGATTGCTGAACACCTGCAGCAGTTCCCGTTTAACCTCGCTGCGGAGATGCCCGGGGGCCACACATACGGTAAGCACAACATCCAGAGGGACAAATCGGGGTGGCTCGATTTCCAGGTCGTGGCCGGCCAGGCGAAAGCGTTCCAGAAACTGCACCAGTTCCCCCTCGAACGCCCCATCCACGGGCAGCCCACCCCGGCGATCCACGGTAATAAACACGGTGTACCAGCTACCGGTCCAGCGGAACCGGGCCACCGCTTTTTGCACTTCCGGGTGATCCTGACACATCCGGGCGTAATCCGCTTCCGTAACCGCCCGTTGCTGCCGGCGAAAGGCATACGGGGCATACAGCCGCCCCTGCTCCGGTGCCTCCGGTTCCACGCCTCCGGTTGCCGGAAGGGGATTGCGCACCCCCACGATGCCGGCCAGGGGCGTCACCACATGATAAATCGCCTCCGCGCCCACGTTCCCGGCTTCCCCGTTGCCCACCCGATAGGTGGCCAGGAATCGGGTTCCCGGCACAGGCGCCCTTCCCAGCAACCCATCGCCAAAGCGCAACAAGGCCCTGCGGTCATCCCCCATCTCCACCACAACATCGCGGGCAAAGCGGCTGCTGCTCAGCAGATCCCCGACCGCATTCCAGCGATGGGTGTCTTCCACAAGTTCCACCGCCGGCAGCGCCTCTCGCGGCTCTTGAATCAACTGTTCACCGGCGGGTTGCTTTCCAGCCTCCTTGTGCCGATAGGGAATCCGGTGGGTAATGTCCCTGTGAGCCAGTTCAGGGCGATAGGTTCCGGTTTCGGGAACCGTTTCCGGTTGCAGCGGCTGATGCTCCAGAGTGAGGCCATGATCCGCCAGCACCACATTGCCCAGCGCCACGCTGATATTTTCTTTCAGTTCCCCTCCCACCACTTCGGAAAGGCACAGGGGAAAGGTCAGGGCATCCTCCCGATGCCAGCGAATTTCCACAACGGCCTGCCCGGTGAGGGGATCGGTGAGCAGATCGCCGGGGAGCCGTTCCCCGTCACCATCCGGCACCAGGGTGGCTTCCGGCTTCACCTCCACCAGGCGCACCGCCTGACGATGGGCAGGATCGGCATCCGCTTCCAGGCCGGTTTCCGGCCCCCGCTGTTCTTCAATGATCAGAACGTCTCCCGGTCGTAGCCGCAGGCGGTTCGCCGGGTCATCTTTCAGGGTGGCGCGGGTGGCTCCCCGGGGCAAACAACACCGGTCATCGCCCCAGGTGTAAAACGCGATGCGATTATGGGCCTGATACAGGGTGAGGTCGTGCAGTGGCTCAAACACCAGTGGGCGCCATTCTTGCCGGGCTTTTTCCAGATCATCCGGATGAATAACCCGCGGCTCCCCGGTGCGGGTAAGAAAGCGGGTGCGGTGACCGCCGGCGGGATCGTGTCGCTTCAGGCGCAGGCCGTCTCCGGCGCCGTCCACCTGCAGGGTCACCCAGGCCCGGGCGTTGCAGCCTTCGTGAAGGCGATAATCCAGCAGCCGGGCATGACGGCGGAGAGAAACCCTCCGGCGGGCGGTGCCCAGATAGGCTTCCGTGGCCACCGCATCCTGATAGTAGCTCAGGTGGTCGGCGGCGTAGGCCAGCACCTCCACCAGGGCGATGCCCACGTCGGCGGGGTTGCGCTCCTGCCAGTCGGGCATCACCGCGCTGAGGCGATCCAGCATAAGCCGGCGAAAGCTGCTGTAATCTTTGGCCAGATAGTTGATCGGCGGCCCGGAGAGAGGCTCCGGCGGGCAGACCTGTTCTTCCCGACAGTCAAATTCATCGGGGCACTCCACCTTGAAGGAAAATTCCACTTCCCGCAGTTGAGGATCAAAGTCTTCCGGGGGAGCATCATCGGCGGCGGAGCGCACCAGCAGCAGACGATAGGGGGAGTAATCTCCCGGAGCATCCGTGCGCACCACCAGAAGGCGCTCCGGCTGAGGCAGACCGGCAAAATAGGCCTGCTCGGCGGGGGTCAACCGATCGGCGGGGATGGCATCCGCCCGAAAGGCCCAGGTCACCCGTACCGGAGAAACCCGTACGCCGCCCTCTATTCGCACGTTGGTGGCGGTGAGGCCGGGCACCTCTTTCAGGCAGCGCACCAGCAGGGTTTGCTGGCGGGGACTGCCCTCCGGCGCCTGACGATCCAGCACCTCCAGGTAGTCGATGCCGTTGAGGGTGGGATGAGCCGCCACCGCCACCCGCCGGTGCTTGTTGTGACAAAAGTATTGCAACTTCATTCCCTGCACTATTGATTATTTTTCATCGCAAAGGCACTAAGTCATTGGTTTTGCGTTTTTTGCTCCCCCATCAAAAAAGGCTAATGCTCTTTGAAACATTAATTGTACCATTGATTGTTGTCACTCTGATCCCGGCCGGATGGGAGAAAAGTCTCCATGGGATTCTTCGGGCTGCCGCCTTGAGAGTATTCCTGCGAATGACGTCGGTGTTTCTGAGACCGCAACTTTTAACGTAAAGTCGGTACTTCCCCGGCGGCACCCCTCAGAATGACAATCCCATCACGTTTCACGGATCACGTTTCACGCAAGCCAGCATCCAGTATCGAGTATCCAGTATCCCCGACCGATGGCCGGGGCAGGCCAGCATTCCCGACTGCGTCGGGATTTCCGCTACGCTCCAACCCCGACCTGCGGCCGGGGCAGGCCAGCATCCAGTATCCAGCATCCAGTATCCAGCATCCAGTATCCAGAATCAAGAACATCACACCTCCCGTACAAAGCGATTCACCCGGCGCTCCTGGGTGCGATTGACCCGATATTGCACCACAATGCGCAGGGTGGCCTCTTCTGCGGTCACCTCCACCTGCTCCACCTGGATCAGGTCTCCCAGCCACTGCTGCAGGGCGCTTTGCACCAGAAACTGAGTGGCCGTCGCCAGCTCGTCGCTGTTGGGGGCAAACACCATCTGCATTAACCCGCTGCCGAAATCCGGGCGATTGACCCGCTCCCCGGGAGCGGTGAACAGCACCTGCTCAATCAGATCCCGGATGTGATCGGCATCGTCGGTAGTGGCGGTGCGCCCCTGCCGATTCAGTCGAAAGGGATATTCAATCTGCATTATGTACCTTTCACGCGTACCTGGGTCATGACCACGTTGGGCGGTCCCTGGGGAATCTGCTCCGCACTCTGACAAAGCCCGGAACTGGACTGCAACAGCACCGGCTGCCCCCCCACCCGCACCCGGGTGGCCGGCACCAGCCACTGCACCTTCACACAGGGTTGCGGTTTCGAGGGAGGGATTGTAAACGGACACCCGCTCACCAGATAGGTATCCGAAAAGGTCACCGCCGGTTGTCCATCCACTTTTACCCGCACATTGGTGGTAATGATGGATACCTGCCCGGCATGGGGGCACAAAAGGGTGGAACCGGTGTTGAGCAGAAAGCCGGACATTACATGACCTCCAGAGCGCCATCGTTAACAGAGACCATGGCCTGAGTGAGTTTCACTTTGGCGATGCCGTTGGAAATTTCCACCCCGGTAGCATTGGCGGTAATTTTGATTCCCGGCGTGGCTATCGGCGGATTCACCTCCAGGGTAAACCCTCCTGCGCCGGGCAATTCGCTGAGGGACAGGGTGATGGCATCGGTCTTGATGATTTTGATTTCCGCAACCGCCGGAGAAGCGGGCACCTCCCCGGTTCCCCAGAAACAGCCGGTCCAGATGGGATAATCCGGGTTCCCCCCTTCAAACTCCACCCACACATTGGCGCCCACCGGGGGGATCATGAAGAAGCCCACCCCCGATCCGGCGTAGGGCACGCAGGGCATGGCCCAGCTCAACCGCCCCTCCCCCAGCACCGCCGGCACGCTCACCTGAATCCGCCCGATCTGCAGGGGATCGAGGTTATTTTCCACCTTCCCCCGATATTTGCCGAAGAACTGTTTCATGGAATCACCACCGGGGTGGTCGTGCCCACCCCCTCTCGTTTCAGGGTAAAACTCTGCTTGAATTCGCCTCTCTCCAGACGATAGGTCACCTGCTGAACATAGTAAAAACCGTCGTAGGTCAATCCCACGCCCCGCAGCCCCACCAGCCCCCGGGGTTTTAACAGATGGCCGTAGTGGAGGGTATCCACTTCCCCGGTGGCGGTGACCACATCGGCGGATTTATCCGTCTGGCCCTGCACCCGGGCGAAGGCCTGCACGGCATTCAACCCGGCAGGATTGGGCAATTGCCGAATGCGCCCGCAGGTGGCGGTGGTGACCGCCGGTTGGCTGCTCAGGGGCGGGCGCAGGCTACTCACCGCCTCCACCGGCATATCCCGATTGGTGCGGGGATCCTGAATACGCGCCCGGTAACGGGTAGCCTGAGCCGCATCGTTCCGGAAGTTTATGGAAGTCACGTTGGTTACCGGCCCCAGATTGACCGACAGGGCCGGCTGAGGAACGCCCACCCGCACCGGCGGGCCCCAGTACGCCGTGTTGGTCAGGGGAGCCGGCCCCGGAGTGATATAAAAGACATATCCGTAGCGTTCGGCCATCTCCTGCAGATATTCCAGATCCGTGGCCCGCTGCACGGGGATGCGCTCGGTGGGCAGAGGCGGATCGATCGTGGGCGGGGGGATCACCATGGGGATGAGGCCGAACTGCGCGTATCCGGCAATGATCTTCAGGGCAATCATGGTCTCATCCTGGGCGGGATGCTCCACCGGTTTTTCCTCCCGATCCAGCATCACGCTGACATCTTCCCCGGTGATCACCATTCGGGTGCTGCCCGGCTGATCTCCCGGCACCAGTTGCTGATGGGCGATGATCCCATCCATCAGCACCTGGGGCATCCCGTTCAAGGTCACGGTGAGGACCACCCGGTTGCAGGGCCTGACCAGAGGATCGCTCAACAGGGGATAATCCATCGCCCCGGCGGGACCGGAACGCCCGGCCTGAAAGGTGATCTGAAATCCGGAGCGCCGATCATCGCTGTGGGTGACTTCCACGCTTTCCAGGGCCTGGGTGAGCGACGGCGGCGCGGGCACCGGTACGGTGGAGCCGATCAGCAAGTTGAGATGTACGCCCAAAAAACTCATGTTTCTCCCTCGGAAGGGTTAGATCTGGGGAATGGGAACCCGCAGCACCCCTCCGGGGGCGGCGGTCAATTCCACCGGATTCATGGCATTGTTGGCGTCACAGATGCGCCAGAACTGCCGGGGATCGCCCAAAAACCGGGCGGTGATGTGATCCAGGCGCTCCTCCTCGGCCACGGAGACTTCCGCCAGAACCGGCATGGCTTCCCCCCGGGGCAGGAATCGGCGGCGTTTGTACACCACCACCCGCCCATCCGGAAGGGTGAATTCCGCCGTGGGCAGGGTCACATAACGACTGGTGGAATCGAACATGGGTTTTCCTCCTCATAACAAATCGATATTCCCGCCCACCACGGCGCTGAGATTGTTCACGCTGCCGATGGCGGCCATGGTCTCCTTGACCACCTGATGGGCCAGGAAAGTGGCATAACCGGGATGGGTCACCGGAAAGTCGTCATAGGTTAATACCCGCAACTGGAGGGAGACCTTTGCCCGGATGGGATTTAAGTTCACGTCATGGGCTTCCTCGGTGATGCTGAAACTGTTCAACTGCACCGGCAACACCCGTTTGGCTCCCCAGATAAACAGGGTGAACGGGGCTTCCGGAGAAATCACCTCCATGGTGCCCGTGGCCAGAAGGGCGGTGTTGATCCCCACCAGCAGGCTCTTGGGATAGATGAGCATTTCCAGCGCCGATAGCTGCGGGTAAATGCCCATGTCCACCGCTTTCGACTCCCCCTTTTCCAGTTGATCGGTGGCGTCGATCTCCACTTCCAGGGAAATGGTTTCCCGGGGCGCCCCCTTCAGCCGCAACACCTCCGTGCGATCCCCCCCTTCCTGAACCATCTGGGCTTCCAGATTCCGGGTGACCGTGGCCGGGTTGTACTGGAACACAATCACGCTGGCGATGGGATTGAAGGGGTCGATGCCCACCAGGGCGCCTTTGAGCAGTCGGGGTGAACGGGGAAACGTGGTCATGGTCGATTGGCTCCGGTTTCGGTTGTGGGGGTAGAAGTTTCCGGAACACCGGCGCCGGAAATACTCTCGTACACCGAGCGGGCGATATGGGCGCCCAATTGCGCCGGGGTCGCCTGCCGGGGAAGTGATCGCACTCCCCCATCGGCCCTTTCCAGATGCCGGGACTTCGCATCCATCCCGGCGAGGTTTCCGGCTTCCATCAGCCGGGTCAGTTCCTGAAGCACCGCCGCTTTCACCTGAAGGGTATCCACCGGCCAAGGACTGTGGATCACAATGGCATCAATGGTAATCTGTATGGCACCGGGTTTCATGTCCATCCTTCCAATTCCGATTTGGGCAATACCTTCTCCAATTTTGCGAATTCGCTTTCCACTCCCCGGCGGATATGCCGCATTTGCACCGGCCGGTCTTCCCCGGCAGCAAAGAAGGCCGCCTTCAGGGCGATATTGTGGATGTTGCCCCCGGTGAGGGGCAGGCGGGCTAATTTGTGCATATCCAGCCCTTCCACCCGGGTTTGCGGGGGAAAGATGCGCTTCCATATTTCCACCCGGAGGGCCTCATCGGGAAAAGGAAACTGCACCACAAACCGAATGCGCCGGAGAAAGGCGGGATCCAGGGCATCCTTCAAATTGGTGGTCAGGATGGCCAGGCCCCGGTAAGCCTCCATCCGCTGCAACAGATAGCTGACTTCGATATTGGCATAACGGTCGTGGCTATCCTTAACTTCGGTGCGTTTTCCGAACAGGGCATCGGCTTCGTCGAACAGCAGCACCGCGCCCCCGGATTCGGCGGCGTCGAACACCCGGCGGAGATTTTTCTCCGTCTCCCCGATATACTTGCTCACCACCGAAGACAGATCGATGCGATACAAATCCAGCCCCAGTTCATTGGCGATGACTTCCGCCGCCAGGGTCTTGCCGGTACCACTGGGGCCGGCAAACAGAGCGCTGATGCCCAACCCGCGATGATTCTTTTCCGCAAATCCCCCCTGCTCATACACCCGGTGGCGGTGGCGCAGATGGAGGGTGATTTCCTCTAAGATTTGCTGCTGCATGGGAGGAAGCACCAGATCCTCCCATGTGGCGCGGGAGATCACCCGCTGAGCCAGATCGTCCAGGCGCGGCCGGGCAATCTGCTTGCAGGCTTCCCACAGCGCTCCTCCCGGATGAACGCCGGGCACGGTGGCATCGTCCGGGGTCGGGAAAGGGCGCATCGCCAGCGCCTGGTGCGCCGCGGTGTGAATTTCTTCCGGCTCCAGGTGAAACTGCGTGGTCAGGCTCTCCAGGTCTCCGTTCGCCCCGGGAACCAGATGCTTCCAGAGGTCCCATTGCTCCCGGGCATCGGGCGCCCCCACCTCCAGGCGCAGACAGGGGCGATCCACCGGAGGCAGAGGCTGAAGGGCGGTCAGCAGCAGGGGGCCTCCGGTGTGTTCCATCAACAGTTGCAGGCGGGCGGCCATCTCCGATTCCGGCCCCATCTCCGGCGGGCATTCCACCAGCAGGGCAGCCCCGCTCAAAATCGATTCCCGCTCCCACAGCCGCAACAGGCCGTTCAGTTCCCCCGGCTGGGTGGGCAAATTTTCCACCGGCAGGTGATACAGCCCCATCCCCAGGCCGGCGCAGGCTTCCCGAACAATCGCCCGCATGGTGGTGCGATGCCTTCCGGTCAACTGAATGACCGGCCAGGCCCGGGATTTATCCGCCTGATGCCAGTGCCCGGCGATCTGTTCGGCCAGGGCACGGTGGGAAGGAACCAGTAGATTGTTACCTTCCCGCATGGGGTAGATAAATCCGGTTAGCCGCTCATCCAGATGCTGGAGGCCGGTCAAAAAATGGAGAATGCGTTCATCCAGCCGGAGCGGAGAACCGGTCAGGCCGGCGCCGGTGACCTCCACCATGCGCCAGTACCGCAAAGGGGCGGTGGGCAACATGCTGTTCCACTGGGGCTCATCCAGAATCGCCAGGGCCAGGGAAAAGGTGGGCGCCTCTCCGGCCGGGGAGGGCTGAATCCGGGCAAACAGATCGGTAAACCCGAAATCCATTTCCGCTGCGGCGCAGAGCAGGAGAATATCCTGCTCAAAGGGAATCAGGCCGAACCGTTTCGCCAGGGTTTCCAGCGCCGGTGGACCGGGCATCTCCCGGCGGACGCGCTCCAGTTCCTGCTGCGCCTGATGCAGCGGGGAAGCCTCCACCGCTTCGGCGCTCCGGCGGGCCTCGTACAGCAACAACCGCCGACGCAGCACTTCCAGAGCCTTCAACAGATACTGCTGGTTGGCCTGATACCAGTCGATTTGCCCGGTCCTGTTCATGGCAGGGTCACCTCCGGGCCGATGTACTGATTGAACGTGGGGCTGGTGGGGTCATCGTCGATGATCAGGGGGCTTTCCGCTCCATCCACCTGAAGCCGTACCAGGTAGCTCCCCGCGGCCACGTTTTCCACCGAAACGGTGAGGGAATTGGTGGGATTCTGCGGCGGGGATACGGGAAAGGAATAGGCCCGGGGATCGGCAACGCCTTTCTGATTCAGGAGCAGCCGCAGCCGCTGGCGGGGAAAAATGTGCGGTTCCACCGTCAGGGTAATATCCCCCGAACGGGTGTTCCCCCCGCCCTGCACATTGGCGACCGCAATATTGAGAATATTGGGCCGCAGAACAAACGCCGCCACATTGGATTCTTCTCCCCGATGGGGTACGGCAGGCGTACCCATGTTGCGCAATTGCACCACCTGCGCCGCCACCACTCCCGCGGGCAACCCTTCCGCCGGAAACGGCGGGGAGGTCAGGGGAAGTTCGATCCCCTCATCCCCCACACGGGAGGGAGCCACCTCCACCCCACCCACCCGCACCCGGGTGACTTCTCCTCGCAACCGTTTTCCCGCCAGCACCAGGATGTGGTTCCACAAAATGGGCTGATTGGCCCGAACCGGCTCATCCACACCGGTGCGGGAGAGAACCCGGTCGATGACCGGCTGGCGGAAGGGCACCACATACAGGTTGCGCTCCCGTACCGGCAGGCCCGATTCGGCGGACATTTGGCTTTCGATAATCACCGCGCTGGCCTGATACAGCAGCGCCAGGGTATAGGGTACCTGAAAAAAGATCGACCACAGTTTGGAAAGCTCTTCCAGCGAGGCCGATTGGGAGGTAATCTTGACCGTCTCCACCGCCTGCGCCAGATCCGAAGTCGCCAGATAACTGAACAGAGGATCGGCGATGGTGGCTTCGATCATCTGCCGGGTCAGCACCGGGGTGGCCTCCAGGGTTCGCACCACGCTCCCCATCATCCGCTGGGGTTCCAGATCGGATTCGTCGCCGTAAAAGGTCAGGATATAATGCAGGGACAGAGCCGTGTGCGGGCGGTGGAGCCTTCGGCCCCGGGAGTTGCGCACCGGCAGATCGCGGTTGGTCAGGGCCGGGTCTATCGTGCTGTGATAGAGGTACAGGCGCACCTCCGGGGAACCGGAGGTGTGGGCGGCCGGATCGATGGGGCGGCCGAACACCACATCCGCGCCGGTAACATCGGCCTGAAGCGGGGGGCGAAGCAGTTCGCTGATGGCGGCGGTAACCGTGGCCACGGCCAGAAAATTGCTCATCACGACCCTCCCTGTCGAGACTTCAGATAATCTTCCAGAGATACCGGAATGGCCGGAGCAGCGGCGCGCCGCGAGGGAGGCGGAGATGCCGGAGGAGCGATCAGCCGCACCTCAATGCGCCCGATGGAAATCTGTACTCCGGGGGATGCCGGCTCCCGGGAAAGCCTCCCGGCGGTATCCGGGATCCCGGAGACAGAATCCCCGGGGGGACTGAACCGCTCCGGAGGACGAATCGGAGACACTTTAGAAGGTCTTCCCTCCCCGGTAGGCTCAAATTCTCCCGCAGAAGGAACCGCCACCGGGGAGCCGGCGGCAGAGATGCCCGATGAACCGGCGCTTTCCGGAAGTTCGCCTCCGGGTGGATGGGAGGAGTGGGGGGAAATCGAGTCTTGTTTTTCCGGCCCCGGCAACGCCCCCTGCCCGGAAAATATTCCGGGCTGAATACCGGGATTGGGCGTTGTCCCGGATTTTTCAGATACAGGAGAAACCGGCGGCCGGCCGGGGGTGGGAGCCTCGAGGCCCGGTTGTTCCGGCCAATCCGGAGGAGGAACGGAGCCTTCCGGCGAACGCTCCGGAGTTCTCCTTCCCTCGGAAACCCGACCGGAGGCAACGGAGGCTTGCGGTTCCGGGGGCGCTCCCCTCTGGGGCATGCCTGCCGGAGAATCGGGAGCCGCCCCGGCTTTCCCGGGGATTCCCGGCGGGGGAGGAAGGGGAAATTCCTCTTCCGCAGAGGAGGTCGCCCGCACACCGGTGGCATCGGTGGCCGGGGGGGGTTCCATTTCCGGAATCGATTCCCTTTCCAGGGGAGGAACGTCCCCGGGGATTCCCCGACTGCTCATGGCAAACAGAGGCTCATGGCGCGGCCGAACCGGCGTTTCCGCCCCTCGATGCCGCTCCACTAATTGAATTAATCCGGTGCTCATCCGTAAATCATCTCCAGATAGGTATTCCGCCGGTGGGGACTCAGGCGCAGGATTTCCTCCTCCCCCCAGCCGTAGGCCCGGGCCAGGGCGTGGATCTGTTCCAGCAGCCCCCGGGCGTGATGGGCAATCTCTTCCCAAAAATAATGGATAATATCAAAAGGCGTCGTCCAGCGATGGCCGCACTCCCGGCATTCCAGGTGCAGTTCCACTTTTGCCAGGGGATCGGCATTGCAGATGTGTTCCACCAGTTCACTTCGGAGGGATGGGGGAATTTCCTCCGATTCCAGGCGCCGTCGGCCTTTTTTCACGCTCAACAGGCAGCGCTGCAAAAGGCGGGTTTCCATCTCCTCCGGAGTGTTAAGCCGAATCAGGGCGGCCATATCCTCACTGTTGGGCAGGCGATAGTCGATGGCGTACCCCTTGAATCGGGTGCGAAGGGGAAGCGCTTCGGGAACCTCCGTTTCATCCGGCACCAGGGCCTCCCGGGTCAGGGAAAACTCCAGCGTATTCAGGCAATTGGGGCACTTCACCACACAGGACATGGCCTGCCCGAAAGTGGCTTCCCGAATTCGGAACAGCCGGGCATCCCGCCGACCGAGGGGAAGCTGCGCCAGCGCCTCCCACGGCTCATCCGGCAGGGCGGTGGAGAGAATGATCAGAGCTTTCATTAACGGGGCATGCCCCTTCCCCACCTCCCAGATATACAGCAGTTGCCGATCCGATAATCCGGTCACGGTATCCCTCTTATTCCGGTTCGGTGAAAGAAGGCTCTTCCGGCTCGGTTACGTCGTAATCCCGCTCCCAGCCTTCATTCTGAATGGTCATGGTTTGAATGGCCACCGCGTTGGCGCTGGCGTCCAGTTCCGGCAGGGCCTGGAATTCGGAAACCCAGCAGCGATATACCTTGTAGGCGATCACCAGTTGTCCTGCCTCGTTGTACATCTCAATAATGAGATCCTTGCGAAAATCCTTCAGCGAGACTTCCGACCCCAGACCGGAGCCGAAATTCCACACCTTGTTGGCCCACTTCTCGAATTCGGTATCGTGGGTAACTCCCCGTTCCAGGGTAATGGCCTCGAATTTGGTCTGGCCGGGGGATTTCAGCACCGTGCTGGGATCGCCCCCATTGCGGTGCTCCACCACCTCGGTGGTGCGTTTCAGGGCGCCGACTTTGCTCACGCCGGCCACATACCGCCCATCCCACTTGATGCGAAACTTGTAATTTTTGTACGGGTCTAACCGCCCCGCATTCACGGTGAACTGTGCCATGAGGTTACTCTCCCTGTTATCCGGTTAGGTTTGAATTTGCCCGGCCAGTTGCTGGATCTTGAGGATCACAAATTCGGCAGGCTTCAACGGGGCAAATCCCACCAGAATGTTCACGATTCCCCGGTTGATGTCATCCTGGGTGGTGGTCTCTTTATCGCATTTGACCAGGTAGGCTTCCCGGGGGGTTTTCCCCTGAAAGGCGCCTTCCCGGAACAGGCTCTGCATAAACGCGCCCACGTTCAGGCGAATCTGCGCCCACAGGGATTCATCGTTGGGTTCAAACACCACCCACTGGGTGCCCCGGTACAGGCTTTCTTCGATGAACAAGGCCACCCGGCGCACGGGAACATACTTCCACTCCGAGGCCTGCTGGTCGCTGCCCTCCAGAGTACGCGCCCCCCAGGATACCCGCCCATACACCGGGAAGCTCCGCAGGCAGTTGATTCCCAGAGGATTGAGCACCCCGTTTTCCGCATCGGTTAAGGTGTAGGCCAGGCCCTGCACGTTGCTCAGGGTGGCCTCGGTGCCCGCGGGGCTTTTCCATACCCCCCGGTTGCTGTCGGTGCGGGCATACAACCCGGCAATGGTGCCGGAAGGCGGAAATGCTTTCAGACGAAAATCATCCAGGGGATCGGCGACCTGTACGTAGGGAAAATACGTGGCCGCGTTTTTATCCGGGGTGATCACGTTGGTCATCCAGTCTTCGATATCGGGAACCGAATTTCGGCTGCGGGGAGGATCGACGATAAGGAAGGCCCGTTGCTCGTTGCAATAGGCCACGGCCTCCGCCAGCACGGCATTGGCGGCGGTTTCACCCAGATCCGCGGTTTCCGGAATGCACAGAATGTTGAAAATATCCACATCCTCCAGGGCGTACAGGCCGGTTTTATTGGCCCGGCTGCCCCGAAGCAGGGTGGCATTGGGTGGGGTGCCGTCGTTTCCGGCCACGGCATTCTCCTGAGCGCCGCGATCTGTTCCCACTCCCGGAGCATATTTCTGTACATTGACCGCCGCCCCGGGAGCATCCAGTTTAATATCCGCCGCCAGGGAACCGCCCCCGGTATCCGCAAATGTGATGGTGGCATCGGTCTGTTCCGCAGGCGAAAGCACCCGCAGCCGGGTACCCACCAGGGTGACGGAAAGGCGGCTCACCGCCGGGTTGGTGGGTGCCATCGCCCGGAGACGATCCTGTAATTGGGAGGCCAGTTCCGGCAGGGAGGAGACCGGGCTGCCCAGGGTAATGGTTCCGCCGGCAATGATTGTGGCTCCATCCTGAATGCTCACATCCACCTGGTCGGCGGGATCCAGGGTGGCCAAATCCACATCGGCCAGATCTCCACTGACCGTACCGGTCTGGGAAGGCCTCAAATCGGCAGCCGCGGCCCGTTCCCGGCCACCGTTGGCCAACCCCAACCGCAACACCCGGGCGGCATTGTCCGAGGCTGCGTTGGAGACCCGCACCGCCGAATGTTCCCGGGTGGCATCCGCAGGGGTTCCCGAAGTCAGGAGAAGGAAATTTCCTGCTCCATCCGGAGTGCCCAGGGCATCGGCCCGCTGAACGGTGAAATTGGCGAATCGGTCGAGACCGGGATTAATCCCCCGCACCGCATTCTGGAGGGCCGTTGCCAGATCATTCAGATTGGCGGGAATGGTTCCGCCCTGGGGAAAGAGCGCCACTTCGTACGGCCCATCGCCATCGACCTCAACGGCGACCACCCGAACCTCATCGCTCAAGTCTCCGGGGAGCGTTAGACCCGATAAATCTCCACTCAAACTCCATCCCGCGGCCAGCCCGCTTAACACTCCCCCGGTCACATCGCCATGCCGGGCCAGGTCGATCAATTTGGAGCCGCTGCTCACCACATTGACCGCATACTGAGAACTGTGGCCGTCCATGCTGAGATTGCGGAAAGACTCTTCCCGATTCAAAGCCAGGTCGCTCCCCTGGCGCACAAATTCCTGCACCCGCAGGTTAAAGGTGCTATCCGGGTTGGTGGTGTTGTAATCCACGTCGATCCGCAAAAGGTTTCCCCAGTCGCCTTCGCTTTTGGCGGTAACTTGCAGGGTAGAGATGGCGCCCCCATTGGTACCGTTCTTGAGCGCCACCGACGCCGCCACTGCCCCGGCGGCCACCCGAACCACCCAGGCCTCGGAGCCGCCGTTGAGAAAAAACTGGCGCACCGCATAGCTGACCAGGCTGTCCCGATGCAGCCCCCCGAACTCTCGCTCATAATCGCCGATATTGAATATCCGAATCGGCTCATTCACCGGCCCTCTGGCCGTATATCCCACAAAGGCCGTCACCGATGTGCTCACCCCGGTAATGGTGCGCACACCGCTGGGAATTTCTTCGATGTACACACCGGGATAGGTGGGTGTAACAGGCATGGTCATTCCTCCTTATGTGATTCTCCGGATGGATACTTCTCAATGGATTGGAATCGGCTTTTCTGATACGACCGGCAAACTTGAGTATGTGCCAAATTTCAGGAAACATGGGGCGTGAAGGTTTGGTATGGCATTCCCCCCACCGCGGCGCATAGACGTTAACCTAAGCATTTGCTTACAATCCTCTCGCTTCAGGACTGTGTATACCATTCCATCATCCTTATGTAAACATACCACCCTCACCCATCCCCACCCCGACCCTCCCCTTCCCTCTCCCGCCGGGAGAGGGAAGGGTGCCCCTGACAGCCCCCCTCGGCTCAAAGGTGATTCTTACGAGTCAACAGTACTCTTTGGAGGCGGAAAAACCCCGGTATTTTCGGGCTGCCGGGGCGGGAGGGGTAGGGTGAGGGCAAAAACGCCGAGCCGAAGGTTACCGCCTTAATCAACCGAATTCCTCAAATAAGGTTCACCCCGCCTTGGCGGGACCCCAATGGTCCACACTCGCAAACTTTCCCCCAAGCAGGGGAAATCTGTACCCCCCCCACCGTCGGGCAAACTATCGAAATCGCGCTTTCAGACGCTGAAGAAGGCTCCGTAAATAGTGCCCCGGGTTGCAGCCCCTTTTCCTCGGTTTGCGAAACGCTAACTGATACTGTTCTCCCCGCTTTTCCATCACTCCCGCTTCCACGAGCGTTTCCAGAGCCTGCCTCACCAATGCCTCATCCTCCCCCACCCACCACCGGGCAATCCCTTCCGCGGTATCCCGGGCGGAAGGGTATTCTCGCAGGTAGTTTATAATGGCGAGGGCTACCCGACGCACTTCATCCTGTTGGGCTTCCGGTTTCACGGTTGGCTCCGGTCAAGTGGGCAACCGGGTCTTCCGGAACCCGTTATCGGGGAGCCACATTGCCCCGGCCTTTTTCTGCCTGCATGTAGAATCCTCTCGTGGTTCTGAACTGCCTACCCCTACCCCAATGGCAAACCGAAGGCCAAAATTTCTTCGATGAGACTTTTCCCGCTTTAAGCGATTGTTTTCAGGGAAATTATGAGAGTGGAAAACCCTCACCGGAGCCGGGGCGCGATGGGGCGGTTACTCCCCGTATTTCCGGGGGCAACCTTGTTCAAGGGCTTATTTTAGCTGAGGATAGAAGTAGCGGGGAATTTGGGTTCCGGGTGGGGCGTCAACACCCCGGTTTTTCTTTACTCCCGGAAGTCGGCGGCATCAATGCCCCGTTTTCGGAGAAGATGGCGGAGGGATTTGCGGTCTATTCCGGCAATGCGGGCGGCCCGGGTGAGATTGCCCCCGGTATGACGGAGCAGTTGCCGGAAATAACGGCCTTCGCAGCAGGCTAAGGCTTCTTCCCGAACTTCGGCCAGCGTCCGCAGCGTGGGCGGCGCCGGGGCTTCCGGCGAAGGATGACCATTGCCCATGTGGCGTTCGGGCATGAGCAGGAAGGATTGCACGGCATTTTCCAGCTCCCGCACATTGCCCGGCCAGGGATATTCCAGCCATTCCTGCATCAACATCGGGGGAACTTCCGGGGGCGCTTCGGAGGCGGAAGCATATTTCTGGATAAAATGCTCCACCAGCGCGGGGATATCTTCCCGGCGAGATCGCAGGGGAGGCAGTTCCACCGAAACCACTTTGAGGCGATAAAACAGATCCCGGCGGAAGCGCTGCTGTTCCACGGCCTCGGCCAGATCCTCATTGGTGGCCACAATCACCCGCACATCTACCGGAATGTACCGGGATTGTCCCAACGGTCTCACCTGCCGTTCCTGCAAAAAGCGCAGCAGTTTGCACTGGAGGCTCAACGGCAGGGCTTCGATTTCATCCAGAAATACCGTGCCCCCGTCGGCTTCCTGGAGCAGGCCCCGGGTGGTCTCGCCTGCGCCGGTATAAGCGCCCCGGGCGTGGCCGAACAGCTCGTTCTCGATCAGGTTTTCCGGAAGCGCCCCGCAGTCGATGGGGATAAACGGCTCTCCGGCCCGGGGACTCAAATAGTGCACCGCCCGGGCGATCAACTCTTTACCGGTACCCGTTTCTCCGGTAATCAAGATGGTGGCGGGGGAGGCCGACAGGCAGGGCAACTGCTCCATTAACGCGATCATGGCGGGACTGCGGGCCACAAGTTGCGACCGGCGCATTTCTCGTCGCAGCTTCTCCTGAATCTCCACCAGGCGTTGATCAAGCATGGGAACCCCCCGGATGCTTTGGTTGGCAGAACAACAATGCCGGTTACACAGCTTTACTTCGGGGAATGCGACTGCAATACGGCCTTCCGGATTGCGCTCAATGTAACCCCGTATGGCGGGGAAAACAACCGGGATTCCCGAAAAAATCGGGGTTATCGAGCACACCATCCCCCGGGCACCTTTTCCCAATGTTCAGATGTTTGCCGGGTCTTCTTAACGATTCCCCTTCCCCTCCTTTTCTCTCAAATGCTATTGGATAATTCTCCGGGGAGGGGTTAAATTTTGCGGAATTGCGGAGAAGTTACGGAAAAGTGAGCAGAAATCACCGGGGGTTCGAGCGGTTCGTAAAGATGAAAGATGAAAGAGAACTGACTTGATCCATCCGGGCAAGGAGGCCGGCACCACCGTTCCGGAGGAAATCCGAGGGATGGAGAAAACATCGAGGCAGTGAAATTTCGGCCTGACTTCCGGAAAGCGATTGGGATCACAATTCCAACAGCAAGAAATCTTTTATTCCGGTTTTGCCGGATATATGCGCACTTAACCGTGGTCGAATGGTTTCGATGAACTACTCGTTCCCATCCCCACGCTCTGGTAAAGAAACGAGCATAACCCCGGGTTCCCAATGCAGTCCCGTAGGTTCAGTGATTCGGTGAGTTGAATCCATCAGATTACCAACTAAACCACCTGGGAATTCCCCATGAGACGTCCATCCCCTGTGTTGCAGTGGTTACTCAGAACAATTTTTCGCCTGATCGGGCTGGTTCTGGGGGTGCTTTTGTTCGGGAAGATTGGGCTGGCCCAACCGGCGCCGGGTCCCTGGCCCATGTTTCGCCACGATCCCCCCCATACCGGAAGCGCTCCCCATTTGGGGCCCGTTTCTCCGGCGGTAACCTGGCAGTTCGCCGCCGGAGATACGATCATCTCTTCTCCGGCTGTGGGACCGGATGGGGCGATATATGTGGGTTCCGGTAACGGCACGGTGTTCGCCGTGAATCCCGACGGCAGCGAGCGATGGCGTTTTTTCACCGAAGGCCCTATCGTCTCTTCCCCGGCTCTGGACAGTCTGGGGAACGTGTATATCGGCTCCGGCGACGGCGCCCTGTACGCCCTGCGTTCGGATGGCAGCCTGGCCTGGAGGTATCAAACCGGCGGGGAAGTGAACACCTCGCCCAATATCGGCCCCGACGGGACCATCTACTTCGGCTCCCGGGATGGCAACGTCTATGCCCTGTTTCCCGATGGCTCCCTGCGGTGGGAGTTTGCCGTCACCGCTCCGGTGGAATCCTCTCCCGCCCTTGCTCCGGATGGCTCGGTGTATTTCGGCGCCGACAACGGAATTCTCTACGCCCTCGACAGTCTGGGAAACCCGCAATGGGAGTTCCTGATCGGGGATACCCTGACCTCCTCCCCGGCCATCGGGCCGGACGGCACCATCTACATCGGCTCCCACAACGGCAACCTGTACGCCGTGTTTCCCGATGGCACGCAACGATGGAGCTTTCCCACCCAGATGGGCATCATTTCTTCCCCCGCGATTACCCCCACAGGCAACATTGTGTTCGGTTCTCAGGATGGTTCGGTGTATATGCTGCTGCCCACCGGCTCCCAGGTCTGGTTTCTGGATACCGGCGCGCCCATTGTGGCTTCTCCGGCCATCGACAGGCTGGGCAATATTTATGTGGGGAATCTGGGGGGAGATATGTATGGAATTGCCCCCACCGGGGCGGTGCTCTGGCAACTGAGCATCGCTCCGGAAGGGTTCGCCTCTTCTCCCGCGCTGGGGCCGGCCGGCATTCTGTATGTGGGAGGGATGGATCGCAATCTCTACGCCATTGCGCCGGCGGCTCCGGTGGTGCACATCTTTCCCCGGTTATTGCACTTCGGCGCGGTTGCTCCGGGTAGCGACTCCACGCAGATCGTCTCCGTGAGCAACGTGGGAACCGACGATCTGGAGATTTTCCAGACCGTCATCGGTGGGCCAAATGCCGGGGAGTTTGAGATCGTCAGCGGCGGCGGTCCCGGCACCCTTCCGCCGGGGACCACCCGGGACATCGAAATCCGCTTTGCTCCCCAGAGCACCGGCATCAAAAGCGCCGCCCTGACCATCACCCACAACGGCCCCACCTCGCCCGACAGCGTGGGCCTCAGCGGCATCGGCGGCGTGGGAGGAATTGCCCTGACTCCCTGGCCCATGTTCCGGCACGATCCTCAACGCACCGCCCTCAGCCCCTTCACCGGCCCCATACAGGGCGCTTTGCAATGGCAATTCCCCACCGGCGACATCATCCGCTCCTCCCCGGCCATCGACGAAAACGGCAACATCTACATCGGGTCGTACGATCACTTCCTGTATTCCCTTCGCCCGGACGGCTCCCTGAACTGGTCGGTGGATCTGGGGTCTCTCCTGCTCTCTTCTCCGACGCTGGCGGCCAACGGCAACATCTACATCGGGGGGCAGGACGGCAACCTGTATGCTCTGGATCGGGCGGGGAATATCCTGTGGGCCTTCCCCACCCGGGGGAGCATCGCCTCCTCTCCGGCGGTGGGCGGCGACGGCACCGTGTATGTTGGCTCCGACGACAGTTCCATGTATGCCCTCTATCCCGACGGCACCCTGTTCTGGGAATTCCCTACCGGGGGGATGATTTCTTCCTCTCCCGCACAGGGTTTTGACGGCACCCTTTATGTCGGCTCCCTGGACGGCAACGTGTACGCCCTCCTCCCCGATGGATCGCCGCGCTGGACTTTCCAGACCGGAGCACCGATTTCCGCCACCCCGGCTATCGACCTCTCCGGAACGGTATATGTGGGCAACCAGGCGGGGCAGATTTATGCCCTCACGCCGGACGGTCTCCAGCTCTGGGCTGCCACCGTGGAGGGGGGTATCGTAGCCTCCCCGGCCCTGTTGCCCGATGGGCGAATCGCCTTCCCCAACAATGCCGGAGAACTGGACGTGTTCCAACCCACCGGGGTGCTGGATTGGGTGTTTCCGGTGACCAGCGGGGTTCCGGTGGCTTCTCCGGTTGTAGGCGCCAACGGGTTGATTTACTTCGGCGCCGCCGATGGGCGGGTGTATGCGGTGGATCTCACCGGAGGGGAAGCGTGGCATTTCACCGCCGGGGGAGGGTTTTCCGGCTCCCCGGCGCTGAATGATCGGGGCACTCTGTACATCGGCTCGCTGGATAACTCCCTGTACGCCATTGGGGGGCAGATGGATCCCTTTATGAAGCTGGCCGCCGGGCCGGTGAGCAACGACGACGGCTTCTCCAACGGCAGCGCCTGGGGCGACATGGACGGCGATGGGGATCCGGATCTGTTCGTCAGCAACGGCCAGGGGGAGAACAATTTTCTCTATCGCAATGACGGCCCGGCGCTGTTTTCCAAAATCACCCTGGGCGCCATTGTCAACGACGGAGGGAACTCAGGAGGGGCGGTATGGGCGGATTACGACAACGACGGCGACAACGATCTGTTCGTGGCCAATGACGGGGGGGAAAACAACTTTCTATACCGCAACAACGGCGACGGCACCTTTACCCCGGTTACCAATCAAATTGTGGTGAACGACGGGGGCAATTCCCAAACCGCCGCCTGGGCGGATTACGACCGGGACGGGCTGCTGGATCTGGTGGTAACCAATGCTCTGGAAGAAAACAACGCCCTGTATCGCAACCTGGGGGGAGGAAATTTCCAGAAGATATTGACCGGCCCGGTGGTCAACGATGGGGCGGATTCCCGGGGCGCGGCCTGGGGCGACTACGACAACGACGGCGACCCGGACCTGTTTATCGCCAATTTCGATCAGGAAAATTACCTGTATCGCAACAACGGCGACGGCACCTTCACCCGGGTGTTTGATC
>CAYQGB010000011.1:0-34917 GCA_964416895.1 uncultured Calditrichaceae bacterium
TTTCATGTAACATGCAAATTTCTCAAGCTAAACTCAAGAATCGGTGTAAAATCCTCGTCTGCGTATTGCGTATTCCGTATTGCGTAATTCGGTACTGAAACAAGCAATTACGAAAAGTACAGGTGCGCCTAATTGTGGTTGAGAGTTTTCTACTCATTTCTCGTTTTTCGTTCCCAAAGTCTCTTTGGGAACGGGATAATCGACGAAACTCCGGTTTCGCATTCTCAAAATTGCACCCTTCTGTGTTGCCGAAACAGAGTTTCGGCACTCTTTTCGTTCCCAAACAGGAGTTTGGGAACGAGTAGGCTCTGAATCATCAAGTACAGGAGCAACATTTCCTTATTAACCACAGTTAAGCGCATACATACCTTACGAAATACGCATTACGCAATACGTATTCAAAAAATCTCCCGATTTCGCACAAAAAGAAGCTCTGTAGAGTTCGCGAAAATCGGGATGGGGTTTAGCGGAGTCGGGAAAATGGGGCGCCCCGGTGCTGGAGCAGGATATCGCGCTGCGCCTAACCGGAGGCCTTCCGCAGCGCCTCTGCGCCACCGACGATATCCAGAATCTCTTTGGTAATCGATTCCTGACGGGCTTTATTATATTGCAGGGTTAATCGCCGGATCAAATCCTCGGCGTTTTCCGTGGCATTATCCATGGCTACCATCCGGGCAGCCTGCTCCGAGGCATTGGACTCCAGCAACGCCCGCCATACCCGGGTCTTCACATATCGGGGCAACAGCGCCTCCAACAGTTCTTCCCGGGAAGGCTCATAAATATAATCCACCTGGGGAATATCTTCGAACGACTCCGGTTGTAACGGCAACAATCCCTCCACGATCAGGTTTTGCTGCACCACATTTTTAAACTCATTGAACACCAGCCGAACCGCGTCGGTACGCGCTTCGATGAACTCCCGCATCAGAAATTCGGCGATCTGGTGGGCATGTTGAAAATTCAGATTGTTGAAGATGTTCACATAGGAGTTGGCAATGGTATAGTTGCGCTTGCGGAAATAGTCGTATCCTTTGCGGCCCACACACACCAGCGAGACGTCGATATCCCCGGCGGCGCGCACTTCCTCCTCCGCCCGACGAATCACGTTGTGATTGAAGGCGCCGCACAGTCCCCGGTCGGCGGTGACCACCACCAGGGTAAGTCGCTCCACCGGGCGCACCTGCAACAACGGCGACCGGGCATCTTCCACGTTGCGGATCAGCCCCTGGATCATCTCTTTAATCTCGGCCGCATAGGGGCGGGCGGAAAACATGCGCTCCTGGGCCCGGCGCATTTTGGCCGCCGCCACCATCTTCATCGCCCGGGTGATTTGCTGGGTATTCCGAATCCCCTTAATCCGTGCTCGAATCGCCCTCAGTGTCGCCATCTTCGTATCAACCTTCCGGTTTAAACATTTTCAGAAACTCTTGAACGGCCCGGGTCATCCGCTCCCGCAGGTCATCGGACAGGGTCTTTTTCTCGGCAATCTCGGTGAGAATGTCCTGATGCTTGGTCTCCAGAAAAGCCAGGTATTCCGTCTCAAATCGGGGGATGCTTTCCACCGGAAGGGCATCCAAAAACCCCCCGGTTCCGGCGAAGATCAGGGCAATTTGCTTCTCCACCGGCATGGGCACATATTGCTTTTGTTTCAGCAGTTCCACCAGCCGTTGCCCGCGGGTTAACTGGGCCTGAGTGGCTTTATCCAGATCGGAGCCAAATTTGGCGAAGGCCTCCAGAGAACGGTACTGGGCCAGATCCAGACGCAGCCGTCCGGCCACCTGCTTCATGGCCTTGATCTGAGCGTTGCCCCCCACCCGGCTGACCGAAATCCCCACGTTAATGGCCGGGCGTTGACCGGCATAGAACAAATCCGGTTCCAGATAAATCTGCCCGTCGGTAATGGAAATCACGTTGGTGGGGATGTAGGCGGAAACGTCGCCGGCCTGAGTTTCGATGATGGGCAGCGCGGTCAGGGAACCACCGCCCTTTTCATCGCTGAGCTTGGCCGCCCGTTCCAGCAGGCGGCTGTGCAGGTAAAACACGTCTCCGGGATAGGCTTCTCGACCGGGCGGTCGGCGCAGCAGCAGGGACATCTGCCGGTAGGCATGGGCATGCTTGGAGAGGTCATCGTAAATCACCAGGGCATGCATCCCGTTATCCCGGAAATATTCCCCCATGGCGCACCCGGCATAGGGCGCCAGAAACTGAAGCGCCGCCGATTCATCCGCCGGGGCATTGACCACGATGGTGTATTCCATGGCCCCGTAATTTTCCAGAGTTTTCACCACCTTCGCCACCGTGGAGGCCTTTTGCCCCACGGCCACGTAGATGCAATACACCGGATGGTCGGTTTTATGGGTGTCTTTCTGATTGATGATGGCATCGACGGCGATGGCGGTCTTTCCCGTCTGCCGGTCGCCGATGATCAACTCCCGCTGCCCCCGACCGATGGGGATCATGGAGTCGATGGCTTTCAGGCCGGTCTGGAGAGGTTCTTTCACCGGCTGGCGGTAGATCACTCCCGGCGCCTTGCGCTCCACGGGCAAAAACTCTTTGGCGTCAATCGGCCCGCGACCGTCCAGAGGCTGCCCCAGGGGGTTAACCACCCGCCCCAACAGCGCTTTGCCCACAGGCACTTCCACAATCCGCCCGGTGCGCTTGACCTGATCGCCTTCCTTAATCTCTTTATCATCCCCCAGGATTACGATCCCCACGCTCTCCTCTTCCAGGTTCAGGGCCATGCCGAACACGCCGTTGGCAAACTCCACCAGCTCGCTGGCCATAACGTTCTTGAGACCGTATACCCGGGCAATTCCGTCGCCGACTTGCAGAACCGTTCCCACCTCGTACACGTCGGCTTCGGCTTCAAATCCTTCTAACTGCTTCTTGATAATCTGGGAAATCTCTTCCGGTCGAACATCAACGACGGCCATAATTTCCTCACTCGCTTAAACTTTCTCTCAGTTTTTCCAATTGATGGCGTAAACTCATGTCGATCACCCGATCGTCTATTTTTACGATCAATCCCCCCAGAAGGCTTTCATCCTCTTTCTGCGTGATAATCACATCCTTGCCGGTCTGTCGATCCAGCATCTGCTTCAACGAGCGCAACTGGGCCTCGGTAAGCGGAACCCGACTGTACACGTCCACCCGGAGGATTCCTCGATAGTCATCCACGATCTCCCGGAAATCCTGGATGATGCCGGGCAACTGGGCTTCCCGATTTTTAGCCATCAACAAATTGACGAATTCAAATGTCAGCGGTTGAATGCGATGTTGAAACAACTCCGCAAAAACCTGCCGCTTCAGATGATCCGGTATTACCGGAGAATCGATCAAATACCGGAAATCCTCCACCTGCTCATAGTCCCGCATCAGCAGGTTCAGGTCCGCTTCCACCAGTTCCAGTTGCTGGGAATCGAGTGCTGCTTCGAACAGCGCCTGTGCATACCGTCTGGATACCCGTGATCGTTTCACTTTCTTTACCTTATTATATTGCAGCCAGCTTCACCGGAAATCTGCTTCATGCATTCCCATGGATAAACAGGATTGCGAGTGAAACGATCGGCTCACTCGCAACCCGAAGCAAACTCAAATTCTATGTTCCCGCGGCGAGGGGAACGGTTTAATGCTTCTGACCCAGTTGGGCGATGGCTTCATCAATCAGTTTGGCATGGCGGGATTTGTCCACCACTTCTCCGATCAGCTTGGCGGTGGCGTTGACGACCATGTCCGCCACTTCCTGCTTCAGCGCCGACATTGCCATCTCCCGCTCCCGTTCAATATCCGCCTTGGCCCGTTCGATCATTTTGGAGGCATCCGCCTTGGCCTGCTGAAGAATGTCCTGGCGCATCTTTTCGGCCATTTCCTTGCTTTCCTTCAGCATCCGCTGGACCTCTTCCTGGGCATTGGCCAACGCCTGCTGATGCTCTGCCAGAAGCCGCTCCGCTTCTTCCCGGGCTTCTTCCGCTCGCCGCAAGGATTCGCTGATCTTTTGTTCCCGGGCTTCCACCGCCCCCAGCAAGGGCTTCCAGGCGACTTTTCTCAACACCAATAACAACAGGAAAAACGTCACCCAGGTCCAAAAGATCATTCCACTATCCAATTCCAGCATACGTTACCCCTTCTCAGGTCGTTTTAGCCCACCAAAACGATCAACAGCAAGCAGATCACCAGCCCGAACAGGGCCACCCCTTCGATAAGGGCGGCGGAGATGATCATCGTGGTACGGATGATATTTCCGGCTTCCGGCTGTCGCGCCGTGCCGTCCATCGCCTGCCCGCCAATTCTACCAATGCCCAATCCGGCGCCAATCGTCGCCAATCCCGCGCCAATTCCCGCAGCCAGATACGCCAAACCTACAGCATCCATATTAACCTTCTCCTCGTTTTGGGTTAAGCCATTCCTGTGTTCAACGTCACCAAACTCGATAGGACATACAGCCTTATGATCAATGTTCCGGGTGCATGGCCAGCCCGATAAACAGCGCCGACAACATGGTAAAAATGTATGCCTGAATAAAAGCGATCAACAGCTCCAGCAGGTTGATGAACAGGGCAAATCCGATGGAAACCGGGGCCACGCTGCCGGCCAGCGCCGCTCCACCAACCCCGCCGAAGATAATGATCAACCCCAGCAGAGAAAAGATCACCGTGTGCCCTGCGGTCATATTGGCATACAATCGCACCGCCAGAGCAAACGGCTTGGTAAACAGCCCCATGATCTCGATGGGAATCATAATCGGCAACAGGGGCCAGGGCAACCCGTGGGGTACCAGGGATTTGAAATAGCCGATCACCCCGTTTTCCTTCATCCCCTGGAACTGGGTCATCAGAAAGGTCACAATCGCCAGGGCGGCGGTAACGCTGATGTTGCCCGTGGCGGTAGAAAACAGAGGAATCAGCCCCATCAAATTCATGGTCAGGATAAACAGAAACAGGGTGGATAGAAACGGGGTGAGTTTTTTGCCGTTCTCTTTGCCCAGGTTAGGGATGGCGATCTCATCCCGAATGAACAGCACCACCGATTCCAGCACCGCGGCCATCCCCCGGGGCACCAGTTGTTGCTTGCGAAAGGTTAACCAGAAGGTCAAAATCAGTATCAGGCTGGCAATCCACATCATCACCACATGGAGGGTGATGGAGAGATCCACCTGCAATCCCAGGACGTGAATGGGTTTAAATGTGGGAAGGTGAATATGCAGGCCAAACGGTAGATGCCATTCATTGGGCAACCCTTCCGGCGTCCAGCCCGGTGTATTTTGCAGGTGATGGATAATCCACTGGCCTAAGCCGCCCTGTTCTTCCTTTTCCGGTCCCTCAATCAGTAGCGCCAGGGTCATTCTTTATCCTCGTTATTTCCGCCTGTTGATGTACCTGGAAAATCTCCAACCCCAGATATAAAAAGTAGGTTACCAGAAAGGTAACCAGGAATGTAACCAATTTCACATTGAGCGCCCCAATTAAAACAAATAAGAAAGCGAAAATCAATAGAAATCTAAAAATCATTCCTCCAAAAACGGCGCCCATAAACTGTTGCTGTGAACGGCGATAGCCCCAGGCAAGGATGGCGTATCCCAGGATGGCGTTGGCGAAGGAAAGCCCTATTCCCCAGAGTCCGGCGATCAGGGATGCCGGATCGGAAGCGGGGAGGAACAAAGCGCAGATCACTCCCACGCCCCCCACAAGCAGGAACAGGCTTTTGCGGAAATAACTCCGGAAGTTCATTGTTGTTCATTCTGATCGGATGATCGGAGTACGGTTTTAAAGAAATGATAGAACCCTCCAAATATCCCGATCAGGGCGCCCACCAGGGTTAACCAGGGGCGGGTGTTCCAGAGGTTGTCCAGCATCCACCCCACCCAGGTGAAGAAGAGCACTGCACCTAAAAAGACATATCCGAGATTGAGATAGGGGGAAAGCTCCCGATAGGCCTGCATCAGGGAGCCGAGGACCGAGGAGGGTTCCGGTTCCGGCGAGTCGGCGTTATTTTTTCTGGGGGACCCCACTCACCATTTCCTCCGCGCTACGGGGTTTCTCGAACAACGTTTTCTTATCATTGCCGGAAACCACGCCGCCTTTGCCCATCTCCGCTTTCCCGTTAAATACCGCGCCTTCGTCGATCATCAACTTGGCGGTCTTCAAATTTCCGTTCAGGGTGCTGGTGGCTTCCAGGGTCAGCTTCTGCTCCACGTTGATGTCCCCTTCGATCTTTCCGGCCACCCGGGCAACCTTGGCGTATACTTCCCCGATGATCTCCCCGGAGGGGCCTACATGCAGCATATCCCCGGTACGAACGGTACCCTTCACCTTCCCATCCACCCGCAAACTGCCTTTGGTTTCAATGGTGCCTTCCAGATAGGTTCCGGAAGCAATCAGATTCATTACTCCGTATGAGGAAGAGTCTTCATTGCTGCTCTTCATCTTCAAGGCCATGGCTATTCTCCTTTGTTTAAATCCTGCACATATTCTCGAGGGTTAACCGGCTGTCCTTCTTTCCAGATCTCGAAGTGCACATGGGGTCCGGAAGAGGTTTCCCCGGAATTTCCTAAAAAGGCGATCACTTCTCCCTGCTTGACCATCTGTCCGGGAATCACCAGATTGCGCGCATTGTGCCAGTAAAAGGTCAGATAATTTCCGGGATGCCACAGAATCACTTCGTATCCGTTTTCGTAGCTCCAGCCGCTGAACACCACGATCCCATCCGCTGCCGCCAGGATGGGGGTGCCTTCCGAGGCTACAATATCAATGCCATTATGGGAGGCCCGTTTGAATTCCTGGGAAATGAACCCGATAACCGGCGCTTTCAGAGGCACGGTGGTAAATATGGAACTTTGCCCCATGCCGTACCAGGCCAATTTCTCCGGAGAAAGCAACTCCTGATCCACTTTATCGGCAAACTGGATATATCCCTGGAGGCTGTTCCGCACCCGCTCGTAATAGGCTTTCAATTTTTCCAGTTCGGCCTGTAATTCGGCAATCTTAGCCACCTGTTGCCGCAACTGCTGATTCTCCTGAACCAGGCGTTCCTTTTCCAGATCCTGTTGCAGCTTGAGGCTATAGCTGACAATCCCCAGAACGCCGCTCACAAAAAAAATCCCCAACACCAGGAGGATCAACGCTACGGTAGAATATCGAATTCGGAGTTCTTTGGGAGAAGCCTTGTCGTCGGGGATGAGAACGATGTGAAGGAGTTTCTTTCGGTGTTTGCGGATGTTCACGTCACCAGACCGGAGTTTCCCTCGTGGCTAAAACTTGATTTGATCAAAAATTTCCATCAAACGTCCCAGGTCTTCGGGAGAATAGAAGGTAATTTCGATGGTGCCCCCGCCTTTCCGGGTGCGCACTCGCACCTGAGTGCCCAGCTTTTCCCGCAGGACATTTTCCGCCCGGGTGACATAATGGGGTTTGCGCTTCCGGGTGGGCCGGGCCGGTTCTTCCTTCTCCTTTTGCATCGCTTTGCGAACCAATTGCTCCACGCTGCGCACAGAAAGCGAGTCTTTTACCGCCTTTTTCCAGATTTTCTCCTGGATTTTGGGATCATCGACGCCCAACAAAGCCCGGGCATGCCCTTCGCGGATTTCGCCGTTCCGGAGGCTCTCCTGAATTTTCTCGGGCAGTTTCAGCAGGCGAATGATGTTGGCCACCGTGGCCCGATTCTTGCCGATTTTTTTGGCCACCTCATCCTGAGTCAGCCCGCACTCGTCGATCAACCGCTGATAGCCTTTGGCCAGATCGATGGGGTTGAGATGCTCCCGCTGGACATTCTCAATCAGGGCGATTTCCAGCATCTCTTCATCGGTGGTCACCTCCCGGATGAAGGCGGGAATCTGCCGCATCCCCAGGGAAATGACCGCTCGCAACCGCCGCTCTCCGGCAACCAGTTGATACCGCCCATCCTCCAGAGGGCGCACCAGAATGGGCTGAATCACCCCTTTTTCCTTAATGGATTGCTTCAGCTCTTCCAGAGAATCTTCATCAAAATTGATCCGAGGCTGAAACGGGTTGGGTTCGATCAACGCGACGTCGATCTCCTGGATCGCTTCCGAGGGGATTTCATCGGTAGTGACCGCGGAGGGAATCAGTGCATGAAGTCCCTTTCCAAGATGCTGCCGATTTTTCATTGGTTCAGTACTTCCTCCGCCAGTTGCATGTAATTCCGTGCACCCACAGAAGTGGCGTCAAACATAATAATCGGCAAGCCAAAACTGGGGGCTTCGCTCAGGCGAACATTCCGCATGATCGTGGTTTGAAATACTTTGTCCTTAAAGTAATTTCGCACCTCGGCTTCTACCTGATTGCACAAATTGAGCCGACCATCATACATGGTCAGCAATACGCCGTAAATCTCCAGAGATCGGTTCAGGTGCTTTTGCACCAGATTGATGGTATTGAGCAGCTTGCTCAGCCCTTCCAGGGCATAATATTCGCACTGAATGGGAATCAACACACTATCGGCAGCGGTGAGGGCATTCAATGTGAGAATTCCCAACGAAGGAGGGCAATCAATAAGCGTGTAATCATAGTTATCCTTTACCTCGCTGAGGGCCTTCTTCAAAATCTTTTCCCGGGCGATGACCTGCACCAGCTCCACTTCAGTGCCCACCAGATTAATATGAGACGGGGCCAGATAAAGATTGGGCACTTTGGTGGGCATAATCACATTGCTCAGGGATTCCTCATTGACAAACACATCGTACACGCTTCGGTCAATTTCCCGGGTGTCAACCCCCAGACCGGAGGTTGCGTTCGCCTGAGGATCCACATCCACCAGAAGCACATTCTTTTCTGCCACGGCCAGGCAAGACGCCAGATTCACCGCCGTGGTGGTCTTTCCCACCCCACCCTTTTGATTGGCTATAGCGAGTACTTTTCCCATAGGACTCTAAGCGTTTTGAGTTTGTCGAATATACGGGTTATCCCCCACAAAATCAAGCCGTTTCCCAATCCATCCCAAAACAGGTAATCAGTTATTTTTTAACAAGTTAAAGCGAAAAATATTGTGTAAAAAATTTATAATTCTCCGATCTCCCCAGAAGCCCTTGTTGGGATAAATCTGCACAACAGAGATGCACATTATAAAGGCAGAAGTTCCTCCAAATGCAAGAATTTTTTTGTGATATTTTCCCGCAAAAAACTTAGCAAAAAGCAAACAGGGTGTAACCGGCGCAAATCCAGCGGCTTAACCGCCACTCCGATAAATGCTAACTTCTCCTCCGCTTCCGGCCCTCCTCTCCTATTCCGTGGTTGGCTCCAGCCGGGACAATTCCCGCTCCGACTTTCGTTGCAGTTCTAACGCACGCTGCCGTTTGGAACGGGTGCGTTTTTTAACCTCATCGCTCAATTTGAATCGAAAGATAGATCGGGTTAATTGCTGCACCGTTTCGTAGTCCCCCTGCTCAAAGCGAATTTCCGCCATGCGCAGCAGGCATACGATTTCGTTGTAGTGATTGTTGTTCGGAAGTTGCCGCACCTGCTTGAGCAATTGTTCATAAATTTGATAGGCTGCATCCATCTGGCCGCTGCGGTAGTAGATTTCCACCAGTGTCCAGAGAAAAAACCGGCTTTGGGGGTAGGCCCGGTGGTTTATCAGCGCCATCTTCAGGGCTTCCTCATACCGCTTGGCATCCAGGAGGATCCAGGCCAGTTGATCCCGCGCGGCCAGGGTAACAAACCGCCCCTTCTCCACGGCCGTTCGCACCATGGCGATGCCTTCTTCCCGCTCGTCG
The DNA here is from genome assembly GCA_964416895.1 of uncultured Calditrichaceae bacterium. Taxonomy (GTDB): domain Bacteria; phylum Calditrichota; class Calditrichia; order RBG-13-44-9; family J075; genus CAYQGB01. Next base: position 9,728 of record CAYQGB010000011.1, read on the forward strand.
GCGATGAACGGGAGCCAGGTCAAAAATTTGGCCTTGCGGCTTTTCCAGTATTTAAAGCTGCCCACCCCCAGATAGGCATCATAAAAAGTGGAATCGATCCGGATGGCCTCCTGCAGGCGGCCGGCCCCCTTTACCGCGTTGCGATAGGCTCCCCATAGCTTCCCCCGCTTGCTATCCATGAAACTGCGGTACAGGTAGGCGCTTCCTTCAAAGAACAGCGCCCAGACATCCCGGGGATTTTCCCGGCGCAGCTTTTCGGCCCGATCCACGCAGCTATCCAGCAGGGCATAGAATCGGGGAAGTCGGCCGTACGCTTCCGCATCCAGCATTTGCGCCTGATAGGTGGCGGCCAGGTAGAAATACCCCCAGGGCTGCTCAGGATATTTCTGCACCAGGGTTTGAAAAATGCTCTCCGCAGCGGCAAAGTCGGTTTCGATGGTCGCCTCGATGCCCCTGAGAATCTGTGCTTCCAGTTGCACGGGAAGCGGAGGAGATGCCGCGACTCCCCGGAAGGTGCCGAGCAGGAGGCAGATCAGCAGGAAAACAAATCGATTCCACAAATGTCCGGTGGTTCTCCGATTATCGGTATGTGAATGGTGTATGATCAACGTTCCCTCTGCCAACTCCCTTTCCACACTTCCCTGACTGTGGATTAATCCTGATTTAGATGCGTATATCTCTACTGCTCTTTCAAGGCCTGGATGACGAGTTGTTATTTTGGATGCTATTTTCATAAGGCCAGAGATTCTTCGGGCTGCCGTTTTAACAGCACTCTTACGAATTACATCAGTGCTTCTGAAGCCGCAACTTTTAGCATAAAGCCAGCACTTCCCCGGTGGCAGCCCTCAGAATGACATCGAAACCCGTCACCTTAAGCTTGAACGAACACTACCGCTATTTTTTCGGGCAGCGTTTTCTTCCCGGCCATCCCGGCAAAACCCGGCTTCACGGGAACATCACTCCGCCAGATGATCCATCCAGTCTGCCACCAGGCTGTAGCGGAATTCCATTCCCCGAAAGCACTGGTAACCGGCATAAGCCCCATACACCATTGCCGCCGCCAGCAGCATAAAGTAAGCCGGAAGGAAGATCGTCCCCAATAACCACACCGAAAGGGCCACGGCCATGGCCCCTAACCCCAGAATGATGGTCACAAACAATAACTGATACACCAGCGCCTGACGGGCCTGAAAGATGAGATAGGAAGAGCCGTTTTCTTTGTGGCGCTCCCACAACCACAACCCCAGGGGAAGCACCACCGGAGCGAAGAATATGGCCAGGTGGCTACAGGCCGCCAGCAGTCGCTCGTCTCCATCTGTATGGGGGGATTCACCAAACGGTACCGCCATTCCCTCGCCTTCAGGTTTGAGAAATGTTCGCGGATGAAAATAATTCAGTTCCAAAACGAAGGCTGCTATTTTAGTTTTTCTTCCCGGAATTTCAAAGGGAAAAGGTTTTTCTCCTCGTAATTGCCGGTACACAGGCAGTAGCCGTTTAGACTGAGGGAAAAACGTTCCGGCGAAAAAGATTTGAGAATCGCTTTTCGCTTGATTATCTTCTTTAGAAATCCAATTGCAGGAAGAACACCGTAACCCGGAATTATGGCACAAAACCAATCCATAACTGAAGAGATTACCGGCCTTCGGGAAGAGAACCGCCGGTTGCGGGAGCGTCTGGAGGATTTCCAGCACCTTCAGCGGGTGTTGGAAACGGTGATCTCCACTTTGCAGGTAGATGAGGTGCTGCGAAACATCGTGGAAGAGACCAGCCGCATCTGCCAGGCGGATGAGGGGGCCATCATCCTGTTCGATCCTTCCGGCGAGGGAGAAGCCAAAACCCTGATTCGTCAGGAAGTGGGAACCCGGACGCGTCTGAATCACCACCTCAACTCTCTGCTGGCCGGCTGGGTAATGCACCACCGGCAGCCCCTTCTCACTGCCGATCTGGCGAAGACCTTCGGGGATCACCTTCCTTCCAGACGTTATGAGGGAGTGGGGTCGGCGCTGGGCGTACCCCTGATGATCCGGGGAGAGTTAATCGGCTGCCTGAATCTCATCCGATACATCGGGAAATCTCCCCTGGGCGAACGGGAACGGCAATTGATCCTGCTGCTGACACCGACCTTTGCCCAATTCATTCGCCATGCCCGCCTGCATGATGAACTGTTCGCCGAGACCCACCGGTTGCGCCACGAGGTGCAGGAAAAATACGCCGTGCATGGCATCATCGGGCGCAGCGCGGCCATGCAGGAAGTGTTCGCTCTGTTAGAACGGGTGATTCCCACCCAGGCGCGGGTGCTCATTCAGGGGGAAAGTGGCACCGGCAAAGAACTGATCGCCCGGGTGATCCACTACAGCGGCCCCCGAAAAAAAGGCCCCTTTGTGGCGGTGGATTGCGGAGCCATCCCTGCCAATCTGCTGGAAGCGGAGTTGTTCGGCTATGTGCGAGGGGCATTTACCGGGGCCCAGCGGGATAAGAAGGGCCTGTTTGAGGAAGCCGCCGGAGGTACCCTGTTTCTGGATGAGATCGCCAACATGCCCCTGGAAATTCAGAGCAAACTTCTCCGGGCCATTCAGGAAGAAGAGATCCGCCCCCTGGGATCCACCAAAACCCGCAAAATCGACGTGCGGATTATCGCCGCCGGAAGTGCGGATATAAAGGCAAAGGTAGAGGCAGGAGAGTTCCGGGAGGATTTGTACTACCGGCTCAACGTAATTTCGGTACACTTACCCCCCCTCCGGGAACGGCGAAATGACATTCCCCTGCTGGCCCAGCACTTTCTGGGAAAACTATGCCCCCGACATGGCAAGAGTATCAAAGGATTTTTGCCGGAGACCATGACCTTTATGGAGACTTACGATTGGCCGGGGAACGTACGGGAGCTGGAAAACGTGGTAGAACGGATGGTGGTACTGGCCGACGAGCACACCGAATACCTCCCCCCGGAACTGCTTCCCCCGGAAATCCGCCCGCCAATTTTTGCCTCTAAAACGGCCGCTCCTTTCACCGTCGAAGAAGGCGACATCCGCAGCAAAAAGGACGCCTATGAAAAGGCCATGCTTTTGGAGGCCCTCACCCGGAACCGGTGGAATCAGTCGGCGGCAGCCCGGGAGTTGGGCTGCTCCGAACGAACGATTCGGTATAAGATGAAAAAGTTCGGGTTGCGCAAACCGTCGTAGGGTGGGATCTTTGCCGGTACTGTCTTCCTGGAAGTGAAGTGGTCTCTTATTAACACCGGGCTTAAGCCCGGTGTTAATAAGAACCTGTAAAAACCTACTGCCCCTTACTTCCCTCACCACCTTCCGGCAGTATGCCTAATTTGGCCTTTAGCGCCGCCAGAGAATCCTTCGCTTCCAGGTGGGTGGTATCCTCCAGAGCTTTTTCGATCTCTTCATCCACCGACGCCGAGGTATCGGCCAGCTCGCCGTAAGCTTCCGCCAGGGATTCCTCTTCGGTTACCTTCTCTTTCATTTTTTCCAGCATGGCAATGGTGCTGGAGGTATCCACCTGAGAAAGCTGTTTGTTGATCTTTTTCATGGATTCCGCCGTGCGGGCGCGGGCTTTCAGGGTAATCAGTTCATTTTCGTATTTGCTGATGGCCTGTTTCAGCTTATTCACCTTAGCCTGAAGCTGATCGGCCATCTGCTGCTGCTGCTCGTAGTTGGCCTGAAACTCCGCCGCCCGTTTCAGGGCTTCCTCCTTTTTTGCCAGCGCTTCGGTGGCCAACCGGTCCGCCTCCGCCGGATCCAGCGACCCCTGCTGGGCTTTTTGCAATAGCAGGATGGCCTTGCGCTCATAATCGGCGGCCAGCTTCTTTTGATCCTGGGCATCCTTCTGCATGCGAATGGCCAGAGCCTTCACCTGCGCCAGGGCCTTCATGGCTTCCTGCAAATCCTTCTTCAAATCCCGGATGCCCTGTTCGGTCATCTTAATGGGATCTTCCAATTTATCCACGATGGCGTGGGCTTCGGCCTGACCGACTTTAAACAATCGTTGAAAAATACCCATCGACAGCTCCTTTCCGATTTTGGTTTATTCTCCACTTTGGCTTCCCGCTCAACTCCGGGCATATTTCAGCAACTCCTCGCCGTGCTCGGCCAGCGCCAGCGACAATGCGTCAATACTGGCCTCCAGCTCGTTCAAATCCAGATGCTCCAGTTGCAGGGTATCCCGGAACAACACCGTGGTGGCGTCTTCATTCAGCACAAAGGCGCCGTGCACCAGGGTACGGTTCATCTGTAACAGCCGCTTGAACAGATCGCCGGGATTTTTCGGCACGGGCATGATGGGCTGCTCCAGCACCAGGATGGGCGCCTCGCAGTCGATGACCAGATTCTGGATGCCGTTCTCCGGGTCTTCCACCACCACCAGTTCCTCGGCCTCATCCTCGTGCACGATTTTCAAATCCAATTCCAGCAAATAGCTTTTGACCAGCTCAAATTTACTTTCCATCATACAACCTCCTCTTGGGTTAAGGTTTCATACCTGGTAAGCGCATATTTTTGCGACGGGTTCATCTAAAGCCCTCCTGAACCGGGAGTCTCGCCGACTGCCGTGAAACCCTGCCGGGGCGGAGTATCACGCCCGGTAGCGAAAGGCATGGATGTTTTACCCTGTAGAAAAAGGCAAGTTCTCATGTGTTCTGTTGTAAATGCCTCTCTAACTCCCGGTAGGCATGATTAAGCTGTTTGATCAGTTCGTTGGCAAGGGCCTGGCGCTGCGGGTCATCGGGAAAGCGATCCGGATGATACCGGCGGAGCAGATTCCGCCAGGCCCGGCGCACCGTGGGCAAATCCGATCCGTAGGGCACTTCCAGATTGGCGTAGTATTCCGCCAGGCGAGGATCCACCTCCCGGCCTCCGCCCGGCGCATTGGGGCGCTTTCTGGAGGCCTCCGCCCCGAAGGCATTTGAATGGGAAGAACTCTGCTCTGGCTCCGATTGTCGGGAACGGGAAGCGCCGCCCCGGGAGTGCTCCGTCTTCCCGGCAATGAATGCCCGAACCCAGTACGCAAATCGTCTTACCGCCGAAGCGGAATCATACTCTAATGACATCCCCCACCTCTTTTGAGTTGACCATAATCTGAACCCCTGCAGGAAACGTTGACAGGCTGGAAGCCTGTTCTGCGGGATTTGACAGGCTGGAAGCCTGTCCTACAGGGAAGGCTGTCCCAGGGAAATCACAATCAGATGATCTCCCGGCTCCACCGGCAGATCGTTTTCGGGATTGGCAATCACTTCCCCTTCCCCATTCTTTTGCACCGCTAATACGATGCTGTTGGCGTTGCGTTTCATCTCGGTAAAAACTTCCAGAAACGGACGTCCCTGCAAGGCAGCGGGCACGGGGATTTTGAACAGATCATTGCCGAAGCGGGAACTGAGCAGTTCTGAGAGCACCTTGGAGATGCCGTGGTTGAGCGCCGCCCGGGAGATCAACCGGCTGCTGAACTCATCGCCCACAATAATTTCGTCGGCATGGGCCCGCTGGCAGTGGCGCACGTTGCTTTCATCCACCAGTTCCACGATGGTATACACCGCCGGATTGAGGCTCTCCACCGTCAGGGTGGCCAGCACCACCTGGGCATCCCGGGTGGTGGCCTCCAGGCGGTCATCTCCTAAAATCACCACCGTGTTGGCCTTTTGAATATTGGCCCGGATCAGATTCTCCTCGGTAACATCTCCTTGAATAAAATACAGGTTGTCATCCTCCAGGGGTTTTTCGTCCACCCGGGCGATGAGCACAATCGGCGCGGTCTCCATTCTGGGATCCGAGCGCAATTCGGCCAGAATTTCCTTCGCCCGATGATTCCACTGGCACAAAATCAGATGCCCTTCAAAGTTGTATGAACTCATGCCCCGATGCTCCCGCAGTTTCCGTTCCACAAACACACTGGCGATGGTCGCCGTAAGCATTCCCAATATTCCGATGCCGAAAATCATGATCACAATCCCGATCAACCGCCCGCCGAGAGTCGTGGGGGTGATGTCGCCGTAGCCCACCGTGGTAAGGGTAACAATACTCCACCACAGGGCGTTGCGCCAATCCACCCCCGGCTCCACCAGCACCAGCCCGATGGTGCTGAACACCATCAGCAACACCACAATGAGAAACAGGCGATCCAGATTCTCCCGGCGAATGAAACGCAGAATTCGTCGGATGGCTTTCATCATGCTCTCCTCATCAATACAACTCCCATTTTCCGGCGCGATAGTATCGATCCAGAACGAGGTGCATCTCTTCGTTCACCGAAATAGCTTCCAATCCGGCCAGCTCTCCTTTTCCAAAATGGATCATGCTGATCATGGCATCCTGATTGAGAAAGCGGGTGGGAATCCCGGCGAAGGTAAGCCGGGAAAGCCGTTCCTTCAATGCCGCGGTGGAGAGTTGGGGAGCGTTCATGCCCAGCACCCAGGCCCATTCCCCCAGCGTGGGAATATGATTATGATAGGGAATGGCCGCAAACCCTGCCGCCTGCATGGTTTTCCAGATGCACAGAAACGCCTCCCGGGAGAAAAATGGGCTGGTGGCCTGGGTGACCAGAGTTCCCCCCCGGGAGAGATGCCGCCGGGCCAGTTGATAGAACTCCCGGGAATACAGCCGGGCCAGGTCCACCGTCTTGGGGTCGGGCAAATCCACGATGATCACATCGAACAACTCATCGCTATCCCGGAGAAAGATATATGCATCCCGGTTGATGATGGAGACTCGAGGATCGTTCAGCGCATCCTGATTTAATTCCACGAAAATGGGATATTCCCGCCCCAGCCGGGTCATGGCCGGATCCAGATCTACCAGCACCACCTGCTGTACTTCGGGATATTTGAGCACCTCCCGGGCGGCCAGACCATCCCCGCCCCCCAGAATCAGCACCCGCTCCCGGGCCACGCTCAGTTGCATGGCCGGGTGCACCAGCGGCTCGTGGTAACGCTCCTCATCATAGCTGCTGAACTGCTCGTTGCCGTTCAGATACAGCCAGTAATCCTCGTGCCACTGGGTGATCACGATACGCTGGTAGGGCGTCTGTTCCTGATAAATTACCCTGTCCACATACTTGCGCTGCTCTCCAAACAGCACAATCTCCTCGGCATTCATCGCCAGCCCTATCAGAAACAGAGGCACCAGCACAAAGCCCAGGCTCAGCCACCGGGCGCGGGCAACCGCCTGCCGGTGCTTCCAGAACAGCATCGCCGCCACCAGAAAGTTGATGCTGCCCAGCACCAGCGGGGTGTAGGTCAACCCCAGATAGGGAAGGGCCACAAAGGCGAACAACAATCCCCCCAGCAGCGCTCCATAGTAGTCTTTTTCCAGCACCGAACTGATGTTGATCCGCAATTCCTCGAAGAAGTCGTTCAGCCGGGTCGCCAGGGGGATTTCCAGCCCGATGAGCAACCCGATGCCGAAGGCCATGCTGTAGATGAACGGGGCAATCCATTCCACATAGGCGGAGAGCAGGTAGGTGACCGTGGCGCTCATGGCGCACAACACCGATAGCAGCAGTTCCACCACGATGAAGGCATCCAACAGATGCCGCCGGATGAACCGGCTGAGCAGGCTGCCCACCCCCATGGCAAACAGCATGGTGGAAACGGTCAGCGTCCACTGGAGCACCGCATCCCCCAACAGGTAGCTGGCCAGGGTGGACATGACGTATTCGGCCACGATTCCCGCCAGGCCGGTGGCAAAAATGCAGGCCTTGAGGAGAAAATTGCCCCCTCTTCGGTTCCGGCCTGTCTTTGCCGCCGGGGTCATGGATTGCGGGGAAGGGGATGTTAACAAAGCGTCTTTCATGAACGGAGCGAGGTTTCGTCCAGCATCAAGCACTTACGAACAGTATCTACAGAAATAATCCCATCGGTACCCGCAGTCTTCACTTCGCCAGGAAATATTTGTGAACAGGATTCCCTGATGGTACATTTCAACGAACCACAATGTCAATGGTTTAATATATGAACAATCCGGTGCAGAAGCATGAAGAAACTACCTATCGGCATTGCCAACTTTGAACGGATGATCCGAAACGGGTATGTATACGTCGACAAGACCCGATGGATTTACAAAATGGTCTCCGAGGGGATGTTCTATTTCCTTTCCCGCCCCCGACGGTTCGGAAAGACGTTACTGGTTTCCACACTGGAGCATCTATTTTCAGGGCATCGGGAATTGTTCGAGGGATTGTGGATTGCCGAGGCAGAATGGGACTGGACAGCCCATCCCATCCTCAAGCTGGATATGAGCGAACTGGAGCATCAGAATGCCGATATACTTCGCCAGGCCCTTTTGCAGAAGCTACAGGGAATAGGACAACAAGAAGGAATTGCCCTTCCTCCCAACCTGCTACGCAACGCTTTTTCTGAATTGATCATTGGCCTGGCCCGCAAATACAATCAGTCGGTAGTGGTGTTAATCGACGAATATGATCAACCGTTGATTTCGCATCCGGGAAAAGGGGAGCAGGAACTGGAGATCGCCAAACAGAATCGGGAGGTACTGCGGGATTTCTTCGGCGTGCTGAAAGGAGGCAATGTAAACGACGTGCTGGAGTTTGTATTTCTGACCGGGATTTCCAAGTTCTCTCAGGTAAGCATTTTTTCGGAGTTGAACAATTTGAACGACCTGACCATGCATCCCCAATACGGGGAATTTCTGGGCTATACCCAGGAAGAGGTCGAACGGTATTTCCCGGAATATATTCAGCGCATGGCACAAACAACCAACCAGACTCCCCAGAACGTGTTAAACGGGCTGCGCGAATGGTACAACGGTTATCGATTTACGCGTCAGGAAATTCAGGTTTACAACCCTTTTTCCATATTGAAGGCTCTTGACCGCCAGGAGTTCAGCGTTTATTGGTTCGAGACGGCTACTCCCGCCTTTCTGGTAAATTTGATCAAGGAGCGGAACTACCCGGTCGTGGACTTGGAATGCTTGCAGATTCCCGAATCGTTTTTTACCACCTACGATCTGGAACGCTTGCAGTTAGAACCGTTGTTGTTTCAAACTGGATACCTTACTATTCAGAAGTATGACGGGCTATTATATGAACTGGGATATCCAAACAGTGAAGTGAAGAAGTCCTTTACTGAATTTCTGTACAACGAATTGGTCCCGATATCCGATTCTTCCGTCAAATTGCAATACAATCTGTTGCCAAAGTATTTGCAAAAGAGAGACCTGAAAAATTTTGTTCAGACAGTCAACAGCATTCTTTCTTCGATACCGTATGTTCACATTCAAGGTCAGGACGAGCACTACTATCACACGGTATTTTACCTGATGTTGACCGCCGGAGGCATCTCGGTGCATACAGAAGTGTTAACTTCCCGGGGGCGGATGGATATGGCCGTGGAAACCGGAGATACGGTATATGTTATTGAGTTAAAGTGCAACCAGTCCGCGGCGGAGGCGCTGACGCAGATTAAACAGCGAGGGTATGCCGATCGGTATCGAGGTTCGGGGCGCAAAGTGATTCTCCTGGGAATCCAGTTCGATACCAAACGCCGAGAGGTAAGCGAGTGGAAAGCTGAAGAAACTCACTGAAGGCGCTTTCAAACACACGGCGCCCCACCAACCCAACCTCCCTCCAACATCCTGCTCAAACACACCTCATACCACCCATCCCACCAGAAACGAGGCGGCGATGTAGGATAAGGCCTCAATGACCCCGGCGCCCACGTTGGGTTTATCCTGAGCCACCAGTTCATCGGTCAGGCGCTCGCCGGGCAACAACAGCTTGTCGGTCACCGTGCGGATGATGGGCAACATGATCAGGCCGAACAGCACGAATCCGCCAAAGGTGGTAAGGTTCTCCTGCCAGCTAACAAAATCCCCGCTGGCGCCCACCCGGATAACGTTGCCCATGGCCACCAGCACCCCGGCAAAGGCCACCCCCACGGCCACGTTATCCCGCTCAATCTGTTCGTGAATGTCGAAAGGAGTAATCCAGTTATACACCAGCCCGGCCACAATCAGGGTGAGTTGCCCTAACAGCCAGAACACCGCCCCGGTCACCACATCCCCGTAACCGGTCATGGCCCCGTAAATAATCATCCCCACAGCAATGTGATTGGCCGCTTCCACAATGCCGGTGCCGGCATTCTGATCCTCGATGATCTCTTTGATGTTATCGAATTTGCGGAGGATAATCCGGTCGTTGATCCACACGGAAAAGTTCAGCAACACAATCGACATCAGCCCGTAGATGAAGATGTCGATCATGTCGTTGATGAAACCTTCTGATTCCCCGGCGAGCACCCCTCCCAGGGCGATGACCAGTCCCAGATAATAGCCGGCCACCACCAGCGCCAGGGCAAAGTTGTCCTTTTTGACCAACTCCTCCCGTACCACAAAGCGGCGGTTCAGCTTATCGTACACCAGCTTTCCCACCCCAAACAGGATAAACACCGCTACCAGATAGAAAATTCCCCGAATAACTTCGTCTAAGGTCATGGCTCCTCCATCGGATTGATCCGGTTATGCTGGTTAAGGATAGAAACCGAAGTTTTGGGCCATTGGCCGGGCATAAATCTTCCCCTGAAAAACGGCTGCTCAGCGTGCCTCCTTCCATCGGGACGGGGGTGATGCCTGACGTATTCGATCACGCTTCGTACCGGGCCGGGATGCCGAATCTATATTCTTCGGAATCAGGCACAGATGCCGGATCTACTTTCCGAATCCCCCGCTGCGGCGGCGCAGGGAACTCATCCGGCTGCGGCGGGTGCGTTGTTTCACCCGTTCGGCGAAGGACTGTTTCCGGGCTTGTTCTCGCATGACCCGGCGCTCAAAGAAATTCTTGTGGGTCTTCCGGGTGTAACTCCCCTCCGTGCCGTACTGCCGTCGCTGCCCGAAAAACGGTCGCCTCCGGGGCCGGTAATCCCGATCCCACATCTCCCAATCCCGATAATACACCGGCCGGGTAAACATCCCGAAGATGTCTCGCAGCAGGGCATACTTGCCGTAAAATTCCCAGAAGGTGGTGCCGTCGGGGCCGGTGCGCCAGTGGCCATAGCGAGGATTCCCCACATATTGATAGCCCGGCGGCGAGGGAGTATCCATTACCTTACCATCCGGAGTTTTGGCCGCCAGCACCATCCCCAGATACGGATAGTAGTTCTGATACTCCCGCCGAGATACCCGTTCCCAATCGGTTAATTCGGTGACATAAGTCAGCGAGTCGGTGAGGGGATCTTTAGTGGCATACACATACTTGTAGCGATGATAGTAATCTTTGGAAAAAAAGCCTTCCTCCTTCATATCCTCCAGAATGATGGAGTATTCCGGATATCGGCTCAACTCTTTTTTGAGCCGTTCCAGCGGCGAGGTTCGGGCGCAACCGGCCAGGATCGCCATAAGCAGCAGCAACAAAAACATCCCCGTTCGGTTGCCCCCGGCAGCGTGTCGAGGTTTCATCTCAGTGCTTCCCCTGTTTTGGTGAAAACGCCTACTCTTCTCCGGGCAAAATATTGGAAAACTGATATTCCTCTACGTAATAGCCCTCGCTGGCCTCGAACTCCTCCTCCCCCCATTGCTCAATGGTTACAAAGGTCTCATCCTCCTCGTCGATAAACACCCACTCGATAAACCCCACTCCCGGCCCTTTGCCGCCTTCCAGAAAATACACCGGGCCGGATTCATCCAGATAGTAGGTCTTCCCCTTGACCACAATCTGATCCGGGGGATCCTCATGCTCGATGATGTGGCGAATCACCTCCTGCCCAATCGCCCCGATGGGGAGCTTTTTAGAAACCGTCCAGATAACCTCATCATCTTCCTCCCGCTCCAGGTAAATCTTTTCCCGCCCGCTGGTGAGTTCCCATTCCTCGGTGTAATATCCATCCCCGTAATCATAGCGGTTGTAGGCGGTGACCTGCCAGGTCTTCAGATCGTAATCCACCATGTACCCCACTTTGAGTTTGGAGAGGGTCAAATCGTGAAGCGGATCGAAGGCGTCTTCTTGTTTATCTTTTTTAAGAAAATCCATCAGTCCCATGGCGCCTGCTCCCGGTTGGTTTGTTATTTTTCACCTGCATTATTTGTCTCAGAAGTGCCGACACGCTTAACTCATCCACGAGTGTTCAATAAACAGCAACGCTACAGATTCAAGATGAAAGCACAGAACGGCCAGTGTGCTTTCAAGGTTTGGATGATGGGTGGTTATCCCGGACACAATTCATAAAGAGATTCTTCGGGCTGCCGCTTCGATACCACTCCTACGAATGAGATTAGTGTTTCTGAAGCCGCAGCTCTTAACATAAGGCCGGTCCTTTCCCGACGGCAGCCCTCAGAATGACAGGAAAATCTATCACCTTAAGCTTGAAAGAACACTAGAGAACATTCCACCCCCTCCGGTTACCACAATAAAAATGCGGTGGCGAAACCGGTGATCAGCACCAGTACTCCTCCCAGGCGTGCCAGAAAGATGGAGGTTTTTAGCCCCACCGCTTCCACCGTTTGAGGGGTGGCAAAAGGGAATTTCCAGATGACCACTGCCATCAGGAACAGCAGGCCGGGGATGATTTTCGGCTGCCAGAACGCCGCCACTATCATCAGCAAAGTGAGTCCGATGAAAGCAACAATCACCACCGGAGTGTACTTCAGGGCATAGTCGGCGAACTCCCGGAATTCCTGATGACATCCCGGATGTACCGTAAATTGCCGGGGCCGGGGATTCAACCCCACCTCATTGCGCACCACGGCCTCCACCTCGATCAGTTGCCCCTCCGTAGCGTTGCACCAGACGCACCGCGGCGCCATCATCGGACCTCCTGCACACCTTGTGGTTAGATGATCTCCGATTTTATCACCGAATGCGCATTCCTACGGCAAATGTTGCTTGCGGGATTCACCGGGCATAGCCAACGATCACTTCTTCGAAAAACGTTCCCGAAGCCGGGGAAGGCACCGGGAGATAATTTGATCGTGATCGAAAGCCAGCGGGGGCAACCGATCCACCGGAAACCACTCCGCCCGACGGGCATCATCTCCCGCACGCAACGAGGAGGATGCGTCCTCCGGCAAGATGCCCCCATACACGATGGTAATCACGTGCCCCCGGGGATCCCGTCCGGGATCGCCGAACGCCCCCAGCTGCTCCAGAGGGATATTCTTCACCCCGGTCTCCTCCTGCAATTCCCGCTGCGCCGCTGCTTCCAGAGGTTCGTTTTCCTCCACAAAGCCCCCCGGCAGCGCCCACCTTCCGGCAAATGGCTCTCGATCCCGCTGGATCAAAAGGACTTTTTCTCCCTCTTCGGCCCGGCGCAACAGCAAAATATCCACCGAGACCATGGGGCGGGGGTAGGGATAGGTGTATGGCATGGCTTTCACTATGGCTGTTTATAGGTCATTCAGACCGGCCCCATGGGCAAAATCCGACAGGATTAAATCCACGGGAACTTCTTCTCCATTATACTGCACATTGTCGTTTACCATATATACTCTCCCACCGGGAGAGAGCACCCGTGCCAACTCGTGGATGATAAAATTCATTTCACATCCACAAACACAAAATCGGTAGCCCGGGGCTCCTGAATGCGGAACATGAGCTTTTTGGGATGGGCCTGTAAAATTCGGGTCAGCGTCTGCTGGAAGTCGCGGAGATCCTCGATGGGTTCGCCGTTCAGGTGGGTGATGATGCTTCCCGGTCGCAAACCGCCGATGCCCGCCGGCGCCGCTCGATCTACCTGAAACACATACACCCCTTTGATGTCCGGGGCATAATCGTAGTCAAACAGGATGTCGGAAGTAATCTCCCGCACTTCCAGCCCCAGTTCCCGGGCCTGAAACTTTTCCGCCAGGTCGATGGCCCGGGGAGCGGCGGCCAGGGTTACCTTTTTGGATTTTACTTTGCCGTCCCGAAACAGCGTCAGTTCAATGGTGGTGCCGGGGGGCTGCTGGGTAATCAGGTTGCGGAATTGCTCCAGATCATCATCCCGATCTATCTCAAGCTCCTCGTCGTTGAACCGGAAGATCACATCCCCCACTTTTAACCCGGCCTTTTCCGCCGGGGAATCGGGAAACACCCGATCCACCACCACTCCTCCCCGGGCGGGTACTTTCCAGTACTCCTTCAGCTCCTCGGTGAGCGCCTGCATGCTGATCCCCAACCAGGATTTGCCCTGATGGGCGGTGGGGGTCAGCACCGGAGGATTGGCAATCAACTTCCGGAACCACTCCGAGGGCGCAATTTCCAGGAACAGGGTGTTCCCCTCGGTCATGTCCGGGGATACATCGAAATCGAATTCCACCTCGCTGCGGAGGGTAACCCCGAGGGCCTTACCCGCCGCCGAGATCACCAATCCCCCGGCGGAAAGGGCGTTGGTTTCGTTCTTCACCAGAAACTTCTTCCGGGGAGTGGTCAAAACGGCGTTGATGAACACCGGGGTGAACAGCGGCTGAAAATGATAGGGTTCCCCCAACAGTTCCAGCAGATACACCGGCTGACCGACCTTCACCGAATCGGTGGAAGAAAACTCCACAAACGGCAGCGGTTCGGTCAGCTTCTCGCTGATTTGCAGAAAAGCCACCTGAGAAAGGTCATCTTTCCCCACAAACTCTGCTTCCAGTTCCCGCCCGTCGTGCAGCTTGACCTTGAAATCGGAAGGCTCTCCGGAAAAGAACCCCATGCCGTTGCCGGTAATGATGTCCAGCGAGAGGGGATACACGTCGCTGTTGACCATTACCAGCCCCCCGGCATCGACCAGCACCCCGATGCGATACTCCTTCACTTTGACGTAGGAGCCGATTTTGGAGCGCGAGGAGACGTTTTTGTAATACTCCACCAGGCACACCGCCGGGCGAAATTTTTCAAAGATTTCCGTGGGAGATTGAGCGTTTCCCCGGCTTATCAGGGAAATGGTGACGAACACAATTGCTACGATGATGCGGGAAAAGGCTTTCATAAAATTCCTCACATGGCTTTCGGATCATTAACGGAAATTTACTGCCCAATTATGCTGCTCATTTGTTCTTCCAAATTCTGCGGCCAACCGCAGATTTAGAAACGCCCCTTTCAACGGCTAACTCACTGCGCCATCCGGTTCGTTCAGCACCAATTCCTGACAGGCGTTCAAAAAGTCGATTCTGGCGCGATGAAAAAAAAAATGCAGAAAGTGGCCTAAAAATTCTGACTACGGGGCTGTCACTCGCAGTTTGAGTACGGCAAAATAAGGATGGGCATCCCGCATCAGTTCCATAAACACCGGTCGCTCTGGGGTATCCTGCCACGCTTCATACAGTTCCCGGAAGTGCTTCCCGTTTTTCACCACCACACCGTTGATCTTGCGGATCACATCTCCGCTGCGGAGATTGGCCTGTTCCCCCGGCCCGGCGGGTTTGACGCTGGTGATTTCCACCCCGTTAAAGTCGGGCAGCAATTGAACTCGATAGGCTTGCCAGGACAACCCCCTGACCACAAGGCCCCACTCTTCAGCCTCGATCTCCGGAGCATCACTGTCCAGCGGCTCTTCAATGACCGCCACGCGCAGAGTCTTCGATTTACCGTTTCGCCAGATATGCAGGGGAATCTTTTCTCCGACAGGTAGCGTGGCAATGATCTTGCGAATGCCCGGTAAATCCTCCTCAAACAGAGCGTTGACCGGTTGATCCCCGATTTGCCGAATCACATCCCCGGGTTGCAATCCTACCTTCTCGGCGGGGGAGTTGCGTTCCACATGGGTCACCAGCACCCCGCTCAGGTGGGGCATTTCCAGATATTCCCGGAGGTCTTTGATCGGTTTAAAATCTACTCCCAACCAGGCCCGCTTGACCGAACTGCGTTCCAGGATCTGGGCGGCAATCTCCCGGGCTAAATTGATGGGAATGGCAAAGCCCAGATTTTCCGCCAGAAACACCGCCCGGGCGTTGATGCCCACTACCTCTCCATGAAGGTTGATCAGCGGGCCACCGCTGTTGCCGGGATTGATGGCCGCATCGGTTTGAATCCACAGGTTATAAGGGGAATCCATTGAGGTGCCCCGGGTGGGAAAATACCGGTCGATGGAACTGACCACCCCCATGGAGACCGAGCGGGAGAGTCCCAACGGGCTGCCCAGGGCCAGCACAATCTGCCCCACTTCCAGACTGTCGGAATTGCCCAGCGTCGCCACGGCAAAGGTGGTGTCCTGAAGCTCTTCCAGATTCAATTTGAGAATGGCAATATCGGTGGATTGATCGCTACCCACTACCGTGGCCGTGATCCTTTCCTTATTATATAAGGTACACCATACTTTTTCGGCATTGGCCGCCACGTGGTGATTGGTCATCACATAGCCTTCCCGGGAAAAGATAAATCCGCTGCCGGTCACCAGGGTATGCTGTTTCTCTCCCCGGGTATACACCTTTTTGATCGGCTCGATGTGCACCAGCGCCGGCAACACCCGGTCCCGGGCATAGAAAATCTGCTCCTGAAGCGAAGCGGGAGATTGCGCCCACAGCGACAGGAAGACTCCCACAAAAATGCTTACTGCCAGACTTCTCATGGTAATCCCTCGTGATTGGTTCAAGCACCTAATATAATGCCCTGTAGCAACAGAATCTATAGACTTTCCCAGAATGTTGACATACCATGCGACATGTAAGATCTTGGATAGGTATTCGCCAACAGCTGCTATGGGCATGCAAGGCAAGCAAGCGTATTGCGTAATGCGTATTGCGTAACCGGTTACATCAAAATACGAAATACGCAATACGAAATACGTTTCCTGGCGTTTGGCACCGGTTTTGAGGCATATTCCGGGGGATTTTCACATGTCCACGGGAGAGCACAACCGCCTGCCCCACACAATCGTTGATTTCCGACCGATGGTCACGTATATTGTTTAAAAAATAATCCGTTGCATCAAAATCGACACCGGTCATGGCCAATCACACCGGCAGTATTCGGGAAGCCATTGAGGCACTGGAAAAAATCAAGGATCGAATAATAGAGTTCTGGAACTCTCAGGTGAGCATGGATGAGGCCCAGCGCATCATGTGGATCGGGGATGTACAGGAGATGTATTACCTGCTGGTTTCCGCCTGGGTTTTTTCCCGGGAAGATATAAACCAGGAAGACGTGCATCCGGAAGCGGTGCAATTTGCCCTGCAGGTCGCTCGCAGTCGGCTGGAACAGGTGGCCAGCGAGTTGAGGGCCTATCCCGATTATGCCACCGTACAACTGGAGCAGGAAATGCGCCAGACCTTCGAGGAGTGCTGGAAGCCCCTGGCGGTACAGACCGGATTCCGGGAACTGCTCCATCAGCTTACCACCGAACCGCCTTCCACCCCGGTCGTTAAAGTCGGCCCGGAAGAATATCACCTGCTTTGCGCCACCTGCGGTGAGGTGGCCTTCGTCTTTCGCATCGGTATTCCCCGCCATGTGCGGGAGCGACGGCTGATCTATCGCGGCCTGACCCATCGTAGCGATATGGAACTGGAACATGCGGAGCACATCTTTGCTCTTCTGGAAAAGGAACGGATCGGTGAGGTGCACCGGTACTTCCAGCAGAATGGACGACCGGAAGGCATGGATGCCTACTGCCCGGAGTGCGACCGGATTTACTGCCGGGGACACTACCATCTGGAAGAAGCCTGGGACGAAGGATTCTACGATTGCACCTACGGTACCTGCCCGGAAGGGCACCGGCGGATGGTGGATGATTGAATGACAGGCGGGATCGCCATTTACCGGCATAGCCAAACACCGCCGCTCTGCCTGCTCCAAATGCCTTGATTCCCTCCCATCCGGCGGGTGAAATTACTGCATACATGAACATAAGCAAACCCCACCGAACGATTCTTTCTGCACATACGGCCTCACCGACTCAGGGAAATTAGAAATAAAAAAGACCGGAAAAATTCCTTGATTCTTAGACATCCTGTCCCCTATCTTTTCCAGCCAGCCCCTAAAACACCTACATCTCACTGTCACCCAATCCGAGGAGGTTTCCCATGAACAGGGAACAAGTTTTTTCCGTCACTTTGGGGAGGGCTATGGCTCTGTCGGCTTTCTTGTTTGCCGGGGCGCTGTTGGCGCAGGATTTCTTTCCTCTGGAAGTAGGGAATTTGTGGAGTTTTGAGGTGTATAGCGGGGGGCAACCGCAACGCCACAACATGGAGATCACCGGAGACACCACCTTCACCAACGATCACCACTATTTCCTGCTCTCCAATCCCGATGTTACCCTGGGGCCGTATGTGCGGGTGGATTCCGGCTTCATCTATCTGGCGGAGCAGTACGACGGCGCCGAGGTGCCGGTATACAATCTCAACGCCAGATTAGGGGAAACCAGGGCAACCAACTGGCGGAACCTGTTCTTTTCCGTAACCCTGTACCATGTGGATACCACCACCGTGTTCGATCGCCAGACGGTGGTGTACTACTACGGCCTGGACGGGCTGACCGTCTCTGAAATCCGCTTCTCCCGGGATTTCGGCCCTCTGGAAATCCACCACTACGGCGATCCCCCGAACCCCTTCCCCGTGGAAAGCTACTATCTGACCGGGTGCATCATCGGCGACAGCACTTACGGCACCGTCGTGGGCATCGGCAAATCGGAAGAACTTCCCGCTCAGTTTCAACTGCTTCAAAACTACCCCAACCCCTTTAACCCTGTCACAAATGTGGAATTCGGATTGCCCAATACGGAATGGGTCACGTTGAAAGTGTACGATTTGCTGGGGCGGGAGGTGAAGACGCTGGTCGATCAACGATTGCCGGCAGGTTATCACACCGTGCAATGGGACGGCACCAACCACGCCGGGCAGTCGGTGGTCAGCGGGGTGTATCTCTACCGCCTGGAAGCGGGGAATTTTGTGCAAACCCGCAAGATGGTGCTGCTCCGCTGAAACCCGCTGAGGTCCCGAGGCCTTCCCACAATCTTTGCCTTGAAATCGCCCCACCCCCTGTGTATATTGGCGCCCGTTTGTGAGGCCCCCACCGGTGGTCTCGCAAACGGGTGATTTCTCACCACCCGGAACCACCAAATACCCACACTTTATGAGGAAGGAGATATTTGCCCTATGAACTACCATCGTTTCGGAAGAACTCTGGTGCCGGAAGGCGGCCTGTTTGATGATGTGGAATCGGCGCTTCAGTTTGCCGAGGCCAACGAAGCGGATATCCTGGCGGAGCAGTTGCAAAACCTGACCTTCACCACCGATGAGGAAGGGGTGTTGCAGGTGCTGATCAACAACAAGCGCTACTACATCACCCATTCGGCGCTGAAGGACTTGTGCAAGATGCTCAAGGTGCCCGCCAGCTACATCAACAAATTTCCCGGACGGGATCTGGTGCTGGAAAATTTGAACGAGAACCCCTACCTGAAGGAAAACGCCGAGACGGTGAAGCTGGTCATCTGGCAGGGAGAGGCGCATCCGGTGATTGCCGGGGTGCTGCCCGGCGGAGATGCCGCCATGCCTGCCGGGGAATATCTCTCCTTCTTACAGGAAGAGGGGGTATTCGAGCGGGAGAATACCCTGCTGGATCAGATCGCCTTTTCCGGAGAAGAACTGGTGCTCTATTTCTACCTGCCGGAGGAGATGAACCGGGATCGCATGACCATCAACCTGGGATACGCCATCCATTACTCCCCCACCCGCTACCTGGATACGTTCATCTATCCCTTCTGCAAGATGGCCATCGTGGCGCCCACCGGGGAGCCGTTCGATTTCGATTTCGAGGGCACCCACAAGCTGCACGTGGTCAAGCGCAAGCAGGATGACTTCATCAGCCAGACCCTGGAACTGAGTCGGGATTATATGGGAGAAGATCTGGGAGCCTATTTTGAAGAAGTGCTGAAATACGCCACCGTGGCCAAAAACGAGGACGCGGTCAAATATTCCCTGCTGAAATTTTTCAAGGCCAAAGCGCTGTCGGCATACAATTACGACGGCATTAAAGTGGATCCCAACGAGGCGGCGCAGGAGATCATTCCCGAGTACAAAGAGTTTTACTCCGAGAACAAAGAGCAACTCAAGCAGATGGCCACCTACTCCGCCAACAACCTGCTGGTGCACTTTTCCCTGCCGGTGTTCTTCAACCGGCTATTCACCTACCCGGCCAGCATCGAGAATCCCTACTACCTGATCCGCTACCGCCGGGCCATCGGGGTCATGCTCAACAAAGTGCTCGATGACAAGGGCGACTTTCCGGTGGATGCGTTTGAAGAGTAGTACCCCCATTTATCGGCACGAGAGCGTTCGGTAATTTTTTCATGGTTAGGATTGCGGATTTAATTATTCCCCGATTCCCCTCGCGGCGGAATGATACGGAATATGCGGGCAATTGAACTCATCCCCCCAACCCCCTTCTCTAAAAGAGAAGGGGGAGAAAAACGCCGTTGCTTCTGGGAAAATAAGGGGCTGAGGGAAAATCCTGGAGCTATTTTAACAAGTTCCATACCATCCCGTCCCGGTGGGAAAATCGGGAAGGAATTTTATCTGCGTCCTTTAGAGGTCATCTGCCCGGGCAGGGAAGGGAGGAACGACATTGAAGGAAGATGAATCTTTTCCAGCAAATGGAAAGCGATGAGTTAGCAACCACCTATTACCGAATGTTTTTCCGATCTAATTAAAGTAAGTTTAGGTACAATAAGGTGTCAGGAGAATGCATCACATGATGAACATCGAATCCAGAGAAAAATTGCTGGCTCGGTACCGCTCTCTGCGTCCGATAGAACAGAATATCCTGCAGATCCTTTCTTTGGCATATGAAAAACTTGTACTCTCGGAAATAGGGAAGTTGGTCAGGGCGCTAAAAATATGCTCTCCGGAAAAAAACCGTACATTGAGACTCGAGGAATTAAAACTCATTCTTCACAAGCTGGAAAAACGTGGTCTGGTAGTAAAAAAACAGGGGCGTTTTTTGTGTCATCCTATGATTGCCGAACCCATTGCCCGAGAACGCGCTAACGCCCCTGATTTCCCTCAGATCGTTTCCACCATCCACCAGATTTTTCCGGCAGATAATTTCTTTATGTATGGATGGCACTGGAGGGATCGAGGACGTTTTCTGCGAGATATCCGGCTGGCAATTTTACAAAAAGAAGATTCGGCGTTCCAAAAGGCTCTGGAGGTTTTCTGGGAACGCGCTTTTGGTGATATGTCCACTTTAAAGGAACTCTACTACCAAATATTCCACAATCCGTTTGATGCAGATTGGTTTACCACGCTTCCATTAATTATCCAGGCGGAAATTATATCCACCGTAATGCCTCAAGGAATATGGTATGGCGAATCTTTATCCCCCTACCTGCACATATTGGAATTGCATCAGGATTGCTCCGATCCGGAACTTGGTTCCCTCTTTCGAGAGCTGTTGAGTAAAATATGGATATTACAGGGTCGATTTGAAGAAGTCGAAGCACTGATCCAGAAAGATGCCGAAAAAGTGTATAGCACCCTCTATCTTGCCTGGATGACTGTGCTTAAAGGGGAATATGATGCTGCCCTTCCATTGTATGAGGAAGCCTTGCGGCAATTGCAAAAGGAGAGTGGTAAACGGAAGATCTTTTTCCAGCATTTCAGCGGGCTGTACTACCTTCTTTTACTGCTTCGAGATCCCCAACAAAACGTAAAGAAATATATTCCTACCGGCCTTCGCGATGCCCCTTATCTGGAGCACTGTTTTCGTGCCCTCGAGGGAGGAATATATGCCCAACAGGGACAGGCGGCGTTAGCCAAAAACTATTTGCAAAACATTCCCTCCAACACCTTTTACACCCCCTTCGCTTTCATTTTCCACGGTCTCATTCAGTACTGGTTTTTCCCCAAATACCTGCGCAAATATCGCAGGCAGTTTGAGGAAGCTTTTGAGCAAGCCGTGAACAATGGCTACCGCTATTACGCTCTGGAAATTGCCCATCTGTTGAGGGCCATCGTTCCGGATGAAAGCCGATACCGGGAATACATTGAACAAACCGAACACGAAACTCCCTTGCGTAGCGTTTCCCGGTTGCTTTCTCAGGAGGAAGAATGGAAGCGGTCTTTACGGGCATTGACCCATTTAGGTCAACGTCATAAATCCGGCGCCGAGGCTTCCGGAAGCAGACTGGTATGGATGTTACAATATCAGGGGCCGACTAAATTCCACCTGATCCCCCGGATTCAGAAGCGCACCCGGAAAGGCGGCTGGACTTCCGGC
This sequence comes from uncultured Calditrichaceae bacterium, assembly GCA_964416895.1. GTDB lineage: Bacteria > Calditrichota > Calditrichia > RBG-13-44-9 > J075 > CAYQGB01. The sequence goes on from CAYQGB010000011.1 coordinate 31,841, forward strand.
CGGATGATCGATATCGCACGACTCATTCATCAAAAACCCGATTACCTGACTCCGCAAGACCGGCGAGTTATAAATGCGCTTCAAACGTCCCGGACGGGACATGTGGGCTATAACTATTATCAACCCTATAATTTTGAACAGGCATTGCTGGAATTGGTAGGACACCCCCTGATCTTTCTGGAAGATGCGTATCGCACCCGAATACAGTTGGTGAAAGGAGAACCGGAACTAATCGTGGAAGAAAAACAAACCGGCTTTTCAATTCGATTTTCCGTCGCATTCGAGGAGGCAAATACCGTTCAACTGATTAAAGAAAGCCCCACTCGCTTTAAAGTTATTGAGATCAAGCCGGAACATCATAAAATCGCCGACATATTCGGCGGAGAAACCATCCACATACCCGCCGAAGGCAAAGAACAACTTCTGGAGGCTATTCACAGTCTGGCTCCGGTGATCACGGTGCATTCTGCCATAGAAGGAACCGGAGGAGACATCTCCACCGAGGAGGCAGACACCACCCCTGTGGTTCATCTTTTGCCCATGGGAAAAGGGTTTAAACTGGAACTGCTGATACGCCCATTTGGAAAGGAAGGGCCTTACTTTAAACCCGGCACAGGGGGGAAAAACATTATCTCTGAAATAAACGGAAAACATCTTCAGGTGCATCGGGATTTATTGAAAGAGCGAAACCTGGCCCAGGAAATTATTCAGGCCTGCCCATCCCTGATTGCAACAGATGAGGGCACATACGAATGGATTTTCCGGGATGCGGAAGAATGTTTACAGGTGTTGCTGGAGTTGGAAGCAGTAAAGGATCGCATCTGTCTGGAATGGCCGGAAGGAGAGAAACTAAAAATTGCCCATCGGGTCTCCCCAGAACAACTCTCTATCCGAATTCAGCGCCGGCAAGATTGGTTTGCACTCTCCGGAAAGCTCCAATTGGACGAATCCCGGGTAATGGACCTAAAGCAGTTGCTGGAAATGGTAGAGGCTTCTCCCGGAAAATTCGTGCAGATCGGCGAGGGAGAATATCTGGCTTTGACCGAGAAATTTCGCAAACGTCTGGAAGAGTTACGGGCGTACTCCGAGAAAAGCCGTTCCGGGGTCAAAATTCACCCACTGGCCGCTTTTGCCCTGGAAGAATTCATCGAAGAGGCTAAGACGGCGCAAGTAGATGCCCAGTGGAAAGCGCAATTGGAACGTCTTCGGAACGCTCAGGAGTACACGCCCCAACTGCCCTCTACTTTTCAGGGAACCCTGCGCGACTATCAGTTGGAAGGATTTAACTGGCTTTCTCGTCTGGCATATTGGGGAGTAGGGGGCTGTCTGGCCGACGACATGGGGTTGGGGAAAACCGTTCAGACGCTGGCGCTGCTTTTGCAGCGAGCGCCGGATGGACCTGCACTGGTGGTATGTCCTGCCTCGGTTACTTTTAACTGGGCTCAGGAAGCAAAACGTTTTACCCCCACCCTGAACCCCATTCTGGTTCGGGGAAAAGAGGAGGTAGGAACGCTCTCCACAGTGGGAGCATTTGATCTGGTGATTTGCAGTTACAACATGGTACAGCGCCATGCCGAAACACTGGCCGAAATCCCCTGGAATACCATCGTGCTGGATGAAGCCCAAGCCATTAAAAACGCCGCTACCAAGCGTTCTAAAGCAGTGATGAACTTGCAAGGAAATTTTAAAATGATTACCACCGGCACTCCGATTGAAAATCATCTGGGCGAGTTGTGGAACCTGTTTCGGTTTATCAATCCCGGATTATTGGGAAGTTGGCAACAGTTCAGCGCCAAATTTGCCGTTCCTATCGAGAAGTACGAAGATGTTCAGGCCAAAAAACGTCTGAAGAAATTGATCCGCCCTTTTATTCTGCGCCGTCTCAAGAGCGATGTTCTGGAAGAACTTCCTCCGAAAACGGAAATTACGCTTACCGTAGAATTAACCCCGGAAGAAGCCGCTTTCTACGAAGCGTTACGGAAACGCGCGCTGGAGAAACTATCTCAGAGAGATGAGCCTGCGGGAGAGCACCATTTACGTATTCTGGCGGAGTTGATGCGGCTGCGCCGGGCTTGCTGTCATCCCCGATTGGTCCTGGGAAATGGGCCTCTGGAAAATTCCAAACTGAGTGTATTTCGGGAGATTGTAGAGGAACTCCGGGAAAATCGCCATAAAGCGCTGGTGTTCAGCCAGTTCGTGGACTACCTCAAAATTGTAGAAGAATTTGTACAACAGATGGGAATTTCCTACCAGTATCTGGATGGCAGCACTCCGATTAAAGAACGGCAGAAACGTGTGGAAGCATTTCAGCGAGGCGAAGGAGATCTGTTTTTGATCAGCTTAAAAGCCGGCGGGATGGGATTAAACCTCACCGCCGCCGATTATGTGATCCATCTGGATCCCTGGTGGAATCCTGCGGTTGAAGATCAGGCCTCCGACCGGGCACACCGCATTGGTCAAACCCGGCCGGTAACCGTATATCGTCTGGTCACCCGGGGCACCGTGGAAGAAAAAATTGTGGCTCTCCACGTCCAAAAGCGCGATCTGGCCGACAGCCTGCTGGAAGGCACCGACATCAGTGGCAAAATCTCCGCCGAGGAACTCCTGGAACTCCTAAAAGAGTAATAATTCCTCAATAGTAGCACTGTTACTATTCAGCAAAGCCAATAACTCCCTGTCACACTGATTCCGTCGGGGCGGAACCCGACACAGTCGGTGGTCGAAGTGTGACAGGGCCGGGTCATACTTCGATCACCGACTGCGTCGGGATGTAAACACAAGCTTCAGTATGACCCGCCAAAAGTTTTACTCCTTCAAGAGGAAACCGGCAAAAAGCAGACAATGCTCTGGAAGCAACCTGAATAGCTCGACAATGTCACATTTCAGGAACAACCGTAGAGGTCGTCGTAACCGCAGGGAGAAAAATTTTTTTTAAAGCGAGGGTATTCGGTAACTCATTCCATCAGTTCAGCATTTTAGCCCTCACCCTACCCCTCCCGCCCCGCCGAGGCCCTGCCCAGGAGCATGGGCGTGAACCTAACGATTGGGCACGCTCCCCTCGTTCCAAAACTCTGTTT
>CAYQGB010000012.1:0-23170 GCA_964416895.1 uncultured Calditrichaceae bacterium
CTGCTCGAAACCTCAACCGGATGGATTTATGCGGGGAAGATTCTTCAAAGCTGGAACGAATACAATTCATTTGGTTTGGTGAGGGTTATTCTTTAAATTTTTTGTTTGTGAATTTATTCGACCGGAGATGCCAACATCGGATTCAAAAGGAACTTCTATGGATAATGGGATGAACGGACGAGGCCTGTTGTACCTGATCTGGTTAATGCTCTTTTCTTTAACTGTAGGAGTTTTCTGGAGTTGTGAGGAGAATCCGGTAGAGATTCCGCTCTCCACCCTCCCTTTAAACAGCGACACCCTCTACGCGACGTTTGATACCACTCACCGTCTCGATAAAGTGGTGACCACCCTGGGGGCCAATCGCCTGATCATCGGCTCTGTTCGGGGATACACCTTCCGCCCCATCCTGAAATTTCTGGATTTTCCCCTGGACATCGTTTCCATCAATACCGCTTTCATCGAATTCAAAAAACTTTCCACGCTGGGCGATCCGGCAATCATTAACGATCCCAATGTTAGCCTTACGGTAACCGGGTACCCGATCCTGCAACCGTGGAAATCGGATACTTCGGAGGTGTGGGAAGGCGATTATCAGAACAATGTGGATTTCAACATTCCGTTGGGCAGTATGACATTGTACCCGACGGATACCGTCAATACACCGATTATTTTTCAATTCGATTCCACGGCTTTCTCCTTCATCCTCCAGTGGGCCGATACTTCCCTGCGAGAGGAAAATGCGGGAATGATCCTGGAGTTTTCTCCTCCGGGCTTCCCCACAGACCCTCAATTTGTAGAAGAATTTGTTGCCCGAGATCAGAGCACCAACGAAGGGCCTAAACTGGTCATCTCTTACCGGGATACGCTTGATAGTCTCCGGATCGACACGGTATTGGTAGGTTTCGACGCGTCGCTGTTCCGGGGGGATTTGCAAACCCGACCGGATCGAGATTACGTGACCACCTTTGTTCCCCTGATTACCGTGGTTTCTTTCAACCTGGATACCCTGATTCAGCTATATCCCAACGGGGTGAGCATCGTCAATGCAGATCTGGAAATGCCCGTGGATTGGGATGAGACCCTGGCCCATCCGGCGCTGAATCCCAATATGCGCATTTTGCCCCTGACCAGCGCCCTGACCGATACCAATGTGAGCGTGGATACCAGTTTTCTCTCCTTCAACCTGTCCAGTGACTTTACCCAATTCACCGAAGATTCCGCGTTTGTGAGGACGGAGACCGGTCCCAATCGGCAGTCTTTCGTACGGAATATGGTTCAAAACATGCTCAACAATCCCGATCGCTACACCGGCTTTTACTTAGAGCCGCGCAGCTTTGCCAACCACGTGGCCATATTCTCCTTTTTCCGGTATAATGCTCCCGATCCTCGATTTCGGCCTCGGTTGATTATTCAATCCGTTGCCCTGCCCAAAGAACGGTTTTGAGGAAAGGAAAACCGATGAAACAGTTGTGGCGTGTTTTTACCCTGGGATTTCTGTTAATGTACACGGCGGCGCCGGGAGGGTCGTTTTTTTCCTCTCGCTCCGGTGATGTGGGACTGCGCATCTATACCGTGGGGGTGCGGGGATTGGGAATGGGAGGAACCGGCCTGGCTTCCCGGGACTCCCTGGCCCTGAATTTTCAACTGGTCTCCCAATGGCGGCACATTCGGGAAACCCGGGCCATCATCGGCATGCAGTATCGGCGAATTGTTACCGAAACCGCCGGCGCGAATTTCACCACTTCCACCGCGGGGTTTGACGGAGCCGGTTTCGCCATTCCCATTAAAAAAGGGCAGTGGGTGTTTGGAATGGCCCTGCAGCCCTACACCAACCTGGATTTTCGGGCCATTCAGCAAATCTCCACCGAAGAGGTGGAATACGAGCAGGTCAACCGCCTGGAAGGCAGCATCACCAAAGCCCATCTGAGTCTGGTCTGGTCACCGGGGCCGGCGGTGGGCATCGGCCTCAGCGCCAACTATTATCTGGGCACCATCAACGATCGCTTCGATCTGCTGTTCACCAGCACCTCCTATACCGACATTACCCATATCACTCAGTACAGCCTCACCGGCCCCGGCGTGGGAGTGAGTGTGGATCTCCAACCAACGCAATGGTGGATGCTGGCCGGTTTCATCGACTTTCCTCCCAGCATCGCCATTACCGTGCGACGTCAAACCAACGCCCGGTTACCGGAAATTCAGGAGCGCGCCTTTCGCACGTTTCCTACCCAGTTCGGGGTGGGAACCTCTCTGAAAATGTCTTCCCGATGGATCCTGGCCGCCGACTATAGCTATCAGTACTGGAGTTCGGTGTTCAAAACCAGCCGCCCGGATGTGGAAGACTGGTACCACCTGGGCCTGGGATTTGAACGAAGCGCCACCCGCAAACGCCATGTGTCCCTGTTCAATCACATTGACGTTCGGGGAGGCGTTTCCCTTACCCGGCTGGGATACCGGTTCAACGACCATTCGGTTTTTGAATACGGGCTGCACTTCGGACTGGGCATTCCGTTTGGCACCTTCCGCAATCGGTTAGACATGGCCGTCACCGGAGGAGTACGGGGAAACCTGAGCAAAAATCTGGCAAAGGAAACGTTTGTGCGGATTCATCTGGCGATTTCGATGGGCGAATTGTGGTTCCAGAAAATTCGGTAGCCGGTAGAGGCAAAATCTTGACAAGAGGCTTGCCTAATACCGGGGTTTGCCGTAAAATATTACCTTTTTTGACCATAACACACCGGAACGATTGGTGATCAAACAATCCAGGAGGATCTCTTGAAAATGAAGTTCATCTCCCGAGGTGTTCCGCTACTTATCGGATTTCTGCTATTAGTGTTTTCTGTGCAGGTGTTCTCTCAGGTAGAAGAGATTGAGGAACCGGAGGAGGGGGAAGCTGCCGAAGAGGTTAAATGCCATCCGGAGGATCTGTCATCGCCGTACGACAAATTTCAATCCGACACCGTCTCCGTGGATTCGATTAATATCTGGTATAGCTTTGGGCAGGAAGAATTCAAGCATGAGCAATACCATCGGGCCATCCCCTACTACTGGAAGGTGCTGGTTAACGACACCGTGGGCACGTTTAAGGTGGTGTATTCCAAGCTGGCGACCTGCTATTTTGAGCTGGCCAAAACGGTGGAAGAGTCCCGGCGCGCGGCCTACATCGACAGCACCCTGCTGGTAATCTACCGGGGGCTGCAAAAATATCCCAACTACGCTCCCCTGCATTTTCGCGCCGGCACCATCCAGCGCAGCCTGGGACGAATTCGCTGCGCCGTCCCCCACTATGAAGCGCTGGCCAAAGCCACTCCTGAACGCAAAGAGTACTGGGAAGTCCTGGCCAAACTCCTGTTCCAACTGGAAGATGAACGCTGCATCGAAATCCAGCAGAAAGTCACCGAAATGGATCCCAACGATCTGGCGGCTCAGAATCTGCTGGTGGAGATGTATAAGTTCTTCCAGAAAGATCCCCTCCAGATCATGAAGCAGATGTTCGAGCAGGATCCCACCAACGTGCCCAATGCCATGCGCTACGGGAAGGAGGCCTACGTTACCGGAAACTACGGGGAAGCGGTGCGGGCTTTTCAGGCGGTAATCCAGCAGGATCCCAAACACATCGAAGCGATGGATTTTCTGGCCAAAAGCTATGAAGGTCTGAACCGGATGCGCGATGCCATTGCGACTTACAAAAAGATTCTCCGCATCGATCCCAAAAACATCGGCGCTCTGTGTTCCATCGCCTCGGCCTATGCCTCGCTGCACAACTTTTCCACCGCCCGGTCTTACGTGATACAGGCCATGCGCATCGATCCCAAACTGGGCGAACCCCACATGGTGATGGCGGAGATCTACATGGAGGCGGTAGAATATTGCTCCAACCAGCGGGAAGACAACAACTACACCTACGATGATAAGCTGGTGTTTCGGAAAGCGTACGAGGAATATGCCCGTGCGGCCAAAGACCCCAACTACGCTTCCACCGCCAACAGTCGCCGCCGGCAGATGAAGGCCCTGTTGCCCACCCGGGAAGAAGAACACCTGCACGGCTATCGCAAGAACATCAAAGATGAGTGTTATAGCTGGATTCAGTAATTTGCTTCCGGCTGATGCCACCTGAATCACCGGCGAGTGAGGAAAGTTTCGTTCTTTCCCACTCTTATAAGCGTTGACATGAACCCAGGACAGCGCCTGCGACTCTTGACTTCGGTGAAAGATGTGACCCGGGAAAGGGATGTTCCACCGCACAGCGGGGGCATCCCTTTTCATGTGTTTGGGCGTGCATAATGGGAGCCTGGTCATCATATTGTTCTTTATCAAGATCGCCGTTGTGCGGGAAACGTGATGCGTGAGTTTCTTTTCACGTTTCACGTTTCACTCATCACGGAAAACAACTGTAAGCGTAACAGTTGATGAGAGGTAAAGAGGATAACCTCAAGGAGACGCTCATGCTAAACTACGTGAAACAGACCGATCCGGAGATTTACGAAGCCATCCAGGGGGAGATTGAGCGAGAGAATACCACCCTGGAGCTGATTGCTTCGGAGAATTTTGTCAGCAAGGCGGTGCTTCAGGCCGCCGGATGTGTAATGACCAACAAGTATGCCGAGGGCTACCCCGGACGGCGGTATTACGGGGGCTGCGAGTGGGTGGATGTGGCCGAGGATCTGGCCCGGGATCGGGCCAAACAGCTCTTCGGGGCGGAATATGCCAACGTGCAACCCCACGCCGGGGCCCAGGCCAACATGGCGGTGTATTTTACCTTCTGCAAACCCGGCGATACCGTGCTGGGCATGAATCTGGCCCACGGCGGCCACCTGACCCACGGCAGCCCGGTCAACTTTTCCGGAAAGCTGTACCACATCGTTCCCTACGGAGTGAAAAAAGAAACCGGCTACATCGACATGGATGATGTGGCCCAAAAGGCCCGGGAACACAAGCCCCGGATGATCGTGGTGGGAGCCAGCGCCTACAGCCGGTTCTACGAGTTCGACAAGTTCCGGGAGATTGCCGACGAGGTGGGGGCGATCTTGTGGGCGGATATTGCCCATCCTGCCGGCTTGATTGCCGCCGGCCTGCATCCCTCGCCCATCCCGTATTGCCACGTGGTTACCACGACAACCCACAAAACTCTCCGGGGCCCCCGTGGGGGAATGATCCTCATGGGCAAAGACGCCGAGAACGACATGGGCATCGTGGCTCCCAAATCCGGACGGGTGAAGATGCTCTCCGAGGTGCTGGACAGCACGGTGATGCCGGGAGTGCAGGGCGGGCCGCTGATGCACATCATCGCCGCCAAAGCGGTGGCCTTCAAAGAAGCCCTGCAGCCGGAGTTCAAGGAATACGCCGCCCGGGTCATCGAGAATGCCAAAACGCTGGCCGGGGAGTTGATCTCCCTGGGGTACCACATCGTCTCCGGCGGTACCGACAACCATCTGATGCTGGTGGACCTCACCGAAACCGACATCACCGGGAAAGCGGCGGAAAATGCCCTCCATGCCGCAGGCATTACCGTGAATAAGAACATGGTGCCCTTTGATCAACGCAGCCCCTTCGTAACCAGCGGAATTCGTCTGGGTACCGCCGCCCTGACCACCCGGGGCTTCGATACCGAGGCCATGAAGCGAATTGCCCGACTGATTGATCGGGTGCTGAAGAATCTGGATAATCAGGTGGTCTATGAGCAGGTGCGGGGAGAGGTGCGGGAGATGTGTCAGCAGTTCCCCCTGTACGACTTCGCCCGGGAACCGTAATCGAAGGGAACCCATTCCCTCATATTCCAGATCGGTAAACAATCAGGTCTTTCTAAAAAACCATAAAACAAGGAGAAGTGCCATGCTGGATGCGAAGATTGAAGAAGCCCTGAATCAGCAGATTGCCCACGAAGCGCATGCCTCCAATTTTTATCTGGCGGTGGCGTCCTGGTGCGAACAGAAAGGCTTTGACGGAACGGCCAGTTTTTTTTATAAACAGTCTGAGGAAGAGCGCGAACACATGATGAAAATCTTCCGCTATGTCAATGAGAACGAAGGGCATGCTCTGGCGCCGGCGGTAGAACAGCCCCCTCACGATTTTCCTTCGTATCGGTCGCTTTTCGAGAAGGCGCTGGAACACGAAAAAGCCGTGACCCAATCCATCCACGAACTGATGCACATGGCCAACGATGCCCGGGATTACCGAACCCAGTTGCTGTTGCAATGGTTTGTGGATGAACAGTTAGAAGAAGAGCGGCAGTTTCAGACCATTCTGGATAAGCTCAATCTAATCGGGGATGATGGCGTGGGGTTGTATATGCTGGATACCGAATTGGGGAAGCGAGCCGAACCCGGAGAGGTTGCCGAAGAGGAATGAGCTTTTCCCACAGGTTGAGATGGTACGGCCCGGTTTCCTTATTGCCGGGCCGTTTTTTGTTTGAGCGGATCCTGATTCTTTATTTCTGAAGACAGCTTTCCCCCGGAGAGGCGCCTTTCCCCTTATCCCACCAGATCGAAGTCTCCGTCCAGTACCCGATCCAGGCGGCCGGTGCGCCATTTGCGCACGCTATCCCGCACCAGTGGCGAGGGTTCTTCCCGGTAGCGCCGCACGATGATCAGTTGCCCTTCCTCCCGGGCCCGGGTGGCGGCCAGAGTTTCCACACACTGGCGATACAGGGCGTCCGGCTCGCTGCCCGGGGGTTGCTCCGGCTGGGGCACCACCCGCACATGTACCTTTCCCCGCCGAAACGCTTTCCCCTGACCGGGGAGTTCCAGCACGTGCAGGCCATTTTCCTGACGCAGGATGCTATAGGCCGCATATCCGGTAATCGCCAGCAGGGCGTGATAGGGCGTGTGACCGTCGCCGCCCTGCTCCTGTAGCACATTCAGGCGCATGCGCCGTTTTTCCACCCAGCGCCGATACATGTGGGTTAATCGCCGGGCGAAGGCATCCACCGCTTCCGGGGGAACGCTGCGGTCGTGGGTCGCGCGAATCTCCACAAATGCATCCTGAGGCAGCCCTTCCAGCAATCCCCGACAGGCCGCGTCGATCAGGTAGAGCTGGTGCGCCAACTGCTGGACCAGCCGGGGAAGAAATTGCCGCCGATCCCCCGGTCGGCTGCCGATCAGTCGATCCAGCAAACGCCCCGCTGTGGATAGCCCCACTTCGATGCGATCCATGTATTCTACCAGTCCCAGCACGGTGAACCGGCCGGGAGACTCCCAGAACCCCTCCGCCGAAGTTTGTTCTAGAGCGCCCTGTTTTTTGCGTTCCCATTCCTCTCCCCGAATATGCTCCGACAACCGCTCATATTCCTGGCGCAAGAAGGAGACTTCCGCAAGCGTACCGGTAGCCTCCAGAACCAATCTGGGCAATTGCAAGGCTTCTGTTTCCGTGTCCGCCGTTTTCTCCGGGGAGGGCGGCTCTTCTGCGAACTCCGGGGCATCGGGATCCACAAATTCCACTTCGATGCGCTTTCCGTCGCTGCGTACAAACAAAAATTGGTCCCCCTCCGGGAACTGGTGGTTCACAATGGTTCTGGCCAGAGGGGAGAGCAGATATCGCTCGATAGCCCGCTTCAACGGGCGAGCACCCAGATCGGCGGTAAAGCCTTTTTCCAGCAGAAAGTCGATGGCCGAATCGTGCCACTCCACCGCCCAGGAGCGGGTGCGCAATCCCCGACGGTTTAGCACATCGTTCAACTCTTTCAGCAGGATTTCCCGCATGGTCGCCCGACTGAACGGATGGAACACCACAATCCGATCCAGGCGGTTAAGGAATTCCTTACGAAAAGTGCGTTCAATGGCCCGGCCTACCTGCCCGGGAGTGAAAGCCCCTTCTCGCCCGGTGAAGCCAATGCTATCCCCGGTGGGAATGACCCCTCCCAGATTGGAGGTCATAATGATAATGCAGTGGCGAAAATCGGCGGTGTTGCCGTGATGATCGGTCAGGCGGCCATCGTCGAACACCTGCAGGAACAGATCCCAGATGTTGGGAGCGGCTTTCTCAAATTCATCCAGCAGAATCACCGAAAAAGGCTGCTTGCGAATCAGATTGACCAGGGCCTTGCTGCGGGTGGTCTCTCCCCCGGCAATACCCAGAATCCGATCCAGCGACTCGGGAGTTTGAAATTCGCTCATGTCCAGGCGAATCATCCGTTGGGGAGATCCAAACAGATATTCCGCCAGTGCTTTGGCAATTTCGGTCTTTCCCGTTCCGGTGGGACCGGCGAACAGGAATACCCCTTGCGGGCGGGTGGGGTCGGTAAGCCCGGCCTTGATCATGGCGATTCGTTCTACCAGGCATTCAATGGCTTCCGGTTGCCCGAAGATGCGTTGTCGAAAAAAGCGCTCCAGTTCTTCCAGGTTCAGCCCCTGCCGGTCGTCCAGGATACTGACGGGCAGGCCGGTTAGCTGCGAGAGGGTGATCAGCATATCGTCGAGAGTGATGGCGCGAGGGGGAACGGCTTCCAGGGGAGGATGGCCGTTTCCAGAGGTGGATGAAGGCGTCGGTGTTTCCACTTCGGTGGCGGTTTCCAGGGAGCCTTCCGGATGCCCCACCGGCTGAGCGGCGCACAGTCGCCGCCAGGTCAGATCCAGAAATTCCAGAAGGTTGCCCGGTGCAGCTTTATCCCCCAGGTATTGCTGGGTCAGTTGAATGGCCTCTCCCAGAGTTTCTTCAGCGATGACCGGTTCCCGGTTATCCGGGCTGCGCCGCGCCACCCACTCTCGGGCCAATTTCAGAGTCTCCTGAGGCGATAGCGGCTCCAGGCGCACCACCCGCATGACCGCGGCCATACGGGGATTGTGTTGCATCAGCCGTTCAAAGGCCGGAGGCTGAATTTCTCCCACCACCAGGATGTCTCCGGTTTCAATAGCGGGCAGAATCATATCCAGGATACTGATGGGGCTGTAATGCTTGCGCCCGGCCCAGATCAGCTCGTGGAATTGAGGGATGAGCCACACCACTTTCCGGCCTCCCCCGATGGTACGGAGCAGGTACGTAATTCGCCCTTCCATCTGCCCGTAGTACACCTGCCCGGCCTGAATGTCGGTACCCCCGGCTTCAAACAGAATCCAGCCCTGTTGTAGAAGCCGCCGGGCTAACAGCCGCATCAGGGTGCTTTTGCCCACCCCGGATTCCCCTACCAGCAGCACCGACTGTCGGGGAGATTCTTTCAAGGCCGTTTCCACTTCTTCCAGTTTACGGCACAGGGTGGGGTGCTCAATCAGGATGGGCTGCTCCTGCTCAATCTTTCGGGTTTCCCACACCTTGCCGAAACTCTTCAGGAAAGGTACATCGATGGCGGTGCGCTTCCACTGTTCAAATTCGGCCAGTAACGGTTCGTTTAACGGCGGGCCAATGGCTTTGAGCAGCTCTTCCAGAGTTTCCTGCTGGTGATAGGCGAGGGAAGACAAATGCTCCGCCAATCCAGGGGCTTCTCCCGAGGCCAGTCTTTTTTCCAGAAATTCTTTCAAGAAATGCAGGGAAAACGGTTCCAGCCAGATATCATCCAATTTGGTGAGTACTTTTCCGATGGAAATGTCTTTGCAGGCGCTTAACGCCCGAAGAGCAAAATACTGAGGCTTCCCGTAAAACTCATTGATGTGGGAAAGGATGCTTTCCATAGCCTGCGCCGCTTCCGGATGTTCGCACAACGCTTCCAGGGCCATGGAGGCGATCACCGAATTGGAGCCGGTGGCGTAGGCTTGAATCTCATGGATGGTGAATTTTTCCGAACGGAGTAATTTTACCCCCTTTTGAAACTCCGGGCGGGAAAGCAGTTCGGAAGGATGCGCCACCACATCAAAGGCTCCTTCTACTTTCCCGGCAATCCGGTACAGTTCTGTTGCCGGGGATGATTCTTCTTCGGAAGGTGTTTTTTTAAAGGAGCCGCCTTTCAGGCGCTCGGCAATGGCGGCAATAAAGCGACCGCCGCTCAGGAGTTCCGCCACTCCCAACAGCACAATCCCAACAATGGCACCGATAACAAATGCCGACAGTAACTCCAACGTTCAAACTCCTCCTTGAATTTGAAACTCCTTACCTTACCGTCGGGAGAATGTTCCCGAAAAACCGGCATTGACCCTGCTGAGGTTTGAAAGGCCGATAACGGAAGGGCCGCACACACATTTATGGAAACTCCCTCCTGCGCTATGAAGCAGCACTCAATGATAACCTCAGCCATGCCGTTCCAGCAACCGAAGATTTTCTTTTGGGTTGAATCCCCTTGCGAAAGGGGAATATATTTCCGGCAGTAAGACCGGAAAAGGAGTCTTTGATGGTGTCGCAACTCGACCTGGCTTCACTGAAACAGGCCCTGGAAGCGGAAAAGAAGGTGTTGGCAGCCTATCTGTTCGGTTCCCATGCCACCGGGGAAGCCGGGCCGCTTAGCGACGTGGACATCGCCGTTTATTCCGATGGCCCTCTGGCGCTGGAGGATCGCCTGGGCATCATTCAACGGGTAAGCAAAAAAGCCCGGCTGGAGAATCTTGACATCACTTTTCTGGATCGCCTGGAAAATCTGTTTATTCTGAAAGACATCATCACCCGGGGAGTCGTGCTGGTGGATAAAGATCCCGATCGACGAGAGTATTTTGAGGTAATGGCGCACCACCGGTATCTGGACTTCATCTATCAAAGAAAACTGTTTATCGGGGAATAGATTGTGAATATCGAAGCTGCGCTATAACCCCTCCCCGGTTCCGACTTTCCTCATTCCACAAACGTAGCAATTTCCTCCAGAGGCTTCTTGGTAATGTCCGGCACCCGGGCGTCGGCGGCGGGGTAGCCCACCACCAGCAGCAGAAAGGGGCGTTCGTTTTTGGGGCGATTGAGGATCTGGTTCAGGAACCCCATGGGGCTGGGTGTGTGGGTCAGGGTAGCCAGACCGGCATGATGCAGAGCAGTAATCAAAATACCCGTGGCGATCCCCACCGATTCCTGCACGTAGTAGTTTTTCAGTTTGCGTCCATCGGGAAGGAGATCGTAGCTACGGGCGAAAATGGCGATGAGATAAGGGGCTGTCTCCAGAAAGGGCTTGTGCTCATCGGTGCCCAATAGCGAGAGGGCTTCCAGCCATTCTTTGGGTGCCCGATGGTGGTAGAATTCCCATTCCTCCTTCTCCGCTGCCTCTCGAATTCGTTTCTTGACCTCCGGATTGCTGACCACCACGAAGTGCCAGGGCTGGCGATTGGCTCCGTTGGGCGCCGTGCCCGCTGCTTTCAAACAGGTTTCGATAACCTGCCGGGGCACCGGTCGGTCGGAAAAATGCCGCACGGTTCGGCGGCGGCGCACTTCGGCATAGAACTCCTCCGCCCGGCGGATCATCTCCTCCGGGGGATACTCCCGATAGCCGGATAAAGGCACGAATTTGGGTTGAGGCATGGGGGTCTCCTCTGGTTACTCCTGAGGTTCAACCAGTATTTATCATTTTGGTGAGATTCGGTTGATCATGTTGTGAAAGTAATGCGTGAAACGTAAAGGTGTTCAGAGGGGTATTCATCTCGAGATCGGAGCAGAAGGCCACGCCGGGAAGTCCAACTATTTCTCCTCAGAAGATCCTCCTTAATCCAGCACGCGCAGGAGCATGCTTTTCAGATATTCTCCCTCGGGATGATACACGTTGATGGGGTGATCCACCGGCTGGGACTGTTTGCCCAGAATCTGCACGTTTCGCCCGGCCTCCCGGGCGGCGGAAAAGATGATTTTCTGAAACAGATCCCAGCTGACGTGAGCGGAACAGGAGCAGGTCAGGATCAGACCTCCGATAATGCTGTTGAGGATCGCCAGCCGGTTAATGTCTTTATACCCCTGCGCCCCCCGGGCCACGTGCTTGCGTTGTTTGACAAACGCCGGGGGATCCAGGATGATCACATCGTAGGGTTCCTCCATCTCCCGGAGGTACTCAAATACATTGGCTACTACAAAGCGATGCCGGGAAACCTCCAGGCCGTTGATCTCAAAATTGCGTCGGGCCATCTCGATGGCCGGCTCGCTGATATCCACCGAGGTGGTGATGGCGCCGCGCAGAGCGGCGTACACGCTGAACCCGGCGCTGTAAGAAAAGCAGTTCAGCAGCCGTTTCCCCGCAGCCAGTTCACCGATCATCCGGCGATTTTCCCGTTGATCCAGGAAGAAACCGGTCTTCTGACCTTCCACCACATCCACCACAAACTTCACCCCGTGCTCCAGAATCTCCACCTCCGCCGGCGCTTCTCCATAGAGCACCTGCCGCACCTGCTCCAACCCCTCTTCGGAGAGAATGCGGGCTTCGCTGCGTTCCACGATCGCCCGGGGGCGCAGGGTTTCCACCAGCCATTCGATCACCAGAGGGCGCAGCCGGGCAATGCCCAGCGAATTGAACTGCACCACCAGCACATCGGCGTAGCGATCCACAATCAGGCCGGGAAGCAGATCCCCGTCAGAGTGGATCAGGCGGTAGGCGGTCGTTTGGGGAGGGACGAACATTCTCCGGAAGCTCATCGCTTCGGCCATGCGGCGGCGGAAGAAATCCGGGGTGATGGTCTCTTCCCGGAAGGTCAGCGCCCGAATGCGAATCTGGGAGTGCAGATTGACGAACCCCTTGGCCAGAAACCGGCCGTCAGGGGCATACACGGAAAGGATGTCGCCGGACTGGAACTCCCCCTCGATGCGCTCCACCGCACCGGAGAATATCCAGGGATGGCGATTGCGGAGGGAGCGGAGCTTTTCCCCTTTGATGATAGCCCGTGCATTCCGGTTTTCCAGATCCTTGTGCATGGCGGCGTCACCAATGCCCGGGGGATAGAACAATTCATCGGAATTCATGGGGCGCAATTTAACATCCGGGGCAGGAGAAACCAACCGGAAAGGGGGCTAAGCCGTGCGCTCTGAATCGTATAACAGGGTGCCCTCCCGGTCACTCACCCGCACCCGGATGGGAATGGCCGGTTTGATGCTGGCCGATACCGTGCAGTAATCCTGAAAGATGTTCAAGCACCGCTGAATTCGCCCGGTGTCGCCTTCCCCCAGATCCAGGGTAATCTCCACTTCAAAACTCCCGATCCGCAGGCGTCCGTTCTGGTTGCGGGTGAGATGGCCGGTGACCCGGGTGTGGAGATCCTGCACCGGCTGGCGCATTTTCTGGAGGCAAAACAGCAGGCTGGCGCTGAGGCAGTTGCCCACCGCCGCCCCTAACAGCCGGGAGGCGTTCGGCCCGGCCTTTTTCCCCAGAGGCTCCGGCTCGTCCAGGGTTACCTTTCCGGCGGATTCCCAATCAAATTGAACGTCAAATAGAAAATCTTCCCGGCGGCGTAAATGCACTTCAAATGTACCGTTGCTTTTCTCCGCAGCCATAAAACTCGTCTCCTTATGAATTGGCGATTTCGGCTTTCAGAACTTCCTGAAGGCGTTCCAGCAACATGGGTTCCGGGGCAGCCCCTTCCACCACGTCCCGATCATTGGCGACGGTTTTGGGAACGCCCATCACCCGATACTTCTGGGCCAGATGAGGGAATTCGGTGGCTTCGACCATATCCGCCGTAATCTGATCGCTTTCAAAGGCAAACTGATGGGCCAGATACACCGCCTGAGGACAATAGGGGCAGGTGGGGGTGACGAATACCTGCAGGTGCACCGGCGTGGTGATCGCTTTCAGCGCCTTTCGGGTTTCCTCACTGAGACCGGAATCCCCCCGGGAAACCATCAAGATGTCTTCCAGCAGAGTGCTGAATTCAAAGCCGGAGGGGATGCCGTAGAAACGGATGCCGTAATCTTTTTCCCCCATCACCACCGTGGCGGGTATTTTGTCGATGCTGAATTTTTCCGCCATTTCCCGGTCAATAGCGAAGTTATACACTTCCAGGGTAAGCTTATCGGAAAGCTCCGCCAGCTCCTGCAACAGTTGATGGGTTTCCTTGCAATACATGCACTCCAGTTCCTGGGTAAAGAACACCAGCTTCACCGGGTTTTGGAGTCCTTCCAGCCGCTTGCGAATTTCGATGCGATCTTGCTCCTTTAAGAAAGCCATGATGTGCTCCTCTGTTGTAATGGTTGGTTTTTGATCCCTTTATCCCGGCCCTAATTGGCCGCTTTCCGGACTTTTTTCAGCATGGCGTTCAGCTCTTTCACAAACCGATCGATGTCGGCGTCGCTGTACCCTTTCTCTCTAGCTGCCTGCTCCAGGGAACCCCAGATCGGCTCTCCGCAGACGACGCAGCGGATGTTCTTTTGGGACAGATAGGTCACCGCTTCCGGGAGCATCTGAATCAAATCTTCGATGTACGTGTTTCGGGTAATCATAAGCTCACCCCCCAATATTTTTCCAGCAGTTCATTCACATATCGCTTCAGAAAGATGGGGATCACTTCGCTGTAACATTCCCGCTCGAACTCCCGGCAGGCATCCCCGGCAATGCGCCGGGCGGCCCGGGAGGAGCGAGCCAGGCGAATTTTCTCCTCGATGTTGTGACAATATTTTTGCATTAATGCTTCGTCTGCGGGAGAACGGGTCGCCAGGTACCGATCATCCCATAAGGTTTCTTCCTTCATCATCCACCTCACCGCCGGGTTGATTCCACGCATTGATAACCTCCATGCGTTTAATTCGATTCAGGGGGAAGGGAATGGTTACAGGGAGGACGTTTTTGAGGAGATGAATGGGGTGTCTCAGGCAGGGAAAGAATGGAGTATATTGGTTGGGGGCTTTCCTTATGAGTGTTGTTATTGAAACATCGTTGTTGTTATGCTGATCCCGCCGAGGTGGGAGAAGAATCTCGATAGGAAACGGTCGGTTGCGCAATGCCCGGGCCTGAGGCATCCACGAGAGAAATGGGAAGAGAAATGGGGCACCCGCTTAGTGCCCCTTGCCTTCCATCATCAAAAAGGCGTGCAGCAGGCCGGGGAACAGCGCCTGCAGGCTTTCCAGAGCGCCTTTGGAGCTACCCGGCAGGGTGATGATCAAGCTTCCGTTGCGGATGCCGCATATCTGCCGGGAGAGCATGGCGTAAGGCACCCGATCTTTGCCGTGGCTGCGCATGGCTTCGGCAATGCCCGGCACCTCGGTGGTGATCACTTCCCGCACCGCTTCCGGGGTCACGTCTCGAGGGCCTAATCCGGTGCCGCCGGTGGTGAAGATCAGTTGAATCCCTTCCTCATCCACCAGTTGAGTCAATCGGGCGGCGATCCGCTCCCGATCATCGGGGAGAATATCATACACCTGCACCGCCACCGGCTGATCCTTCAAAAATTCCTGAATCACCCGCCCGGATTTGTCCTCCCGCTCCCCGGCGTAGGTGGAATCGGAGATCACCAGCACCGCGGTTTTGATGGGTTCGGGAAATGCCTCTCGGAAGCTGCTTTTACCGCCCCGCTTCTTCACCAGCTTGATGTTGCCGATGACCAGTTCATCATCCAGCGGCTTGAGCATGTCGTACATGTTCAGCAAGGCCCCGGTGACCGCCGCCAGGGCTTCCATTTCCACTCCCGTCTTCCAGATCGCCTTCACCTCGGCAAACACCTTGATGCGGTCTTCCTCCAGTTCAAATTTCAGATCCACCCAATCGATGGGCAGATTGTGGCAGAACACCATCCAGTCGGCGCAGCGCTTGGCGGCGTTGATCCCCGCCGCGCGGGCCACCTCCAGCACGTCGCCTTTGGGCACAGTGCGCTCCCTGACCCGGGCGATGATCTCCGGCCGGGCCTGCAAGACGCCTTTGGCCATGGCGTACCGCAACGTGTTGAATTTGGGACTGACGTCGATCATGGCTTGCTCCTTCCCGGAATTTCCCGGGGAATTTCTTTATCAGATGGTGAAGATTCCACTGCTTCACGGTTTTGAGCCGTACGACGTTGATACACCCGGAATCCGTATTCCAGCACGAATCCGATGATCAGGGCAATGGCCAGATTGCGGGTTAAAAACGATAGCACTCCCACCACCCCGGCCACCACCAGTTCCGGGCGTTGCCCTAATTTTCGGATCAGGCTCATCATCCGCCAGCTATCCCACAACAGCATGGCGCTGAGGATGGGCACGGGAATGAAGAACAGAAAATCCGACAGGGGAGGCACCAGCGACAGCACCACCAGCACACTTCCAATGATGATGGTGGTGCCTCCGGTCTTGCCGCCGAACTGGGCATGGGCGCCGATCCCTCCGGCCCCGTGGCATACGGGAAAGCCTCCCAGCAGCCCGATAATCACATTGCTGATGCCGATGGAGGTTCCCAGCCGGGTGGGCGATACCCGCCGGGCCTGTTCTTTCCAGAAGGTATGGCAGGCGTCGCTGGCAGCAAACACGGCATTTCCTAACGTGAGCGGAAGCTGGGGAATGATCAGCAGAATCAGGGCATTGGTGAAGAATTCCCACTCCGGAACGGTAAACGCCATCGGAGAATTCTGATGGGGCGGTACCTCAATGGTGACGCCTCCCAAAAAGGATGCCATCAAGCCGCCCAGAATCAGCACCAGCACTGCGGGAACGTTTCTACGGAACTGGAATGCCCACAATACCGCCATAATTGCCGCCACAAACACCAGGCTGGCAATCAGATTGGTGTTGTTGCCACTCAGGTAGTAGCCGTTTTTCACCACCAGTTCCACCGCTTTCCACCCCAGAATCAGACCGATGCCCAGCTGGATGCCCCGTACCAGCGCGGGAGAAAACCAGCGTTCGATCTTTCGAATTACCCCGGAAATAGAAAGCAGTAAAAACAGCACTCCGTAAAAGAAAGCGGTGGTGGAAAGCAATTCGGTAGCAAAGCCGCCGGCAATGGCAATCACCGCCATGGCTTTCAACGGCTGGATGGCCACGGGAACTTTGTAATACCACCCCCACAGGATGTACATCAATCCCCACAAGAAGAATATCCGTTCGGTGGGAAAATGGTTAAACACCACCAGCGCAAAGGCCAGCGGCAGAGTGGTGCCCAGATCGCCCACGGCGCCGGCCCATTCGGAAAAATCAAACCGATTTTTTAGCGGGGGGGAATCAGAGGAATGGTTCATAAAGCCTCCGTCTCAACTGCCATAACCGCTTGTGGATGCTCCCGGCTCATGGTGAGATCATCGCTTGTTAAAAAAGGCTTCCAGGGCTTGACGATGTTCAGGAGATTTCAAACGGCGGGAGAACACCCGGTTCTCTTCCTCGATCACAGTTTTCAGGTGTTCCACCCATCGGGGGGAGCGAACCAGTTGTTTGATGGCCTGCACGGTGTTGGGGGGGAGGCCGGCCAGCCGCCGACATACTGCCGCGGCGGTGGCTTCCACGTCGGCATCCTCACACAGGTGACTGATCAATCCCATCTGATAGGCCGCTTCGGCGTCGAAGGGTTCTCCGCTGAGCAGCAGGTAACTGCCCCGGATGCGCCCCGCCAGTTCCGGAAACAGAAAGGAACTGCCCAGCTCCGGCGTCAGCCCCAGTTGCACAAAGGGCAGATGAAACCGGGCCGAACGGCCGGCCACCACCGCATCGCAGTGAAGCAGCAGGGTGGTGCCGATGCCCACCGCCACCCCTCTTACCGCGGCCACGAGGGGTTTGGGAAACTCAATCACCGTGCGGATGAAGGGTACCACCGGCAAATCCGCCAGATCCATCTCGCCTCGATTCACCGCGGCAAAATCTTTCAGGTCGTTGCCGCCGGTAAAATCCTCGCTGCTGCTACGGATGTACACCACCCGGATGTCCGCATCCTCACCGGCCTGAACCAGCCCATCCCTCAGCCCCTGATACATCTCCATGCTGAGGGCGTTTTTCTTCTCCGGGCGATTCAGGGTGAGCGTTAGAATTCCATCCGCTTTGTCAATCAGAAGTTGAGGCATAAAAACCTGCGATGTTGGTTGTTCACGGGTTTAGCGATATTCGGGTATTGAGTTATTCAGATATTGAGTTATGGGGGATCAGGAATCGGAATATTGCCCCACACAGTGAGAACCATACTCAAGAAAGATATTGCGTATTGCGCATTGTTGATGTATCCGGTCACGTAATACGCATTACGCAATACGCCCGGTTGACTTTCCCTGCCCATAGTGATCCGTTTCCCGGGGGCTACACAAAACTCTCAGTACCTCAAGGAGAAGCAATATACCAGATGCTGGAAAATGCGTTGCTGTTCCACTCCTTACGTTCCAGATCCACCGTGAGGTCGGGCAACAGGGTACCGGCGGGCCAGATGAGATGGCCGCTGTTCTCTTCCACCGGCGCCTGGATGGGCAATTCGCTCTTCTTCAAGGCCTTCTTGTATCCGGTGACCGGCACCAGATAGTCCACCCGCACCTTATGGATTTTGTCGGTCTTTTTATCGATGTAAAGCGTGATGCCGTGCTCCACCACCTGTTTTGTACCGGCAACCACTTCTACCACAATCGCTTCGTGGCTTCCCAGACCCACATTCTTAAAAAAGAGCGCGTAGGAGGAGGTCATTTCATTACGGCGTTGCCCCCACTGAGAGAAAATACGCCGGAAGAAGTCAATGTCTCGAAAGGCATGTCGGGTGGTGTCATAATAAAAATAGGGGCTGTACAGGTTCTCGTAGCGGTATCCTACCGACGGGGCCCAGATGTAGGCTTTTTTGAATTTGGCGTTGGTAAATTGAACCCAGTTCCCCACCCGCTTGAGTACGGTTAACTTTTCCCCCCGTTTGAGTTTTCCCAACCGAGTTCCATTGGGGGTTTTGCGTACATTCTCCGATTTTACCTGAACGGTAACCACTTTACCGGAATCGGTAGCCAGCGCACGGTACGTTTCTACCGGTTTGGTGGGAGAGGGTTGGGGAGAAAGCTGGCGCCGGGAAGCGCATCCCACCAGTGCCAGGAGGAGGATTATCAGAGTCACTGCCCCAATATGTTTCATAGGCTATTCCTCAATACATGGTTTCGTTGCCCATTACCGGAAAAAATTTATAGCCCCAAAGTTACAGGACATAAATGCAAGAACCCAAAGAAAAATAAGCTCACCTGTCGGGTAGCCGCGTCATTCACTCTTCCGAGATTCCCGGGCGATCCGCTCCACCTCGCTCCATACCCGGAGCATGTTTTCTCCGCAGATTTTGCGGATGTCTTCTTCCGAATAGCCTCGCCGGAGCAGTTCATAAATCAAGTTGGGGTACATGGAGACATCCGATAGCCCCTGGGGGAGGGCGAAGACTCCGTCGAAATCGGAACCAAACCCCACATGATCCACGCCTACCAGCTGAACCACATGGTCGATGTGATCCGCCACATCGGCCACGGTGCCCCGGGGGTGTTCTTTGCGATACTTATGATAATACGCCTGACCTTCGGGGGATTCCCGATCGATCCCGTGCTCCTTCAAATATTGATCAACTGCGGCGTTCCCCTCTTTCCAGGCTCCCTGATATTCCGATTTCAGGAAAGAAGAGCCGAAGTTGATGCAAATAATCCCTCCTTTTTCCGCCAGCGCCTTGATCATATCGTCGTTCATGTTGCGTTCCCAGTCGGGAGTAAAGTGGCGGCAGGAGGAGTGGGAGGCGATCACCGGCGCCCGGGAAATCCGGAGCACGTCGTAAAAAGCGCTGTCGGAAACATGGGAAATATCCACCATGATGCCCAGTCGGTTCATCTCCCGAACCACCTGTTCCCCGAAAGGGCTTAATCCGTTCCACTTCCGTTCGGGGTCGTAGGAGGAGTCGCAAATGTGATTGTATTTGGCATGGGTCAGGGTGATGTAGCGGATGCCCCGCCGGTAGAAATGCTCCAGATCGGCCAGTTGCTGGATGGGCGCTCCGTTTTCCATGCCCATAGCCAGGGAGATGACTCCCCGCTTAAACTGTTCCCGCACCTCGGCCACGGAGGTGGCGATGGCGAACTTGTCCGGCCAGCGCTCGGCAAAGGAATACACCAGATCAATAAGAGAGTCGGCCAGTTCTCTGGCGCCCCCGGTCTCCTGATATTTGGCGGGAATGTAAATCGACATGAACGGCGCATTCAATCCCCCCTCCTTCGCCCGGGGATAGTCGAAATCTCCTCCCCGGGTGCGCTGCGAGATGTCCTCCATCCACTCCCGCAGGCGGTAGGGCACGTCGATGTGCCCATCGGTGATGATAAACCGGTGGGCCAGATCCCGGGCCTTTTGACGCAGGGCCGGGTCATCCCCGGTATTCGAGGATGAATTGGATTGAGCAAATACCATAGTGAATGCCATCATTATCACCAGTACAGGGTAAGAAATTTTTGGATTCATGGGCTTCCCCTCAGGTTAAACATCAACAGCACTGCGTTCAGGCACCGGCATTTATTGCCTGCCGGGCTATCCGTTTGAAATCAAAAAATACACCAGATATCCCATTAGAGTGAGTTTGGGCAACACCAGGCCTCCGGCGACGCCACCCAGAAAGGCCCCCCGGATCATCCGTCGGTAATCCGGAAACATCAGGTCGGTGAGTTCGATGATGCGATGCCGGGCCACGTAGGCCCCTACCACACTTCCCGCCACCATTCCCATAATCGCCGCCGACAGCGTTACCCAGATCAGCGTTTCATCCATCCTGGTTCAGTTCCTTCACAATTCTGCAAATTAATCCCTTGTTTCATTATAACCACACCGATATATTTTTTCAAACGCTTTTTCCATGATGCACGAGGATAAGATATGACCAGAACGTGGTGGCTCATTGCGATTTTCTTGCTCTATTTCACCGGTCTGTTGGGCCGGGAACAGGGGGAACTCCAGCGCCTGACCATTTTTTTCACCAACGATGTGCACGGGGGCATCGTGCCGCAGAAAGCGGAATTTCTCAATCCGGATTTCCCTCCCATGTTGGGCGGAGCGGCTTCTGCGGCGGCGATTATCAAGCGGGTACAGGCGCAGGCGGCGCGAGAAGGGTTTCCCATCCTGCTGATCGACGGGGGAGATATTTTCCAGGGAACCCTGGTGGGCACGCTCTCCAAAGGTAAGGCGGTGGTGGAGTATATGAATCAGATCGGTTACGATGCGGTGGTGCCCGGCAATCACGACTTCGATCTGGGGAAAGAGAATCTCATCGAACTGATCAAGGCCTCTCAATTTCCCTGGGTCTCCTGCAACATCTATGATGCGGAAACCGGGGAACACTGGAAGTGGGTCAGGCCCTGGGTGATTGTGGAAAAGGCCGGATTTCGGTTGGGGATCACCGGGGCGACCACCGTGGGCACCGAACACATGAGCTTTCCGGAACATATTCGAGGGTTGGATTTCCGCAACGAAGTTTTGTCCCTCCAGCAGGCCGTGGATGAACTGCGGGCGCAGGGGGCGGACATCGTGGTGGCGCTGGTGCATACCGGCCTTCCCTACGACCGCCGGGAGGGATACCGGCGCCTGAAGCAACGCACCTACGAGGAGGTGATCCACAGCACCCACATCAACGCCATGGAAATTGCCCATTTTGTGAAGGGCATCGACATCCTGTTAGGCGGGCACCTCCACCGGGGGTACCAGCAGCCATGGGAAGATCCTGTAACCCACACCATCTGTTTGCAAAATTATGCCTATCTGGGGAATCTGGGCTGGATTGAGGTGGAATTGCATCGGCCCACCCGCTCTATTGCCGGCTATCGTACAGTGGCGGATGGGAATGCCTTGATCCTGTTGCAGGAGGAAGAGTTCTGGCCGGATAGCGTGGTGGCGGCGTTTGTACGGGAACAACAGGCCATTTATGAAAAAGAGTTTCGGGAAGTCATCGGAGAGGCTGCCGTTTCGCTCACCCGTTCCAGTATCGGGGAAGCTCCCCTGAACAACCTGATCGCCGACGTGATGCGGGAACGGGTGAAAGCGGATTTTGCTTTCACCAATTTTGGGGGCATTCGAGCGGAGATTCGTTCCGGCCCGGTGACCCGGGAAGACGTGTTTAAAGTATTGCCATTTGGGAATGAGATCGTTTCTTTTCAGGCCAGCGGGCGGCTGATCAAGCAAATTCTGGAACGGAAGCTCAGGGGAAGCGGGCGAGGGCTGGTGATCAGCGGCGCCCGGGTGGTATTCAACCGGAATCTTCCCGATGGGCAGCGGGTGGTGTATGTGGAAATCGGAGGAAAGCCGCTGGAGCCGGATCGCATCTACCGGGTAGCCACCAGCGATTATTTGATTGAAGGGAATTCCGGTCTGTCCATGCTCCGGGATATTCCCCGCTCGGAAGTGGCCTTTTCGGGCATCCTGATGCGGGAAGCCCTGATCGAATATTTTGAGCAACATTCTCCGGTACGGGCAAAAGTCGATGGTCGGTGGCAACACGACCCCAACGCCGAACCGTCTCCGGAATGGAGGAAAATGTTTCCCCCGTCTCCGCAGATGTAAACGCATCGCCCGGGCAATAATTGAACATTCGGAAAATCACCTTCTGCCATGGCCCGAATAACCAACATTCACGACAGTTTTTTCAAGCGGATGTTTTCTGACGTTGCCAATGTTCGGGCGCTGCTGGAAATCGTGTTGCCTCCGGCGGTACTTCAGGAGCTGGAACTTTCCCATTTGCAATTGGAGCCGACCACTTATGTTTCCGAAGAGTATCGGGCTTCCCTGTCGGATTTGGTCATTCGCACCCGCACCCGGCACAGACAGGAACCGGTGGATATCTATTTTCTGTTCGAGCACAAATCGTATCCCTACAAAGGGACATTCTCCCAGTTGCATCGGTACCAATTTCAGACCTGGCAACAGGATGAACGGGCCGGGCGACCGTTGCGGGTGATTATTCCGGTGGTTCTATATCATGGCAAGCGGCGCTGGAACCTTCCCACCCGG
Organism: uncultured Calditrichaceae bacterium; assembly: GCA_964416895.1. GTDB lineage: Bacteria > Calditrichota > Calditrichia > RBG-13-44-9 > J075 > CAYQGB01. The sequence goes on from CAYQGB010000012.1 coordinate 22,687, forward strand.
TTTGCGAAACAGTTTAAGGCGCCCGATCCCCTGCGAAGATATTTGCTGGATTTTGAATACATCTTGTTTGATACCCACGATTGGGATTGGAAAGCCGCCGAAAGCCAGGCCGCCCGGGAGCAATTGTTCGTGCTCACCGTATTGTTGCTGATGAAGGCGGCCGCTGAAGAGGATCTGACAATCATTCGGCGGGTGCTGGAATTGTGGCGAGACATCGGCGTTATTCGAGAGCGGGAACTGTTCCTGTTCGGAATGATTTACATCGTAGAAACGCAAAATGTTGAGTTAGAAGACCTGGCAGAGCTTTTGGAAGAAAGCCAAATTGAAGGAGAAGAAATCATGCCCACGTTAGCGCAACGGTTACGAGAGGAAGGATACAAGGAAGGGATCCAGGAAGGGATCCAAAAAGGAATTCAGGAGGGAATTCAGAAAGGCATTCAAAAGGGCATTGAGCGCGGGAAGCAGGAAGGTGCGCTGCTGGAAC
>CAYQGB010000012.1:23270-34291 GCA_964416895.1 uncultured Calditrichaceae bacterium
AAAGGCATTCAAAAGGGCATTGAGCGCGGGAAGCAGGAAGGTGCGCTGCTGGAACGGCAGCATGTCCTGGTGATGCTATTGTCCATGCGTTTCCCTTTGACGGAAGCGGAGAAGAAGCTGATTTATTCCGTGAAGGATGGTCAGCGACTGGAGGAGGCCATTAAGATGATTCTCACGGCTACTGACAAAGCAGAAATTTTGAACAAATTATCCTCCGGCAACGACGATTCATGAAGCCACTCGCTTTCTGCACCGGGCGAATGCCCCGTTTCGAGATCGGCAAAGTGGATGAATGATCCCCCCAACAAACGACCGGAACATACCGAAGCATGCGCTATCTCTACTTTGATTGCATCGGCGGCGCCAGCGGGGACATGATTCTGGGCGCCTTTCTGGATGGGCTGGTACCACGGGAACATCTGGAAACCGAATTGCGAAAACTTTCCCTTTCCGAATACCGGCTGGAACTGGAACGCACTTCCCGCCATCACATCTCCGCTCACAAGCTCACCGTTCAGGTGCAGGAAACCCACCATCATCGCCATCTGTCGGATATCGTAAAGTTGATTGAGGAGAGTGATCTTGCTGAAGCAGTAAAACACCACAGTCTGGCGATATTCCGAAAACTGGGGGAGCAGGAGGCGAAAGTACACAATATCCCTGTGGAAAAGGTGCATTTCCATGAAGTTGGTGCGGTGGATTCCATTGTGGATATTGTGGGGGCGTGCATCTGCGTGGAGTATCTAAAGCCGGAGGAGATTTTCACCTCGCCGTTGCCGATAAGTCGGGGCACCGTATCCGCCGCTCACGGAACCCTGCCGGTTCCGGCTCCGGCAACCCTGGGGTTAATGCAGGGCTACCCCCTGGTATATCGGGACGTGGAAGGGGAACTGGTGACACCCACCGGAGCTGCGCTGATTACCCACTTTTCCCGGGGGCCGCTGCCGGAAAATGCTCCCCTTACCATTGACCGGATCGGTTACGGCGCCGGTAGCCGGGATTTTGCTCAGATTCCCAATTTGCTGCGCATCTGGCAGGGAGAGATCTCGGGGGACTTCGTTCGCCAGACGGTTCTGCACATCGAAACCAACATCGACGACATGAATCCGGAGTGGTATCCTGCGGTGATGGAAAAATTGTTCCAGGCCGGGGCGCTGGATGTCAGCATCTATCCCAATCTGATGAAGAAAGGCCGTCCGGGAATGCTACTGACCGTGCTGTGCGATCCGGCGCTGTTGCCTGCGGTACGAGAGATTCTGTTCCGGGAGACCACCACCCTGGGATTCCGCTACACCTATATGCATCGGGAGCACCTTCCCCGCACCCTCCGTACGGTGGACAGCCCCTGGGGAAAGCTTTCTTTTAAGGAAGTTATCCGGCAGGATCAGGTTCGGCGGTTACCGGAATTTGAGGAGTGCCGCCGAATTGCCCGGATGCAGGGAAAACCGTTGAAGGATGTTTACGAAGAGGTAATCGCCTTTCTATCCTCCCTTCCCCCGGCGGCGTCGGAGTCAGTGAAGTGATGTTCCCCTCCGCTTTACCGGCGCAGCCGGCAATCACCACCCCTCCCGCTTCAGCGCTTCTACATATTCAATAACTTCCGGGAAAAACTCCCCAAAATCACTTTCCAGATCTGCGTAGTGGGTTTGCAATTCCGCCACGCTTTCCGCCAGCAAGTTTTTGCGGGATAGCCGGCGAGACATCCCCTGCATCACCCGATCGATCCCCTCAATCGAGCGATAGGAGACCAGCCAGTTCTGCGTTTCCATAAAAAACAACACCCGATGCAGCCGGGAGGGAAGCAAAAATTTATAGGAATTCAGTATCCGGTACACATGGGCGGAAAACTCCTCCAGAGGAAGAGAGGCATATGCCGACCAGTTCCGGGCCAGAAAGTGATCATAAAAAATATCGACCATGATCCCTTTCAGGTGGCGATACTGTTCTCCCAGGCGCTGCTTGCTCCGACGAAACACCGGATGATGATCGGTGAACACGTCGATCTTCCGGTGGCGCACGATTCCCCGGCAAATTTCCGGGGGATATTGCGCCTCGATGTCGCCTTTGGCAAAATCCCCCAGCATATTGCCCACAATGGATTCCGGGGTATCATCCGCCAGATATAGATGGGCCAGAAAATTCATATTCCCTCAAGATGCGACACCCCCGGAGAAAGTTGTCTCCGGGGGCGCCATGTTCAACCCAAGCAATCCAAACCGCTAATTGATGTATTTCTCCTGGGTGGCCGGTTCGGCTTTCTTCACATACCGATCATACCACTCCAGCACATTGCGCATAAAGTGCAGCTTATGGGCCCGCTCCCGAAGCCCATGGGGTTCCCGGGGATACATGATCAATCGGGTGGGCACGTGGTTGTGCTTCAGCGACTGATACAGTTCCAGGCTTTGCTCCGGGTGCACCCGCTCGTCTTTCAGCCCGTGCACAATCAGGGTGGGCGTTTTGGCGTTCTTGATATGATACAGCGGGGAGCGCTCCCAGTGCAGATCCCGCCTGTCGTACCACCAGGAATTCCAGTGTACCAGGGACATCTCGTAGGGAATATCGGTGGTGCCGGTAAAGGAGATCCAGTTGGTCAATCCCGCCGCCACTACCGAGGCTTTGAACCGGTCGCTGTGCCGGGTGGCTCCCCAGGCGGAAAAGTAGCCCCCGTAGGACCACCCTCCGGTGCCCACGCGCTCCCCATCCACCAGGCCTTTCTGGATGAGATAATCAATTCCGGCCAGCACGTCTTCATACTCTTTTCCACCCAGATCATCGTGATCGGCTTTGCTGAACTCCACCCCATAGCCGCCGCTGCCGCGGTAGTTGGGTTGCAACACCATATAGCCGTTGGCCGCCAGTACCTGCACCGGATAGGTGGAACGGGTGGTCCATCCGTTCAGGCTTACGCCTTCCGGGCCCCCGTGAATCTGCAGGATCAGGGGGTACTTTTTCCCCTCCTGATAATCCAGAGGATAAGTCAATACTCCCTCGATGGTCCAGCCGTCGGCGCCCTTCCAGCGGATCACTTCCTGGCGGGCCAGACGTACCTTTTCCAGCTCCGGATTTAGATGGGTAAGGCGGGTGATCTTCCCGCTTTTGACGCTCCCGGCATACACTTCCAGAGGATGGGCATGCCCGTGCACCGCCGCAGCGAATCGCCCACTTTTCCGATGCACCGAGATGCTCTGAATAATGGGAGTGGCGTTATACACCACTTTCGATTTGCCGGTGCGAACATCCACCTTGCGGAGAGTGTTCTGGGTACCTTCGGTAGAAAGCAGCAGGATGGTGCGATTATCCAGCCAGAACAGGGAGTGCGCCGATCCCTTAAATCCCCGGGTAAGATTTTGGGGAGTGCCCCCATTTGCCGGCACCACAAACAGGCTTTGCGCCAGGGGATCGTTCAGGCTGGTGGCCCCGATGAAGGCAAACTGTCGCCCGTCCGGAGAGTAAGCCATATCGCCTAATTTCCCTTCGGTAGGACAGAGAACGGTCGGTTTTCCACCTTCCGCCGGAACGGTGTAGATTTTTTTGAACATATAGGAATCATCGGTCAGGGGCTTTTCGGTGGCCTGAAACACCAGGGTTTTGCTGTCGGGCGCCCATTCTACCTCCCATACTGCCAGGTCTTCCTCAAATACCCGATGTTCTTCCCCGGTTTCCACATTCACCACATACAAACGGGGGAATTTGTAATCGGTATCGTAAACAATCCAGTCTTCTCCGGTCTTTCGGGCTTTTTTCTCCTCTTCGGTCTGGGGATCCCGGGAGATGAAGGCGATCCACCGGCCATCCGGCGACCAGCGGTACTGACTGACGCCGTTTTCATGGTGGGTCAACAGCCGGGGGGCACCCCCGTCCACCGGCAGCCCGTACACCTGCGTATGGGGATCGAACTGTTCCTGATAGGACAGGAAGGTCAGCAACTTCCCATCCGGCGACCAACTCACCGCCCAGGCATTCACCGGTTTGGCGGTGTACTGGCGGGGTTCTCCACCCCGAAAAGGCACCACCCAGATCTCGGTATAGCTCCCCCCGGGTTCGTCGCTCTCTTCCCGGGGAACGGCCACCACGTAGGCGATCTTTTGCCCCGCCGGGTCGATGGCTACCTGAAAGGCCTGCTTCAGGTTGACCACCATCTCCGGGGTCAGCCCCTGATCCTGGGCCATCATCCCGGCAATCAACAGAATGCTCAGGAACCACCATCGCAGAAACTTCCTCAAAGAGATTGGCCTCCACATGTCCATAGTTCGGTCTCCTTCGTTTGGTTGGAAATTCCGTATCAATGTGAAACATCTATAACCTTTTAACCTACAGCCTACAGCCCGAAAAACCGCACCCACTCCTCAATGGTGCGCACCTTGTCTTCGCCGAAACGGGAGAGCTTTTCTTTAATCTCTTCAATGGATTTTTCTTCTTCCAATTTCTGAGGGTCTTTGGAGAAAAACTTATCCGCAAAGCAGATGATTTTCTCCTCCAGGGTGACCGGCACCAGATCCCGATCGGGCAGGGGAAGCCGAAAACGGGCGATATCCGCCCGGGTAATCCCCACACCGGTATGGCGTTCGCATACCAGGGCGTGTCGGGGATAGCCTTCCTTCTCCAGCAATTCCCGCCCCAGAATTCCGTGCTGAATGTAGGGTTTATCGCCGTAGCAGCCGATGTCCGGGGCGTGGGTGAAGATCATCCCGATGTCGTGCAGCATGGCCGCTTCCCGGATGAAGGGCACGTCCGGTTGCAGATGTTTTACCCGCTCGGCCAGTTCCAGTGCCTTTCGGGTGACTTGTTCGCTGTGGATGGTTAATATCCGGTGGGCGAATGAACCGGGGGAGTAATATTTTTCGATCAGGGCTGTCGGGTTCATAGATCGTTGATCCAACGTCGCCGGGATTTCCCGATCCACGTTCTCTCCGGAGTATTTTTCCAGAATGGCTATGGAATTACACAAACGCCCCAAACTTTTCTGAGGAACGGCTAATATATCCGCCCCCTCTGCACAATGCAAGATTGAAAAAACGGTGCCTTTCCATCCACTCCGGAGCTTGTGCCGGTGGGAGGCTCTGGCTATATTTTGCCCTGTTGTTTACTCTATTCACCGAATGGAGCGATAGAAGCGCAAAGCGGAAGGAGGCACATGATGCAGAAACGATTCAAGGATTTAAACATCGGCGATGAGTTTCGGGTGGTAGGTGAATTGAAATCCAATACCGGGCAGGAAGAAGTGTTGATCAAAGAGGGCCTTATCCTGGTCAAAATCCCCTTTATGAAAAACTTTTACAACACCACCGGCAACAAACGCAATGCCCGGTTGAAATACTCCTCTTCCCGCACCAACGCCAAGTTTTTTTACATCGATGACGAGCAGACCGTGGAAGTGGTCCAAAGCAAGGATGAAACCTCATGAATTCGCCAACGTCCTCAGATGTTCCCGCGACAGAGGCCGCCTCAACCGCGGGAGCATCGGCAGGGGAGAAAAAGAGAACTTCCGGTAAAAAAGGCCTCCTGGGGCTGCTGTTGCTCACCCTCCTGTATATTATTTCGCCTGTTGATTTGCTTCCGGAGAGCCTGTTGGGGCCGGTGGGATTGGCGGATGATGCCATCCTTCTGGCGTATCTCGTCAAGCGGCTGTGGGCCTATTTCCGCCGCTGATCCCACAGCACCCATGAACCGCCGCACCGAACGGCCCTCGCCCGGGGGATTCACTCTTATACAGAAACGACCGATGCGCCGCTTTTTTATTTCCTGCACCGGGAATATGGGAGGCCTCGAAAGCCTCGTTCTATGCCTTCTCCTGCTGGGATGGGGGAATTTCCTCCTGAGCCAGGAATACCCCTGGTTAACCGCTTACGATTCCACTCAGGCGCTATACCGTCGCATCCCGGCGCCGCCGGGATTCCGACGCATAAAGCCGCCGCAAGATAGTTTTGCCCGGTGGCTACAACACCTTCCCCTGAAGCCGGGGCACCCGCCGGTGTATCTGTATAATGGAAAAATGAAACCCAATCAAGCGGTACATGCGGCGGTGGTGGATATTGATGTGGGGAACCGTGATTTACAGCAGTGCGCCGATGCGGTCATCCGCCTGCGGGCGGAATATCTCTATTCCCGGAAGGCCTTCGATGCCCTGCACTTCAACTTCACTTCCGGAGACCGCGTTGACTTTTCCCGATGGATCAACGGCGAACGCCCCCGGGTTACGGGAAATCAGGTGATCTGGCAGCACACCCGGCAGCCCGGCAGCGATTATCGAAATTTCCGGGATTATCTGACCACCATTTTTACTTATGCCGGCACCTACTCCCTGCGCCGGGAGATGATCCCGGTAAAAAACGTTCAGGATATGAAAATCGGAGATGTGTTCATTGAGGGAGGCTTTCCCGGCCATGCGGTCATGGTGGTAGATATGGCCGTTCATCCCCAAACCGGAGAGAAAGTGTTTTTGTTAGCCCAGAGCTACATGCCCGCTCAGGATATTCACATTCTGAAAAATCCCTCCGATTCCTCCTTCAGCCCCTGGTATCCGGTGGATTTTGGAAACATCCTGCACACTCCGGAATGGACGTTCCGGCGCAGCGATTTGCGGCGATTCACCGAACCGCCCCTTCCTTCTCGATGAAAAGGGCATCTCCCGGAATTGTTACGCCCCTGTTTCTCCAAACCGCTCCATCATAAACGGATCCGCGCCACGATTTCCATCATACGCGCACTCCCCTATCCGGGGAGAATTGACCACCGGCAGCGTCCGCTGTTTGTGAAGGCCCTTTTGGGTCAAGCAATTTTTGCGATAAGCCTCCCCATCTTATCTTTCCGGGGCGTACGCCTTCTATAAAAAACCCCGTTCCCAACCGCCGGATTGGAAACGGGGGCAAGACATTCTCTATCTCAAGAAGGGTTATTTCAGCAGCACCATCTTCCGGGTACGGATGAACCGGGGGGCTTTACCGGAGATGGGCGTGGCCTCAAAGCGATAGATATACATTCCACTGGCCACCGCCTGCCCCTGATCATCCCGGCCATCCCAGACCACCCGGTACCGCCCGGCCTCTTTGGGCTGATTCAGCAACTCCCGCACCTGCTGCCCCAACAGGTCGTAGATAACCAGCCGCACCGTGCTGCGCTGCGGCAGTTCATAAGCGATGGTCGTGGTGGGATTAAAGGGATTGGGATAGTTGGCGCTGATGGCATACTCCCGCACCATCTCCCCCTGACGGGGCTGGCCGATGCCCACCGGCGTCTCCAGTCGCACGTTATCCACAAACCAGTCGTCGTTGGCGATGTTAGAGGCCCCGCCGATGCTGCGGAATCGCACCTGAAATTGCCCGTGGAAAAAGCTTCCCCCACCGGCGGAGATGGAATCCAGGGCGATTTCCTCGGTCACGAAGGGCTGCACGGATTGCCCCGGATAGCCGGCCACCTGCACCCATTCTCCCAGATTATTGCGGAAATATACCAGCAGGCTGTCCCCCTCCTCCGGTGCGTTGCCGTTGCCCTGGGGCTGATAAGCAAAGGAGAACCGCACATTGGCTCCTTCCAGCCCGGTCAGGTCGATGGCCTTCAAATCCACCGTATCGCTTCCGGCGGGCGTGCCGTTGAGGTTCAGAGCATAGGGGGGGCTGGGGGGATTCTGCGCCCGGTCGTTGACGCCGGCATGGGTGTTGATCCATACTCCCGGATTGGGCGGCCCGGCGGTGGTGAACTCGTCGATGATAGGCAAAGCCAGAGGCGTGCCCAGTATCGTGCTGGGATCGCTCTCGTTCTGGGGCGTTTCGTTGTCGATGGCGGTGATATACCAGTCGTAGAAGCCGGGTGTGGAGGGCACATACGTGGCCGTATCCGCCAGGCCGGTGTCGGCGCTGCTACGGGTGAACGTGGCCACCAGTGCTCCATTCTGATACAGGTTAATCCCGGCGAAATCGTCCATGGGGGTGCCGTCGATATTCTCCCGGGGATTTATCCAGGAGAGGGTTACCTGCTGCTGATTCCCGGCCACGCTGAACTGTATCGGCGGCGAGGGAATGGGGGAACCTCCGGCAATCCAGGTGGCCTGCACCGAAGTGCTGATCAGTCCCAGGGTATCTCGCCTGGTAAAAATGCTGTAGGTGTATTCTGTGCCGTCCACCAGACCGGTATCCACGTAGCTTTCCACCCCACCGGCCACGGAGTCGATCAGCACCCCATCTCGCTCGATCATGATCTGGAACGTTCCCGGCTGTAACGTATCGCCGTTAATCAGGGTGGAGGGATCGATCCAGCTCAGCAGCATGGAGGTGGGGGTACGGTAGTCGCTGTAGGCGACAAAAGAATCCGGCGGGCTGGGGAATACGCCCTGCTGCCCGATGGCGGCCCAGAACTGGGGATGGAATGCACTGGTGCCCTGATTGGCGCCTCCGGTAGCTGTGCACCCGCCGTGGGTATGCACGCCCACGGCAAAGTGGGTGGCATCGTCGATGACCGGGCTGCCAGAGTTGCCTCCCTGGGTGTCGGTGCGGTAGCGCATCACCGTGCCGGAGGAACCGGCGTTCGGCCCCACGTGGGTTTGCTGGGTCTGGTTGGCGGTGCCGTCATCCACCCCGTAGCCGGTGATGCGGATGCTGTCCGGGGTGAGATCCTGCACCACCAGAAAGGCCGCTCCCTGGGCCTGAATGGGCTGCAATCCGGTGATGGAATTGTCGAACACGTTGAACACTCCCCAGTCGTTGCCCACTCCGCCGTTTACATATACTTTGGAAGATACATCCACTGCGTACTGATCTTCGGGGAGAGGATGCTGGATGGTGCCGTTGGGCAGCGAAGGGGGAACATTGAATTCCATCACGTTGGCGCCGTTGCCGTCCAGGCAGTGACCGGCGGAGATCAACTTTCCGTTGGTGATGATCCAGCCGGTGCAGCCGATGTTCAGCAGCCGCCCCACCGCAGGATCGTTGGAGGGGATGCGGTCATCGGTGGGGCCGCAGATGCTTTCGAGGGGCGGCCCCTGCACCCACTCGCCCACCATGATCTCCTGCATGCGCACGAACACCCCCTGGTCGCCTTCGGCCACATACAGTTCCAGGGTCACCGCATCGCCGTTGAAATAGGCGGTGGAGTTTTGCCACTCCCTCAGCGTGACAGCATCCAGGCGTTGCCAGGCTCCATCCTGGCGGCTGGTGATGAGCAGATAGCTGCCCCGTCCCAGATGGGCTTCGCTGAAAAACAGCCGCAACCAGGGCGCCCCTTCCACCTCTATGACGGCGGAATACACCCGTATCGCCGGGCCACCGGCGGGGCCGTTGTGTACCCCGCTGTCCAGATAGTACGGCTCGGTGTGGAAGGGAATCTCCGCCACCTGCGCCGGCAGCAAGCCGAACCATCCTGCCCAAAACACCAGCAGGATGACCAGGTTGCCGGGCCATCTCCGATGAATCTCTGTTACCAACTTCATAATTCACCTTTTGGTTTAGTGAAGATAAATATTCGGGTATTGGGATATTCAGGATATCTGGAAAATATTGCAGGTGTTGGTGAAACCGGTCATTCGCATCCCAATGCCGGTATAGTATCGAACATTTTGTTTAGTATATAAAACCGCTCAGGTGGAATTTTCCCTACTCCGGGGTGAAGAAAAACCGCTCCATCCCCGGATGCAGGCGCTTACTTGAATCATTCTCAAAATTTCGTTTGACAACCCCCCGGCGGATGGTTAAAATCAACGTTTCTTAACAGATAACGAGGAAGATATGAGTGCTAAACCGGAATTCCCCGATCGGGATGTTGAATTGTTGGAACGCCTCTCCGGCCTCTATCAGGAGATTCTTCAGGAAATCCACAAGGTGATCATCGGGCAGGATGGGATCATTGACCAGTTGTTGATTTCCCTGTTTGCCCGGGGGCACTGCCTTATCGTGGGGGTACCCGGGCTGGCGAAGACCCTGTTGATCAACACTCTGGCCGATGTGCTGGATCTAAAATTCAGCCGGATTCAATTTACCCCCGATTTGATGCCCTCCGACATCACCGGAACGGAAATTATCGAAGAGGATCGCAGTACCGGTAAAAAGGCCTTCCGGTTTGTGAAAGGGCCGATCTTTGCCAATATTATTCTGGCGGATGAGATCAACCGAACGCCTCCCAAGACCCAGTCGGCTCTGCTGGAAGCAATGCAGGAGCATAAAGTCACCGCCGGGGGAGAAGATATGCCCCTGGATGAGCCGTTTTTTGTGCTGGCGACCCAGAACCCCATCGAGCAGGAAGGTACCTACCCACTGCCGGAAGCCCAGCTGGATCGATTCATGTTCAACCTGTGGATTGAATATCCCTCGTTTGAAGAGGAGATGGAAATTGTCAAATCCACCACCGGCGACTATCAACCCCGGTTGAACAAGATTATGAACGCCGAACAGATCATCGCCTGCCAGGAGGTGCTGCGGAAGGTGCCGGTGGCCGACAACGTGATTGAATATGCCGTGCGGCTGGTAAACATGACCCGTCCCAATTATCCCCAGGCGCCCAAATACGTGAAGGAGTGGGTGAATTGGGGCGCCGGGCCGCGCGCATCTCAGTACTTGATTTTGGGAGCCAAAACCCGGGCGGCGCTTCAGGGACGGTTTACTCCTTCAGAGGAAGATGTGCGCGCCTGCGCCGTGCCGGTGCTACGCCACCGGATCGTGACCAATTTCAACGCCGAGGCGGAAGGGGTTACTTCACTGGATCTGGTGAAGCGGCTGTTTGAAGAACTGGATTGATTTCCCTTCCTGTTGTTACTCAATCGCTTCTCAAGGATATCACCCTCACCCATCCCCACCCCGGCCCTCCCCCGCCTGGCGGGGTAAACTTAAGCCGGTTATTAGAGCCTCGGCTGATCAGGGCGGTAACCTTCGGCTCGGAGTTTTTGCCCTCATCCTACCCCTCCCGCCCCGACAGCCCGAAAATGCCGGAGTTTTTCCGCCTCCAGGGGGTCGTGTTGAGTCGTAAGCATCGCTTTTGAACCGAATGGGCTGTCGAGGCACCCTCCCCTTCCCTCTCCCACCGGGAGAGGGAAG
>CAYQGB010000013.1:0-30708 GCA_964416895.1 uncultured Calditrichaceae bacterium
GGGGTAGGGTGAGGGCAAAAACGCTGAACTGATGAAAAGAGTTACCAAACCCTCTCGCTTTAAAAAAATTTTCTCCCTGCGGTTGCGACAACCTGTGTTCCTGAAATCTGACATTGTCGAGATAGTTACCCTGAATTCATCCCATACCCCGGGGGAATTTCCCCCCGGGGGGATGCAGCACTTCCTTTGTCAAAAATCAATCCCGATGGAAAACTTCTGAACGTTTTCCAGGCGCCCGAAATCGGCGTAGGCATAGTCAATGTGGAGCATCACGTTGCCCAGGATGGGATAATTCAGCCCCGCGCCCAGGGTGAGGGATTCCTCCGAATCCGGCAAGAACAGCGACTTATACCCCCCTCGCAGGGCAAACATCCCGTTGAACAGATACTCCACTCCCACATTCACGCTCTCGTAGTCGTTGTTGGGATGCTGGGCGTCAACGGCCAGATAGGCCCGGTGCTTTTCGGTATCCAGGGCCTTATACAGCACCCCGATTTTAAAATTGAGCGGCAGAGACCATCGGGACGTCTCCAGCAGAGCGGTGACCCGATCGTTGTTTCCCGTGGAATGGGGATCGAAATCATACAGCACCCGGGCGTTATCTCCGCTCATCCGCATCTTGGTGCCGAAGTTGGTCATGGAAAAGCCCAGCTGCACATTTTTGAAGGGGGTCAGGTAGTGCGCCCCTACATCAATGGCAAAGCCCTGGGCGGACATCTGCCAGATGCTCTGGTAGATAAATTTGGGGTTGAACCCGATGGCGAATCGGTCGGTGAGCTTCAGGGCGTAGGCGATGCTGACCGCAAAATCGCTGGCCTTAAAGGTCTGCCCGGTGCCCTCCGGGGCGGTCACCGTGGTGACATCCATCTCGCCCATGGTCAGGGCGGTAATGCTCAGGCCCAGGGTGCCGAATCGGCCCAGGGGCACCACTCCCGCCAGATAATCGAAGCTGATGTCCGCGATCCAGTCGGTATGGTTGAAGAAGATTCCCCGGCGCTCCAGGGTGGCGATTCCGGCCACATTCCAGTAGATGGCGCTGGGATCATCGGCCAGGGCGGTGAAGGCGCCCCCCATGGCGATGGGGCGTGCTCCCACCCCGATCTCCAGAAAACTGGCCGCGGTGGTTCCCCGTTTAGAGACATTCTCCCGAAAATTCTGCCCCTGGCCCCACAGGGAGAAGCTCAGCAGGATGATCAACAGACATGCCGATAGGATAAAACGCATGGTGGACTCCCTTTATTTTATCACCGCAAACTTTCCGATGTGGGTGCCAATGCCCGGCGCTTCCACGTGATAGATATAAACCCCGTAGGCGATGTCCATCCCGTCGTCGGAAACCAGATTCCAGGACTCGGCCCCGTTGAGCAGGTTGCTATCGTGCTCGATGACCTTTACCAGCCGTCCCGAAAGGGTGTAGATGCGAATGGTGCACTGCTGGGGAAGGTGGATGAAGTCGATTTTCCGTTCTCCTCGCCCGGCGCCGAAAACCTTCCGGGGTTCCCAGGCCGCCCCGGCAATGTACGGATTGGGCACCACTTTAATCCGGGCCAGTTCGTTGCGGGCCTTTTCCCGATCCTCTCTGGCCCCTTGAGTGGAAAATTGAAAATAGTCCTGTTCATAGAACGGGCGGGTGGTTCGCACCACATACTGATCGCCCGGCTCCGGAGGGATGGGATCGCCCGCCGCCGGATTCTCATACAAAAAGTCATAGGTGAACTTGAACTGATTGCCGATGAACTCAATGATGGTGATGACATCCCCGGGAGAGAGATCCCCGGAAATATCGTTGTCGAACAGCTCGAATTCCGCCCGCCGATCCTCGGTGAGATTCCATATTTGAAAATTCACCGGAATGCGGAAGTTGAACGAGGTGTCCACGATGCTATCATAAAAGGTCAGTCGGTAATCGGCCGGCCACGGCACAAACAGGGAAGGGAACCGCTGGTGCCGTTGTACCGAGAGCATATTGCTATGGCCGATGAGCCACCCCGACCGGGTGGGATCCACATCAATGGCCGTATCGATGTTCACCGTGACCACAAAACCATCCGTAATCGGGCTGGGGTATTCTTCCCCGAACAGAGAGGCGTCGATATCCGTGGCCAGGGGGAGGCTGGTGTCGCTTTCCACCCGATAGATGTCGTAGGTGGTCGTCGTGTAGGTGGGATACTCTCCCTGAGAGTGAAACACCACTTTGTAGGTGGCGTTGTCCAGGATCAGGGTGGGATCCACCACCTCCACGGCGATATTGCCGGTACCGATCCCTCCGGTAACCTGCTCCAGATCACCGATAATCTGGGGCGGTACATACCCCGCCGCCGGAGCATTCGGAGTTACCACCGCGCAGTTGATGTCCACGAACTTGATGTTCCCGGCCAGGTCTTCGGTAATCACTTTGGAGCATTCCGTGGGCGGCAACCCCTGCTCTCCGAATTCGGGGTCTCCCTGATCGTAGGACACCACCGCATAATAGTAGGTCTGCCCGTTGATCACATCCCGATCCACGTAGGAGTGGCGCAGGCCGGTGTCGTCTCCCCGCCAGAACCGGGCCCCGTTAATTCCGATGGGGTCCGGCCCCCGGATGCCGTCAATTAAATCAAACTGGGCGATGGGTTTCCAGTACACCGGAGTTCCTTTGGAATCGGTGATCACCTTGATGTCGTTGAACTGCGGCTCGGTGCTCCGGTAGATCAAATACCCCTCGAAATCTTTTCGGGGATTGCCCAGGGAGTCGGGCAGGAAGGGGTCCCGGGATTCCTCGGCGATGTCATCCCAGTACAGATACACCTTGCCGTCGGCGGCTACCGCTTTGACGAGCGGCTTGAGGGGCGGCTTGGAGAAGTTGTAATCCGCATTGTAGATCTGCTGCACGGTGATCTTGTTTTTGACCAGATCGTCCAGATCAATGCCCATCAGCAGGGCCATGGAAAAGCGCTCCCGATAATTCTGGCGCAACTCGAAAGGCCCGGAACCGAACAGCATTTGCAGGTTGGAGTTGTGCAGGGTGGTATCAAAATGGTGATAGGTCATTTTGGCCCACAGCCCTTCGTCATGTTTGGGCCATCCGTCGCCGCCGCCCCCTTCGATAAGCCGGTAGATGGACATGCTGGTCAACCCGATCTGATCCGATTCCTCCACATCGGTGCGGTCAAAATCCGGCTCCCCGGGAGTGGGCAGTCCATCCCCTTCGCCTTCATCGGGGCCGTTGTACTGCCGGTCGAAGGGCCCCACTCCATCCTTACCCAGATCGTCGTTCAGGGGTTCGTTGGGATCCCACTCGCCGTTGCCGTTCAAATCCGTGTACGGCGCCCAGTCCCCGTCGTTGTCGATCCCATCGTCCCGGCGCTCGTCGATGATCCCGTCGTCGTCATCATCAATCCCGTTAAAGGGATTTCCGGGACTCTCCAGATAGGCGTATCCCAGATATCCGGTGGGACTCCAGGGGCCAAAGCTGCTGCTGCCGATGCCGTCTTCGTCCCAGGCGTAGGCGATGTCCAGGAACAGGTCGAAGGAGGCGTTATCGTCGCCGGAGTCGTTGGTGCCGCCCACCCCCACATCGGTGAGAAAGCCGAACACGGTCTCGTTGTATGTGGTGTCGGAGATGTTCACGATGTCATACAGCCAGAAGATGTTGTCCTCGGCCAGCACATGCGACCACTGAAAGCCGCGCACCTCCACCCGCAGCCCCAATCCGCCTCGCTGATGATCGGACTTGATGGGAAAATAGTTGTAGGGGAGCCGGGCCCATTCCCGATCCCGGGAATCGTCCATCACAAAATAGGTCTCGATGTCGGCGTTTTTGACCCCCCGACCGAAAAAGCCGTGCCAGTAGGTGAAGTTATCCACCTCCCCGTCCCGGTCATCATCCACCCCCGGTTCCCCGTTGACCTCTTTCTGATTAATCCAGTTTTCTTTGGGCTGATCCAGGGCGATGAACACCGCATCGGGCCAGATCTCCGGCCAGGTTTTGGGGTTGTTGCTGACCGCCGGACTGTTCCCGGAGGGATTCAGATACCCGGGAACCGGTTCCCAGCCCCAGTCTTCGCCGGTCACCGGATCTTTGTCCATGTGCTCCCGATAGGCCGCCTCCATGGGGGTGATGAAAGTGGAATCGCCGTTAATCATCACCAGCACTTTGGCGCCCACCAGCACGCACACCCCATCCAGATAGGAGTGCCCGGTACCTTTGGGCCATTCCCCGGAAGGTTGATCCGGCCAGTGCCCCACTTCCCCCTGGTTGAAATACATGGTGCGAACGAGGTTGCCATCCAGAATCCCCTTTTTCCGCAGGGTGGCATCGCCATAGGGATCGTTGCGGTAGGCCTGGATTACCTCCGGGCGCTCTTGGGCCAGCAATCCCCCGATGAGCAACAACAGCAGTAAAGGATGGCGTATGAAATGCCCCTTCATAGGTGTACTCCTCCACAATTGGGTCTTCACTTACAGTCCCGCCGATATTCCCAGGCGAATCTCTCGCGGCGGGGAATAGAAGGTGGGATTGGTGAGATAGTCGTCCAGGGTATGCAACCCGATAATTTCCCCGGCCCCTAACCGCGCTTCCAGATCGTTGTTGGCTCTACCGGTAGAGGCATACACGTTCCACTCGTTCAACCGGTCGAACAGGTTGGTTACCCACAAGTAGGCGGTTAGCCTCAGCCGATGGATGTGCAGATATTTCTCCGCCTTCAAATCAAACAGGATCGAGGTGGGTTTGGTGCGGTTGTTGCGAATGACAATCTCTCCCAGCAGAAACCGGGAGGCGGCGGTGTACGGGGTGCCCGATCCGAATTTCCCCACCAGCCCCACGTTCCAGTTGTTGGGCGTACCCACGTTCAGGGCCAGATTCAGGGTATGCCGCTGATCCCAGTCCAGGCGGATGAGCTGCTTCTCCGGCTCCCGGGGAGGATCGGCCTGATTGTCCCAAAAGACCGTGCGGGGATCCGAGGAGTTCCCCTCGGCAATCTGATAGGTGTAATCCAGCCGGGCGCTCCAGTGGTCGGAGAAACGCTTCTCAATGGACAGGATGGCCCCGGTAACGTTCCCGTAATCGTGATTGATGTACCGCCCGTACTGTTTGGTGTCATAGGTTTCCTGAATCTCCGTGGCCACCAGGTCGCGGATGTCCCGGTAGTAAGCGGTGAACTCCACCACCAGTTGATCGGTCAGGGCCTGCTGAAGCCCCATCTCATACATCACCGTGCGCTGAGGCTTCAGGTCGGGGTTGCCCTTTAGCCCGCTTAAGCGGGCTTCCCGGGGGAGGTAGAATTTGGAAACCCCTGCCGAATCGGTAATCCCCTGATACAGATACTCGAAATTGGGGATCTGGAAGAAGTGCCCGTAGGAGACGTGAATCACCCCCGCCGAAGAAATGGGAAAAGCCACCCCGAAGCGAGGACTGATCTGAGATTTGGCCGAGGCTTTCACCGTTTGGTGAGGGAACAACTCGATCAACTCCGGATTTCGGGGATCGGCGGGCATTTCGGTGCGAGGATCGAAATAGTCGTACCGAACCCCCAGATTGATGATAAAGTTGTCAAACTCCACCTTGTCCTGCAGGTACGCGGCCAGTTCAAACGGCTCTTTGGTGTACTCCTCCCGACCGGGCGTGAACGGTTCCGGATAGACGATCCCCTTCTCCGGGCTGCTGTTCTCGATATCCAGGTTGGTCCAGAAGTTGTACAGCCTGTACTTCTGAACCGTGATCCCGACGCCCAACTTGTGCACCCGGGTGACCTGACTGGTGAGATCCCACTTGGCCAGATAGGTGGTGGTGTTGCGGCTGTAGCGGTCGCTCTCGTTCCCTCCGGATCGAAACGTGTAATTGGAACGGGGTTGCCCGTTGTTGGAATCCAGGTACCGCAGGTCAAAGGGGTCTTCATACACATAGCCGGCATAGTCGCTGAAATTGCGGGCCAGCTTCAGGGTGTAGAAGGTGCTCTTGGAGATGGCGTGATTGATCTGAAGGTTGTGGTTGTTACTGGTGCGAAAGTGCCTTTTGGTGGCATCGGGCACCATCCGAAAACTGTGATTGTAGTAGCGGTTGGTGTTGTCTTCCCACAAATAGGCGTAGTTCAGCTTCAGGGAAGGGGTTATGTAATAGGTCAGCTTACCGTAGAAGGATTGCCGTTTGGAGTCGCTGAGAGGCACCACCGCCCCGTCGCCATGGGGATCGAAGGGATCATCATCGCCGGGCAGATACACCCGGCGGCTGAACAGATACCCGTCGTTCTGAAGATACCGGTAGGTGCCGAAAAACTTTAGCTTCCGGAAAAAGGGAACCGGGCCGCTCAGGGTCGCCTGAACATTTTGAAATCCGTTCAGGTTGGGGGAATTGATGAACGGAAACACCCTCTCATGGGTGGAGTAGTAGTTGCCCGCATATCCGGAAAGTTCCACCTGATAATCGTTCCCTCCTTCCCGGGTGACGATGTTCACCACTCCGGAAAGCGCCTGACCGTATTCGGCGTTGAACGTTCCGCTGATGACCTCCAGTTGTTGAATGGAGGTGTTCTCCACCTGAATGCCCAGGGAGTTGTTGAACCGATCGTTCACGGGAATCCCGTCGATCATGTAGGCCACTTCTCCCAGACGCCCGCCCCGGAAATGACCGGCCACCACCCCGGCCTGAAGCTGCACCACCTCGTTGAAGTTATCCACCGGCAGGGCCTTAATCTCTTCCGAAGAGATGTTGACCGAGGTGGAGGTAAGATCCTTCTGGATGAGCGGGCGCTCCGAGACCACCACCACCTCCCGGCCCTGAACGGCCTCCGGCGGTAGCTCCACATTCACATGGGTGGTTAAATCCACCTTGACCTCCACCCCGGTAATCCGCACTTCCTGATATCCCACCATCTGGGTGACCAGGGTGTAGCTTCCCGGCGGTATGTTGATAATGAAATAGTATCCATCCGCATCGGTAGCCGCCCCCAGGGGGTGCCCTTCCAGATACACGTTGACCCCCACCAGCGGCTCACCGGTGGACTTATCCCGAACCACCCCGGCAATCTTGCCGGTGGTTCCTGCCCGGCCCTGCACCATATACCCGGCGGTGACCAGCAGCAGTATGGCCAGCGCAACCCATCTCGCCGGGGCGCTCAAACGCCCACCGACCCGGGGGCTGCGGAGGAGATAACTCATGCCCATAATGTCCTCAGGTTGATATTGCATGTCGATGCTCCACCAGGTTTATGCCTCAAACCCTTTCGATTGTGGAATGCCGGGAAAAGAAAGCCTCCGGCAAACGGTTGCTCCATTCTCCAGGGCAAAAAGTTTCGGGGAGACGATTCAGAAACCGCCTCCCCGAAATGAGGTCAGCCCGGTTTATTTCATCAGCACCATCTTGCGGATTTTGACGAATTGATCGGTCTTGAGTCGGTAGAAGTAGATGCCGGAGGCCAGCCCACGGGCATCAAACTGCACCCGATACACCCCGGCGGATTGGCGCTGATTGACCACCGTTTTGACCTTCTGTCCCAACATGTTGAAGATGTCCAGTTCCACCTTACCCGGCCTGGCCAGTTGATAGGTAATGGTCGTGCTCGGGTTGAAGGGGTTGGGATAATTCTGCTTCAGATCGAAGGTCAGAGGAACTTCCCCGGTGACCTGATCGTCGATGCCGGTGATGATCCAGCGATTCCCCACCCAGGTGAACAACCAGAACGTGGGCGATTGCCAGGAGTTATCTTCATTGTGAGGCGACCAGGTCATAATGCCCTGCCGTACTCCCCCACCGTCGGCATCGTTGAACGCCAGGTCGAAGGGAATGCGGTATCCTTCCATGGGATTGAATTGATCATCCCCACCGATGGCGGCAATATCCGCCCAGCGAACCCGGCCTTCGATCACATACCCGATGGGGAACTGGGTGCCCCAGTGATAATCCGTGGCAGGAACGGTGGCACTGCCCAGGTTGTCGATGATGACCCGGCTGGGCAGGAAGCGGAAGTGATAGTCCGGTTCGCTTCCCCGCAGGTAGGAACCGTGCGCCGGGCCGTGCCAATCATACAGCCCCAGAAACAGATCCGGGCTGTCCTTTTCCCAGGTATTGGTGGAACTGGTATCCACCACATCATCGGTGACGTCGAACGCAAAGTAGAGATACTCCGCATCGGCGGCCAGATAGGTCAGTACCGAGAGATCGTCGTCGTTGTCGATCTGGGTGTTGGTGACGATGTGGGCCCCTTCGGAGGGGAAGGAACGGAAAGGCATGATCCCACTCCACTCGCTCAAATCGCCGTCGGCGACAAAGTTCATGGGAGCACTGAGGGACATGGTGGCAATGCCTTTGGCGGTATTGGTGGTGGGCGCCGCAGGAGAGGCCGGATCGGATTCGTTCCCGGCGGCATCCACACAGGTCACCGCATAATAATAGGTTACCGTGGAATCGCCCAGAGGAGAGAACAGCAGGTGGCTTTTGTTCTGAGTGTTCTCGGGAATCCCCAGCCCCACATCTACCACTTCCACCCCGGGAGCATGCACGTCGGTAATGGGCTGGAAGCTGTAATAGATGTTGTAGGTTTCATCGGTTTCCCCGGGCACATCCAGCCAGGTGACCAGGTTGAAGTAGTTGTCGGGAACCACGAAGACCGAACTGGGAGGATCGGGAGGAATGACATCAAATTCGGGGTTGCCCGTCCACCAGTCGTCGATGTACACCACGTTTCCGGCCACTCCGGTACCCACGGCCATGATCTGCACCACGGTTACGGCGGTGGTGTCGAAGTTGGAGGTGCCATCCACATACACGAAGTCCCGTAAAGGAAAGGCATACTCGTGCCATTGGTTGTCGTTGATGGGGGTGAATTCCAGACCGACCTTGCCGTCGGGGCCGGATTCAAATTGCATCCGTAGATTGCCCGTGGCCGGAGGGGCTTTCATCTTGAATTTTACCGAATCCTGCATCCAGCCCCCCAGCATGTTCTGAGGAGTGATCAGGTTGTATCCAAAACCGGTCCAGCCATTGCCGAACTCGTCGCCCATGGTCCATTCGATGGCGTTGGTGCCGGGAGTAGAGCCGGCGCCCTGGGCCACCACGGCCTGCGACTGCCCCCAGGCAAATGGCTGGAGGTTGGGGTTCACGAACATGCCGTTGAAAATCACGAACGGAATGGGGCGAGATCCGAACCGGGTAAAGGCATCGAAGGAGACCTTCACCGAGTCTGCCGGCAGATTGCCGTTGGGATCAAAACCGCTGACTACCGCATACAGGGAATATCCCACGATGGCGTCTCGATCCAGTTCGCGATTGTTGTACGAACTTCCTCCCCAGATTTCCGGAAACAGCACAAACCCGGAATCGTTGGGCACCACGGTGCCGTCGGTAGGACGCTCCACAAAGGGAATCTTCAATTCAAACCAGCCCATCTGATTATCCAGCACCACCGCATTTTCATACAGATACTCTTCCACGGGATCGGTGGGATTGGGCCGGTCGGCCAGATGGATGCGGAACACCATGTATTCCGGATGAGTAGGCGGTTGATCGACCCGGATCCAGATGCTGAAGGAGTCGCTGACTTCCCAGTTCAGGGTTTCGGTGCTGTCGGTACGATACACCATACCGGCAAAACTTCCCCAGGGGTGGAACTCCCCGATGATGAATTCTGCATCCAGCGCTCCGGTGCCTTCCACAAAATCGGTATGATCATCGGACAGGCGCACATCGCTGGGAGGGCCTTCGTGCAGAATGGTGAAAATGGAATTGGCCGCCGCGCTGTCAAACGGCTCGATCATATAGGTCTGAGCACTCAGCATCGCGGCGAAGGCCATCAATATCCCCATGGATAGCAAGCATCGTTTCATGATACTTAGCCTCCTCTTGGTTTGGTGTGTGACGAAACTTGACCAAATTCGGGAAATTACCTCCTCTCCTCTCCATGGGGTAAAATTCTGTTCAGTTCTCCGTGAACATTTGCACCTCCTTTCCGGGATAAGGTGTTTCCGGTGACGGTTAGTAGATATAAAACTGATCGATGTAGGCTACCGGGATTGGTTTTTCGGAAACCGGCTGGTCCGGATCGGGAATGTGGCTCAGCAGGCCGGTTGTGTCCACCTGAACCGGAAACAGATTCCGCAGACTGTCGGCGAGTTCCTGTCGCCGAAGGGAGAATTTGTACTCTCTGAGCATGGCGCGGGCGGCGGCCGTATCCAGTTCCCCCTCCCATTCCCGGTTCAGGGCGGTAAAGCTTTCCTCGCGCATGAATCGGGATATTTCTTCCGGGGTAACCGTGATCTCCTGACGGACTTTTTTCAGGTAGTACTCCGCCAGTACCCGGTCGTTTTCTGCCTGAACTTCATACGCGACCCGGGGGGAACGATCCAGCCCCCGCCGATAGGCTTCCTGCGCCAGGTAGTAGTTGCGGACCATGACCGCGATGGCTTTCTTCAATTGGGGAGCCAGATTGACCTGGGGGCGCACCGACGAGGGAGTATACCACAGGTGCCGCAGGAAATCTCCCACCGTGAATTCCCCGCCTTTGAATGTCACCAGCACTGCATCTCGCAGATCTTCCAGTTGAGTGCGGGCCCGATCCAGTTCCTGATCATTGAGATAAATGGGAAAAGGCGTGTCGGAGGTCTTGTTGTGCATTACCCGGGAAAACTGTTCCTGGAGGGCGCGAAATACCGGAGGGTTGATGTGAACACCTTTGTTCCGCAGAACTCGATGGAGATATTCCCGGGAAATTCGACGGGCCCGGCGTTCAAACAGCACTTTGTGGATTTTGCTCTTTTGTTGAGCAAAATCCGTTTCGGAGAGAAATTTATCCACCTCGCCGTCGATCAGCTTAATAACCATGAACCGGCCTTTTACCCGGATGGGGCCGCGCACTTCTCCGGGTTCCATGTCGAAGGCCACTGCCTCTACTTCCGGTGCCATATCCCCGAAGCTGAACAGGGGAGTGGTGCCTTTCTGGTCGGCGGGGGAATACAGGGGGAGTTGCTCCATCGGGGTGGTCAACAGCTTTCCGGCATACAGGGCGGCCCGGGAGCTGTCCGGGGTATATACAAATTCAAGCTTTACCTTCTTCTTGGCCCGTTGATAGGCGGCGCGATACTCTTCCTCGGTAATGGTAACCCGGGAAGCCACCTCCTGCCGGTACAGCTCTTTGATCATCTCTTTTTCCCGGTTCGCCTGAAGAATGCCCGCCACCGGTTCTTCGGCGTCCAGCCCCAGGGCCTCCGCCTGCTGGGCAAACAACTTCTGCTCGATCAGATAATCCAACTGGGTGAAATAAGCCACCCGGTAGGAGATGCCCCGATGCCAGTGCGGCTCCAGGTGAAAGCTGCGCTGGAGCATCCTCCAGTCGATTACCCGGTTGCCCACTCTCGCCAGAGGCGCTGGTTCCCGGGATGGATCTTCCGAACAGGAACCCCCCACGAACAGGAGCAGAATAAGCCCCAGCCATTTCAGGAAGGGTATGATCCGGGCGCTATACCGGTTAAGAAGAAGATTCCGGGGTTTGGGGTGGGCGCCCCTACGCATCGCATCGGGGTTGACCCTGACAAATCCGGTGAATAGATGGTCGCGATCTCGTTTCCATTCCGCCTGGAGGGATGGAAGGAAATTGGGACACACAGCCCCTGCTGCGTCTTCACCGTACTTCAAAAACATTTTCTTGAAATTATGTTGCATAACCATCAGGCTCAGATAAAAGGGTTAACGCGATATAAAAGATCAACTTCCGGGTCTTGATGAATCAGGAGGTGATTTCCGTCACGGGTTAAAAGAAGATTCCCCACAACCCGATCAGCACCAGCAGCAGGGCCACCGAAAACACCCGGGTGGCTCGACCACTTTGGGAGGCCGAGGAGGTATCCAGGGTCGGTCGGAGTGGGAAGTATCCTTTCCAGGGGAGGGTATAGGGTTCCACTTTGGGAGAGCGCGCCACCGGGGCGGAAAAACTTCCCAGGATCAGCAACAGCGCAGAAAGGCAGAACAGCAGGGCGGCAAAGTGCAGGAAGTTCATCTCTATCAGCCATCGAAGCAGGGGGGAACCCGGGGGATGGAAACGCCCCATCCATTCCAGAAATAACCGCAATCCTCCGATCAAACCGCCTCCGATCAGCGCCACAATCGCCCCCCGACCGTTCAGGCGCTTCCAGAACAACCCCAGGAAGAACACCGCCGCAATGGGCGGACTGATAAAGGCCTGAAGACTCTGCAAATACACATACAGATGGGAATTGACCGAACGGATCAGGGGAATCCACAGAATGGCGACGCCCACGGTAAAGGTGGTGGCCAACTGCCCCACCAGCACCAGCTTCTTGTCCTGAGCGTGGGGCCGGAAATACCGGTAGAAATCCATGGTGAACAGGGTGGAAGCGCTGATGAAGCAGCCGGAGAGGGAGGACATCAGGGCGGCCAGCACCCCGACCAGCACTATTCCCTTGACGCCCACCGGCAGCAGCGATCCGGTGAGCAGGGAGGCGTAGGCGTCGTCGCCCTGGATACCGGGATACAATACCGCCGCAATCAACCCCGGCACCACCAGAATGAACATGGGAAGGATTTTCAGAAATCCGGTAAACAGGGTACCCTCCCGGGCCGCCGCGGCGTCTCTGGCGCACAGCACCCGTTGCACGATGTATTGATCGGTGCACCAGTACCATATCGCCAGAATGGGGGCGCCGAACAAAATCCCCGTCCAGGGAAAATCCGGATCGGTGACCGGCTTGAAGATGGAAAAATGGCTTTCCGGCAGGGCTGCCTGAAGGCCGGAGATGCCCCCAACTTCCCACAGCCCCAGTGCAGTTAGCAGTACGGCGCCCACAATCAGCATGATTCCCTGAAGAAGGGAAGTGAACACCACCGCCCGCATTCCCCCCACGATGGTGTATATCCCGGTGATGACCACCATCAGTACCGCCGAGGTGTACATGTCCCATCCCAGCAGAGCTTTCAGGAGCACCCCTCCGGCGAACAGGCTGACCGAGATTTTGGTCAACAGGTAGCTGATGATGGAGATGCCGCTGAGATACATCCGGCTGGCGGTGTTGAATCGGCGGCCAAAAAACTCCGGCACGGTGAAGATTCCCGCCTTCAAGAAGATGGGGGCGAAAAATCGGCCCAACAGCATGAGGAAGGGAATGGCCAGCCATTCGATATTGCCCACCGCCAGCCCCCGCCCGGCGCCGTAGCCGGCCAATCCCACAAAGTGCTCGCTGGAAATGTTGGTGGCAAACAGGGAAATCCCCAGAACGAACCACCCCAGATTCCGGTCGGCCAGAAAGTAGGCGGTGGGGGTATCCTTCTTGTGATGGGCAAAATAAAAGCCGATCAGCATCACAGTCAAAAAATACAGCCCCACAATGACGGCATCGATTGTAGCCATTCCGCATCGATTCTCCTGTTGAATCCGCAGGGAGAAAACGAATTACACACGCCGTGCCAATGGAATGGGGGATTTTGTAGGTTGTTGTTTTTATGAGAGTTTCCTTGATCTGGAGAGGGTGAGAAAGGGAGGCGGGTTATCAAAGTGATAAATGGTCATTATTATTTTGATAATGCGAGATGGGCAGAGGGGATTACTTCAGCAGCACAATTTTTCGGGCCTGCCGGGCGGTGTTTCCGAGGTTCAGCACCACCAGGTACACCCCGCTGCTTAACTCGCTTCCGTCCAGTTGCACCCGATGGGTTCCGGCGGGTTGCCGTCCCTGAAAGAGCTGCTGCACCCGCCGCCCCTGAAGGTCATACAGCGTAAGGGTAACCGCCCCGGCCCGGGGCAGCCGATATTCCACGGTGGTGGTGGGATTGAACGGGTTGGGGTAGATCGACCACTCAAACCGGGAGGGAACCTGATCAGAAGGCCGGGAAATGCCCATTGGGGCCGGTTCAATACGAACCCCGCTGATTACCGGTTCGGCCAGAATATCCTCGAAATACAAGTCCAGCACCCCATCGGTGACCGGGAGGTTCTCGATGGTGCGTTCTACCGCCGTGTTCATCTGAAATCCGGCCGCTCCATAAATGTTGAAGTTGCTCAGAACCTGTTGCCCCTCGGCGTACACGTTGAACAGGCGGGCGCTGGGGGAGTTGAACTGGGTTTCGGCAAACATCAGGGTGAGATTGTACTGGCCCTCGGGCAGCCGCACCTGGTAAAAGGTGGGGTCCCGCAATTCCGCCCGGTACACCTCGTCTTCGGTGGTGTTGTGAATCTGCAAATTGGAGGGGTGATGAACTT
Organism: uncultured Calditrichaceae bacterium; assembly: GCA_964416895.1. Classification (GTDB taxonomy): domain Bacteria; phylum Calditrichota; class Calditrichia; order RBG-13-44-9; family J075; genus CAYQGB01. Next base: position 14,184 of record CAYQGB010000013.1, read on the forward strand.
CGTAGCCACCGGTGCGGCCGTACTCCCGGATGGAAGTGTACACCTGATCGCCCAGATAGTTCTGCCAGGGGTCTCCGGCCAGATTCACCTGGATGGGGAATGGCAACGGAGGGATGGTCAGAAGCACCTGGGTGCTCATGGTGTTGGGGGGCTGGGCCAGATCGTTGATGCCCGAAGCGATCAGGTTGTAGGAAACGGTGGGATCGGGAATGAGCACGTCCAGGCGCACGGTTCGCTGATCTGGCAGCAGGGAGGCTCCGGTAATGGTCAGGGAGGGGATGGTGTAGTTGGCAACATCTCCGGCGCTGACCGGATCCAGCGGCTCGGAAAAAAACACCTTGACGTGATCCGGATAAGCCCTGGCCCATACCATGTACGGAGGCACATCATCTATATCCACGATCGGCGCTCCGGAATACCCCAGATGGATGCTGTCGGTGAGGCAGAGCACCAAATAGCCGTTGTGAAATACCACGTTTTCGGGGATTAAATCCACCCGATTGCCGTTCCAGGTATGGTTCCCCTTGCCCCAGCGCCCCTGGTTCCAGGAATCAAACTCATCGCTCCATACCAGGGTGAAGTTGTCGTTCACGCCGGGAGTGTATTCGTAATACTTGACCCAGTCGTAATAGGCGTACACCGGGAGGATGGAAGGGTCGAAGGTGCCCGCCCAGGTGGTATTGGTGGGCACCCAGATGTTCATCATGTTCCGCTGGGGGTAGAACAGTTGCCCCACGTGCGCCGCCGTTTCCCGGTAGATTTCGTATCCATCCACCCGCCAGGCCACGTAATCCGGAGTCCACTCGATGGCATACACATGAAAGTTCTGATGAGGGTTGAACGGTACCGTCTGGGTGACCGGATGTTGCACTTCCCCCTGCGTGATGATGTTAAAATCCAGTTGCCCGGAATATCGCCCCAGAATTTCGATGTCGATTTCATTCCACTGGGCCGGTAAGCTGGGGGTAACGTGATAGGTAAAGAAGGATGAGACCACCCCGCTGCCGGCCGCCGACCGCATGCGCACTTCAAAGCGGCCATACAGGAAGGAGGCGTGGGTGCGCAATTCCCCCCCTTTGAAAGGCTTGGCCGGAGCCGAATTTCCCACCAGCAGGATCAACAACAGCATTCCCAATACACGCAATTGCATACTTCGGTAGTCTCCCTATTTTGCCAGCACCAGTTTACGGGTATCCACAAAATCACCGGCCCGGAGGCGGTAGTAATACACTCCCGGCGCCAGATGTTCGGCGTTCCACCGTATCCGGTGCTCTCCCGCCGGTTGAAAGGCGTTCAGCACCGTCTCCACCTTTTCCCCCAACAGGTTGAAGATGTCCAGCCGAACCTTCCCGGCTCTGGCCAGCTGGTATCGGAAAACGGTCTGGGCGTTGAAGGGATTGGGGTAGTTGGGAGCCAGATAATACTGCCGGGCCACTTCGGGAGCCTGAGGATCCACCCCCACCCCGGTAAGCAGAAAGGTCATCTGGTTCAGGTTGAAATCTCCCTGAATCACGAACACGCTCAACTGATGGGTGCCGGCGGGCAATTGCACGTTGTCGGCCTGGACCGTGATCCAGTTTTGCCAGCCGCCGGTATTGGGAACGTTGATCAACCCGGTGACCGGCTGGTCATCCACCAGCAGCAAAAATCGCCCTCCGCCGATCTGGCTGGCGACCCGGGCAAATACGCTGTAAAATCCCCCGGTCTGAATCTGCACCGTGTAGTTGAGCTTTTCCCCCGGTTGGGTCCAGCCCACGTTGTAGGGATACCCCTGAGCGTCCTGAGAGCGTTCGATGTCTACCCCGTCGTTGCGGTATTCCCAGCCGTTGTTCCAGTTGCTGCCGCCTGTATTCCGGTAATCGCTGTCGATATAACCGATGCCGTGATTGCCGTAGTCGTAATGCACCGCATTGATGATTCCCGGGATGGTGTGGTTCACGAACGGTTCCGGTTGGGTGGCGAAGTTGGGATCCCGCAGTGCCCGGATCACTCCGCTGCGGAATTCACAGTTCTGAATTTTCAGGGCTTCGGCCATCTGCAGCAGGGCATTGGTGGCAAAACTCACCGACGGCCGCCCTCCCTGACCATTCCAGTAATCCAGCACGATCTGGTAATCCGGGGGAATGACGGCCGACAGGGGGCTGGTAATAGTGGCCAGTTTCTTGTGCGCCCACCAGCACCAGCCGATGTTGTGATTCTCCATCAGTTGTTTTACTTCGTAATACCAGGGATTGGAATTTTCTCCGGTCTCTCCCAACCACAGGGGAACATCGAATTGGCTGCGAATATCCAGCAAATACTGGATGGTGCCCACGGTGGTCTCGTTCCAGTATTTGTGAAAGCTGTACACCATGTTGCTATCCCAGGGAGGGGTTAACAGGCCGAAGTCGGTGGCATACCAGTTTCCCTCGATGAAGAGGATGTGATTGGTATCCACCTGGCGAATGGAGTCGGTGAGCTGGATGTAAAAATCCCGCAACACCTGATTGCTATATCCCTGGGGCAGCACCGGTTCGTTGAGCAAGTCGTAGCCGCCGATGCGGGGGTCGTGGGCATAACGCCGGGCGATTTCTTTCCAGATGGTGATGGTCAGAGGCTGGTAGCGATTCGGCTCCGTCCACAGCCGGGCTTCGATCCCATCGCTGTCGCTGATGTTATCCTTGTTTTGCCCCCCGGGGGCGCAGTGCATATCCAGAATGACATACATCCCGTTTCGTTCACACCAGTTGAGCAACGTATCCAGCAGGGCAAATCCCTCCTGGCGAAAAGCATGGGCGGAGGTGTCGTAAAAGACCTTGAAATGAAACGGCAGGCGAATGGAGTTGAATCCCCACTGGGCAATCTGGTGAATGTCGGCTTCCGTGACGTAGTTGGCTTCGTAATGGGAATAAAACAGAGCGGTGTTCTGCGGGCCGATGAGATTCTCGATCATGTTGCGGATGGCCGTGGGGGAACCAAAGCCGGGGATGTGAAGCATGTAGCCTTCCGGAACCAGCCATCCCCCCAGCCCATATCCTCGCAACAGGATGGGGTTTCCGGTAGAATCCACGATTTGCCGCCCCTGCGTGTGCAAGAAAGCAGAAGGAGATTGGGCCCAGAGATGGGGGCCAAGCAGGAGAATTCCTGTGAGGAGAACGCCGACGGTAAGGCTTCGCCGCATATATATCCTCCGTGGTATATACGATCATCTGAGATGTTTAAATTTCGATTGTGCCTTTTCCCCACACCCTTCCGGCGATCCCGTTCAGCAACCCGGGGCACGGGCACTTTTTTCCGCCGTTCCCATATTGGCCGGGGCAGGCGGGAGCAGCCGCCCGACAGACCCATCCTTACTCCACTTTTTGATAAACCCGGACGTAATCCACCTCCATGACCTGAGGAAATTCGGTGGAGGCGTCCGGATTTCCGGGAAGGTTTCCTCCCACGGCCACATTCAGGATCAGATGAAAGCGTTGATCGAAGGGCGCCGGATAAGGGGCGTTGTCGGTATACCAGCTGTTCTGAGTTTGATACAGGAATCCGTCCACATACCAGCGGAATTCGGTGGTGTCCCATTCCAGAGTGAACAGATGAAAGGCATCGTTGAAGGTGCCTTCGCTGAGGGGGAGGGTAAAGGTAGCCCCGGAGTGCCGATTGTTGGGGTATTCTCCGCCGTAATGGAGGGTGCCGAAGACCTGATTGGGGCGGTCTCCTACCAGTTCCATGATGTCGATTTCGCCGCTGGCCGCCCAGCCTCCGTACACGTTATCGGTGGGCAACATCCAGATGGCCGGCCACAGCCCCTTGCCTCTGGGAAGCCTGGCCCGGATATCAAACCGTCCGTAGCGCCAGTCCCCTTTGTGTTTGGTTCTCAGCCGGGCGGAGGTGTATTCCCGGGTGCCTTCCGGCCCGGTGTAGCGCTCTTTCAGGGCCCGGATCACCAGCCTGCCGTTCTGTACATAAGCGTTTTCTCGCCGGGCGGTGTAATATTGCAACTCGTTGTTGCCCCCTCCCCGGGCATTGACTTCGTGTTCCCACCTGGTGGGATCGATGCGGTCGCCCTCAAACTCATCGTGCCATACCAGTTGCCAGCCGGGGATTTCCGGGATCGGTGAAGAAGGGCGCTCTTCCACTTCCTGACCCTGTTTGGTGCAGGCAGGTCCGAGAGTTAGCCCGAACAGCAAAGGGAGGGCAAGCCGCAGGAAATGCTTCCTCTGGCGCATAGATCGATGGCCTCCTGATTACGGTGCCGGGAACCGACACGTTACCTCATGTATGGGAACTACAATTCTTATACCAGCTCCGGGATGGTCGCAAAAGCGAGGTTTGGGGAAAATTTTCCGGAGACGAAATTATGAAAATGATAACCGGGGATTATTATTTTGATAATGGCCGGGCAGGGGAGTTCGGCCCGGGCGATCATTTCAACCCCAATTCTTTGCACATGCGATGGTAATTGGGGGGTGCCAATCCCAGCAGGCGAGCCGCCTCGGCATCCGATCGGGCGTGGGCGCGCACGAATTCAAAATACTGTTTACGGAAATTTTTCTCCACCGTGCGCAGCGGCAGGATGTTTCGGGGATCCCAGGAATATCCCGGGAATGGTTCCCCGGCCGTGGCCGGCTGTCGATAAATCCCCAGCGCGTTCCGGATGTGTTCCGGGTCAAGCTCCCGTTCCCGGAGAAACAGCAGCCGCTGCACCACGTTTTGCAGTTCCCGAACGTTGCCGGGCCATTCATATTGGGTGAGCAGCCCCATGGCCGGTTCGGTGATCCGGGGAGGTTCCTGCCCCATCTCCCGGCTGAACTTTTCCATGAAATGATTTATGAGTAAAGGGATGTCCTCCGGTCGTTTTTTGAGCGGTTCCAGCCAGATGGAAACCACGTTCAGGCGGTAATACAGATCTTCCCGGAAGTTTTGCTTTTGCACTTCCTCTTCGATGTTTTTGTTGGTGGCGGCAATGACCCGCACGTTGACCTTCATCGTTTCGGTGCGGCCGATCTTGTCGATTTCTCCTTCCTGCAACACCCGGAGGAGCTTGACCTGAGCCGAAGGGGGCAGTTCGGCCACCTCATCCAGAAAGACGGTGCCCTGATTGGCGATCTCGAACAGTCCCAGCTTGCGCGCTTCCGCCCCGGTGAAGGCCCCTTTCTCGTAGCCAAACAGTTCGCTTTCGATGAGATCGTGGGGGAGGCTGCCGCAGTTGATGGCCACGAATTTCTCGAACCGGCGGGCGCTGCGATAGTGGATGTTGGCCGCCACCAGTTCTTTACCGGTGCCGGATTGGCCCCGAATCAACACCGTGGTATCGGATTCGGCGCACCGCTGAATCTGTTGCCGCAGTTCCTGGATGACCTTCGAGGTACCGATGATGGCCTTTTCTTCCAGAATATCCTCAATCTGCCGGTTCAATTTTCGGGTAGAGCGGGTTTGTTCCTCTTCCAGGCGCTTCTTTTCTGCGGCATTGAAAATGCTTAGAATAAAGTCGGTGGGCTGGTAAATGTATTCCTCGATGTCCCCGGGATATTTGGTGCAGTACCACATGGCCCCGGCCTCAATCAACCGATTGGCAAAATCAAAATCGGTGATGTTAACGGTCATTTTGGTTACCACAATGATCTGCACGGTGGGAGTGATCTGTTTGATCCGGCGGATCAAATTCTCACCGGTGAGGCTTCCGGCAATTTGAAAATCCATAATCACCACATCATATCGACGGGGATGCTGGCGGAGCAATTCCAGTGCGGTGTGTCCATCGGAGGTGACATCCCGAATAACCAGGCGATCCCGGAACGGCGCCAGAGTATTCCGGATGCGCCGAACATCAAAGGCTTCGTCCTCGATCAAGAGGATGTTGACGGTACGGTCGATGGTCATGAGGGGCTTCCTTATAGTGTCGTTATGGGCTTACGCATCATTTTTCTCTATCAGGCTTCCGCAGTTCATCCGGAGGCGTTGTTGGGAATGGTGATGATGTACCGGCACCCTCCCCCGGGGAGGTTTTCTGCGTCCAGTTGCCACCGGCATCGCCGGGTGGAAATCTCGTAAGCCAGGTAGCAGCCGTATCCGGAATTCTGACGGCTCTCTTTGGTGGAAATGTTTTCCAGAAAAAGCCGCTTGATTCCCTGTTCGTTGGTTTCCAGAAGCGCCGGATCAAAGCCCTTTCCGTTATCGGCAATAATAATGCGGGAGAGGCCTTCCTCCGGACAATACCGGCTTGTGATGGTAATGGTGATTTTCTCGTTTCCGGAGTGCTCCACGCAGTTCTGGATTAACGGTTCCAGCACCTCCCACACCACGAACTCGTTGATCGACACCGGCGGTAAATTTTCATCCAGTTGAAGCTCAAACTGATACTGGATGCCGGTGGTGGTGCGCAGGAAAATGTTGTTCACGATAAACCGAATGACCTCGTTCAGGTCGGTGCGAAAAAGGGGATTGCGGATGGTCTGGATGGGGGGATCATACCATTTCATGTCATAGATCACCCGGGAGATAAAGTTGGCATACCGGGTCAGGCGAAAGCGAATCTCCCCGATGTTCTCCGGGGTGAGGTTCCGAAGATCTTCTTTGATAAACCCCATCACCTTTTCGGCTTTGTGGTGGGTATGATAAATCCGCTTGGTAAACAGTTCTTCTTTCTGCCGGTCAATTTTTTCCAGAAGGTGGCGCTCCCGTTCCTGATAGAGCAGTTGCCGGGTTTCGTCCCGCTCTTTCACCGTGTAGGAGGAAATGTAGAACATGGCCAGCAGGCCCAGGGTAATCAGGGAAGCAAAGATCAGGGCGATTTCATCGTAGCTGGTGATGATCTTCCGGGTGATGAAGGAAAAATCGGGAACGTTCCGGATATACACCGCTCCCACAAATTCCCCTTTGGGCACAAAGGGCACAAAGACATGAAAGGTCTGTTCGCCTTCCCGGATGCTATAAATCTGTTCGCTTTCCATCAGATGGGTTTTCAGGGAATCCCGATAGAAGCCAACGGCTTTCCGGTGGCTGCTATCCGGGGGGAGGAGTTTGTTTCGGTCGCCGAAGAAGTATTCGTAGAGCTTGCTCCCGTCGTCGATGGCGATGATCTGCCCCTCATGTTCTACCAGCAGGCACACTTCCGAAACATGCTGCTGCAATTTTTGCTGGCTCAAAATGATGTTAAACGCCTGCACGGTTTGATGCACCTCCTCGGTGGTCAACACTTCCGATTCGGCAACCGTTTCCAGGAGCAATTCCAGAGAGGTGGAGGTGAGATTGGCCATTCGCTCCGCAGAATCCTGCTGATACCAATCCTGGGTATTTACCAGCAGTTCTTGCAGCGAGGTCTTATACACGAAGGAGATCAATATCAGGAAGAATACCAGCACCACAAAGATGACCATCAGGTGCTTCAGTTCAAAATGATACTGCTTAACCCGGTCTAACAGGGTTGATTTAGATGGTGCCATGGGACGGGTACCTCATCTGATGAAGACTTCCCGGGAATTGATGATCTGGGTGGCTCGCTTCAGGGCCTCCTCTACGGAAAGGGAGCCTTTAATGGCCGAATGAATGTAGTAGGAGATGACGTCGGAAACTTTGGTGTAATCGATCAGATAGGGCCGATGCACTCCGTGTTGCAACAGGCGGCGGTAATAACGCAATTCGGGAAAGCGACTTACGAACTGAGAATCCTGATAGACTTCTGTATTCACCGGAAGGTAGCCTCCCTCCCGAAACATGAGTTCTTGAGATTCCCGGCGCATAATAAAATGAATGAACTTCATGGCAGCGGTCTTTTTGGTGGAAAATCGAGAGAGCATGAGGTTCCACCCACCGAAGACCGAGACCGGCTTTCCCTGTTTAAAATGCGGCAGAGCCGCCGGTTCAATGTTTTCCATCTTGGGGGTATGGGCGACGTTAAACTCCCGTACAAAAGCCGGCCAGCCCCGAAAGAAGACCCCATCGTGAGCCAGGGCATACCGATAGGTCTGCGTCTCGTCGAATTCGGTGACCTCCGGAGGGGTAAATTTATATTTGTGAACCAGATCCACCAGAAGTTGCACCGCTTTCCGGGCTGCAGGGGTGTTCAGTTGCAGGGAATCTCCCTGAAAAAAGGAAGCCCCCTGAGAGGCCACCAGTTCCACAAAGCTGCACACCAGCCCTTCGTAATTCTTGGCCGGAAACAGAAAATAGGGTACATCTTTTCGAGGAAGGCGATCATGTAACCGGAGGAATTCCTCCCAGGTGATCGACTGCTTCAATCTTTCGGCCAGGCGGGGGTAGTCGGGCAACGCCGAGAGCAGGTCCTTTCGATAATACATCATGCCGATGTCGATGTAGAAAGGCACTGCCACCAGTTGCCCTTTACCGTTGTAACAGGATTGAAGGGCATCCTTTAAAATGGTGGCGCGCTTGTTGATGGGAATGTAGCGATCCAGCGGTTCGGCCCAGCGGGCGAATCGGGGCACCCAGATCAGATCCACGGCGAATACATCGATACGGTCGCTTTTGCTGCGCAGGGATCGAGCCAGCAACTCTTTGCGCTCGTTGGTGCTAAACTTGGTAAACGGAACGTTGATGGGCACCACCTCGATCTCTCCGGCAAATTCGGTATTAAACTGCCGGATCAATTTTTGATGCGCCGGGGAGATGTTATCCACAAAGAAAATCCGGGTGATCCCCCCGTTATCCGGGTCTTTTAACTTGAAAAAATTGTACACGTAGATCAGCACGCTGATGCCCACAATGATTCCCAGCCCGATAAAGAGATAGGCGATGTTGACTCTCAGCTTCATGGGAGCAATCCGTTTGTGGAAGGGTGATCGGAATACATCATAAACGAAAAAGGCAGGTGCAAGAGGGATAAACAGGTTGGTGTCGGTATCCAGCTCAAAAAGCAATCACTACCGTGCATTCCCGGTGATATGAAAATGGAATCCGGGAGCAAACCCCGAAAGCCCCGCCATATCCGGGGGCCGGTTGAAGGCATCGGGAGTACGGTCAGGATGGTGAGCAGGCAATGCAGAGCATCCGGCCTCCCCGGATGACTTTCCTCCAATCGCTTAACGGTTCCGGCGGTTTATGCGTTTGCAGTACCCGGGGCGGGACTCGAACCCGCACGGGCAAGGATGCCCAAGGGATTTTAAGTCCCTTGCGTCTACCAATTCCGCCACCCGGGCAGAAACAAAAAAAGTACTTGCCGCCATTGGACAAGTACTTCTTTGGTTGAGCGAGAGACGGGACTCGAACCCGCGACCCTAACCTTGGCAAGGTTATGCTCTACCAGCTGAGCTACTCTCGCAAAAAGCGCCTCAAATATAATGTCTGGCGCATAACGTGTCAAGAGGATTTTACGCCTTCAAATTGCCGGTGGGTTCCCCTCATTCCACCACGATTCCCCGGCGGGCATCCCGCTCCAGGATCGGCAGCAGTTCCTCAAAAGGTATTTTTCCCCGCTTGGAAAGAAAGGAGATGACCATGGAGACGTTGACGCCGGAAATCACCCGCAGCCGGGGAAATTCCCGGGTGAGCATTCGGGCCACCGTCCAGCAACTGCCTCCGTGCAAATCCACCATTGCCACTCCCCGATCGATCCGGTGATCCCTCAGAACCCGCTGCACCTGAGCATATAGAACTTCCGGGGAGAGGTTCTCGTTGCTGAAGGCGTAAATCGCTTCCGCCGGGCCGAGAATTTTTCCCGCCACGTTGAGCAGTTCAAAGGCCAGTTGACCGTGGCAGATCACAATGCCGGTGACCATCATTCAAAGTCCTTGTCCAGAAAATCTCTGGTTTTCAAACGGCGTAGATGTTCTCGTTCCTGACGTTTCATCTTTTCAATCAGGCGGCGGTTGAATTCCGTCGGAGTGTGATGCCCGTAAATCTTCAGGAGCTGGTTGAGGGCGATGGTTTCGGCGATCACGGTAATGTTCTTTCCGGGATTGATCGGGAGGGTGACCAGAGGAATCTCAACCCCCAGAATTTCGGTGGTCTGTTCATCCAGGCCGGTGCGGTCGTAGTCGGCGTTGGGATCGAAATCCACCAGGTTGACCTCTACCTCTACCCGCTTGTGGATGCGCACGGCCCGAATCCCGAATATCTGGCGAACATCCACCAGCCCCAGCCCCCGAACCTCGATGATGTGTTCGGAAACATCTTTGCCTTCCCCCATCAGGATTTCTTCCGCCTTCTTGGTAATGATCACCATGTCGTCTGCCACCAGCCGATGCCCCCGTTCCACCAGATCCAGGGCAATCTCGCTTTTTCCGATGCCGCTCCGACCGGTGAACAGCAGCCCGATGCCGTACACATCCACCAGGGTGCCGTGCACCGAAACCGTGGGGGCAAAAACCTGCTGAAGGTAATCGCTTAGCAGATGGGAAAAAATGGTGGTGGCGTAGCTGGTGCGGAACACACAGATATACCGTCGGGTGGCGATTTGGAGAAGTTCCGGGGGAGGGTCGTTGGAATCGGTGAGGATAATGCAGGGAATGTCGAATTGAAGCACCCGTTCCAGGGATTCAGTGCGCTGCTCCGGGGTAAGGCTGTTAAGATAGCGGATTTCGGTGTTGCCCAGCACCTGCACCCGGTGATAGGTGAACAGGTCGATAAAGCCGGCCAGCGCCAGCCCCGGGCGGTGCAGGTCGCTTTCCACAATCTCCCGGGAAAATCCGGCGTCGGAGGTCAACAGCTCCAGCTTCAATTTCTCCCGGCATTGCTTGTAGAATTGTCCGACTTTTAAGGGAGTTCCCATGGCAGGCTATTCCCATGATATGAATTTAAGAAAAAGGGGATGCCACCGCTGGGCATCCCCGGATACGGTCTCATTCGGTATTTACGCGCTGCTGACCACATTCTTTTCCGGCCCAAACATCTTCTCTTTGTACAATTTGAGTTGCCGTTTGGCTTTATCCAGAACCAGATCGAACGATTTTCGGAGGTCTTCGGAGGTCTCTTTCAAAATAATCTGCTTTCCATACACATTTATGATAAGCTCCACGTACCGAAGTTGTTTCTCCCAACCCATGATCACTTCGATATCGACGATTCCGTCGTAATACCGGTCCAGCCGACGAACTTTCTTCTCCACATACTCCCGGAGATCGTCGGGGAGCTTGAAATGACGCGCCGTGATGATCACGTTCATGGCAAACCTCCTTTGGAATTAGGTTAAGGTTTCCGGGTGGCTCGGGGATGAGCCTGTCGATAGACCTCCTTTAATCGTTCTCTACTCACGTGGGTATATATCTGAGTGGTGGAAAGGCTTTCGTGGCCCAACAACTCTTTTACCGCCAGCAAATCGGCGCCGTTATCCAGCAAGTGGGTGGCAAAAGTGTGGCGCAGCACGTGTGGGCTAAGTTGTTTCTGTTCAGATAATTGCAGCATGTATTTTTTAACCATTCGTTGAACCGCCAGTGGATAAAGCGGTTCCCCTCTGGGGGATATGAACACCGGCGAAGAGTGCTCGTTTTGTTTGTGGGAATGCATCCCTTCCTCCCGTGCGGCCAGGTAAGCCCGGAGCGCCGCTTCCGCCGGCGGACCAAAGGGAACGATCCGCTCTTTGCCTCCCTTCCCCTGAACCCGAAGGGTTTTGGCGGCAAAATCAATGGCGGAAATCCGCAACCCCAGCAGTTCGCTCAAACGGAGACCACAACCGTACAACAGTTCCAGAATCGCCCGATCCCGCAGTCCTTCCACAGAATCCGAATCCGGCAGTTCCATCAACTGACGGGCTTCGTCAATGCTTAACACCGGGGGTAACCGGCGACCTTTTCCGGGGGAACGAACCGGTTCCGCCGGATTGACGGCGATGACTCCCTGTCGTAACAGATACCGAAAGAACGATTTAATTGCAGATAACTTTCGGGAAATACTACGCTTATGTAAGCCGAGTTTTAGCAGGTGTCCGGTGTAGGTGCGGATGAGTGCAGTATCTATTTCCCGTGGGTGAACTTTATAATTGCCGGCTTGCTCTTCGGCATATTCGATGAACTGAGACAGATCGTTCCGGTATGCCACAATTGTGGATTCTGAGCATCGACGCTCATGAATAAGATAATGAAGGAACCGGTCTAATTCAACCCACATTTTCTCAGGAGAGTTCTTCCATAACTTCTTTGTGTTTGCATTTGGGGCATTGCAGATAGAATCCGTCTCGCCGGGTGGTTTTCTCTTCCATAAGCGGATAACCGCATTCCGGACAGGGGGTTGCCGAAGGTCGGTTCCACAGAGCAAATTTGCAGTTGGGATATTCGCTACAACTGTAGAAAATTTTCCCTTTTCGGGATTGGCGCTGCACGATGGTGCCGGAACATCCCTCTTCCGGGCAGGCCACTCCGGTGCTGATGGGGCGGGTGTTTTTGCATTCCGGATACCGGGAACAGGCCAGAAACTCTCCATAGCGTCCCCGTTTGACCACCATCGGGCTGCCGCATTTTTCGCAGGTTTCCTCAGTTTGCACTTCCGGGGCGTCTTCTTCCAGGGGGCGGGTGTTTTTGCATTCCGGAAATCCGCTACAGGCCAGGAACTTCCCGTTGCGCCCCCATCGCACCACCATGGGGCGCCCGCACAGGTCGCAGGTCTCCTCGGTGGGCTGCTGAAGCGCCTGACGAATATCCTCCACCTGACTGGTCACTTTATCCAGGGTTTGCTTGAAGGGATTGTAAAATCCGTTCATGGTGTCCAGGTAGGTGGCCTGATTCTGCTCGATCTTATCCAGTTCGCTCTCCATCTGAGCGGTAAACTTCACGTTGAAGATGTTGGGAAAGTGCTTCACCAGCAGATCGTTGACGATCTTTCCCAGTTCCGTGGGCACCAGCGCCCGATTGATCTTTTCCACATACTTGCGCTGAAAGAGCGTGGAAATAATCTGGGCGTAAGTGCTGGGGCGGCCGATACCCAGCTTATCCAGCAGTTTTACCAGAGTGCTTTCGGTGTACCGGGGAGGCGGTTTGGTAAAATTTTGCTTCAGGATCAAGTCCAGCAGTTTCAACAGATCTCCCTGGCTGATCTTTCGGGGAAGATTTTCCGGCGTGTTGGTTTCGTCTCCCTCCGGGGAGGCACCGCCGGAATTCTGCTCTCCATCCGGCTGATACACCTGCAGGAATCCCCGGAAGATGATGGTCTCTCCGCTGGCCCGGAACAGATATTCTCCGGCGGAGATGTCGATGGTCATCCGCTCGGCGATGGCCGGTTTCAACTGGCTGGCCACAAAGCGCTTCCAGATCAAATCGTAAATCTTGAACTGATCGGCCGTCAGATACGGTTTGAGCTTCTGGGGTTCAAACTCCGGAGAAATGTAGGTAGGGCGGATGGCCTCGTGGGCATCCTGAGCGCCCTTTTTGGCTTTGTAGATGTTGGGCTTATCCGGTAAGTAATCCGGCCCGTACGTGTTGGCCACGTATTCCCGAACCTTGCTCAGGGCCTCGTTGCTGATCCGGGTGGAGTCGGTACGCATGTATGTGATCAGCCCTAATTCGCCTTTGTCGCCGATGGGGATCCCCTCGTACAGGCGCTGGGCGGTGGACATGATGCGGGAGGTAGTCATTCCAAACCGCCGGGCGGCGTCCTGTTGCAGGGTGCTGGTAATGAACGGCGGCGGAGGTTTCTTCTGAACTTTTTCTTTTTTGATCCGGGAAACGGTGAAGGTTTCCTGCTGAAGCTTCTGATAATGCTGGCGGGCTTCCTGCTCCGTGGCGATGCGGAACTTCTCCGGATCCAGAGTTTTGTCCCCGATCTTTACCAACCGGGCGGAGAAGCGTTCCTGAGAGGGCGTTTCCAGATGGGCGGTAATGCTCCAGTATTCCACCGGGCGGAAGCTTTCGATCTCCCGTTCCCGCTCGCAAATCAATCGCAGGGCCACCGACTGCACCCGTCCGGCGCTCAGGCCCCGGTAGATGGTCTTCCACAATACCGGGCTGACCATGTACCCCACCAGGCGATCCATCACCCGCCGGGCCTGCTGGGCGTTCACCCGGTTCATGTCGATATCCCGGGGATGCTCCAGCGCCTTCAGCACCGCCGGCCGGGTGATCTCGTTAAATTCGATGCGGTGGATGTTGGGATTGACTTTTTTGATGGTATCGGCGATGTGGTAGGCAATGGCTTCGCCTTCCCGGTCGGGGTCGGTGGCAATCAGCACCTCGCTGGCCTTCCCCGCCGCTTCTCGAAGCCGCTTGATAACCTCGTTCTTGCCCTTGATGATGTTGTATTGGGGCTTGAATCCTTTTTCTATCTCCACACCGATTTTTGACTTGGGAAGGTCTATGATATGCCCGACGGAAGCCGCTACCTCGTAATCCTTGCCCAAAATCTTGTTGATGGTTTTGGCCTTCGCAGGCGACTCCACCACCACCAGCTTCTTTCCGTTTCCACGACTCATAGGCGTCACTGTTCACAGGTGAAAAAGATCGCTACCATTTCCCGGATTGGGTTAATTCACCCGGTCGTTACCGGGGTAATAAATGGAATCGGTTTCAAAGGAACTGAGTTCCTCTCCCAGTAAAATCTGGGAAACAATGGTTTTGATTTCCTCAATGTCGATGTGGGTAATCCCCATGATCAGACAGCGCTCGATGATCTGCTCCACCTGAAGGGGCTTGATAATTCCCCAGGCCTGCAACTCGATCAAATAGCCATACGCTTTGGGGGTAAAAAAATGCATCTCCTCCGGGTTCAGCAATCGGAGAGAGAAAGCGGCCTTGCTGCGAGAGGAAAGCCGGGAACTGTGCCGGGGGTGTTCACCCAATTGGGAGAGGACGCATTCCACGGCCTTCCGGATCTCTCGTTCGGTATACCCTTTCTTCAGGAGTTTTTCGGAGAGCTTTTCCAGATTCTCCCCAACCGGATCCGGATGCGCGGCAATCTCCCGCATCAACAATTCAATGATTTCGTTTACACGCTCCTGCATATCCTCTCCTGTGTTCAACTTACACGAATCCGGCTCAAAAATCAAATGGTAAATGCAACTGTTTTGCCGGAGGAAAATGTAGCATACATGATGCCAACAGCATGAAAGCGGTCTTTCCGGCCGCAATCGGGAGTGAACGGCAAGGCCTCCTTGCATTGCCGAAGCGTTGGACGCCAAACAGCGGCTTGGTTTACCTTAATTCTTCCCTCCCAAAAACCTTGTGCTGTGTATCACACCGGAGGGGTTTATTTCCCCGCTCTATCGTTTCACCGTCGGCCGCTCCCGGTCGGCGAGGAGGCGCTTCAGGGCTTTCTGTACATTTTTTCGAGCCTCGGCGGAACCATCCCACCATAAGGCCAGGTGGCGTTTGCCGTCGTGATACCCGTATTGCTGAATGCGGGATCCGACGAAGATGCTCAGGGTGGGGCATCCCACCGCCACGGCCAAATGCATGGGGCCGGTATCGCCGGAGATAAACAGATCGAAGGCGGAAAACAATGCTGCGGTGAGCACCAACGGCTCCTTCCAGAGGATGGTGCATTCCTGTAACCAGGAGGGATACTGCGGCAACAGCGCCCCATCTTGCGGCCCGGCGGCGAAGAACACCGGAACATCCGATTGTCGGGCCAGATCGTCTCGCAGACACTCCCAGACTTCCGCGGGAAGGATTTTGTTCCCCGTTGCGCCGATCCAGACCAGAATGCCCAATCCCCCTTCTGTTTCTTCCGGGAAGTTTTCCCCTTTCTGAACTCCGGCCAGGGCTTCCGGAGGCAGCAGGGGCGTTTTCCCGGCAATCTGTTCCCGAAAGTGCCCGAGGGCCTGTCGCCTTAACGGAGCGGAGATGTGCAAGCCGCCCAATTCGGTTTTGGCCGGGGGATCGAACGGGCGCCACAGATCCACCATGGCGTCGGTATAATGCTTTTCCGGGGAAGAGGGAACCGCCAGGTCGTAGAAACGGTGATTCTCTCCCCAGCGGAATCCCACCAGACAGCGGGGGCGGATCCACCGGCCTAAAAGGGCCTGGGAGAGGGAAAAATTGTCCGGGTTGTGGGCGGTGATCACCACATCGAAGTGTTCCCGTTTTAACGAGCGCAGCAGGCGCCAGAATTGCCAGGGGCGCTTGAGCAGTCGAGGCTGATCGTAAGGCCACAGACGATCCACCAGCCCTGTGGTGGTCGCCCGATACAGCTCCGCCACCGGATGATGGATCAGCAGGTGGATTTCTCCTTCGGGAAGGGATCGGCGGATGGCTTTTAGCAGGGGCAGCAGCATCACCCCGTTGCCGACCCGCTGATCCAGGCGAAATACCAGCACTTTCCCCGGGAGTTTATGTTTCGGAGGAATGGGGGCAGGCGCAGGAAGGAACCACAGCAGCAATCGCCGCAAAAGCTGCTTTAGCCCTTTTTCCAGTCGTTTCAGCACACGCTTATTCATGGCGGGCGAATATACGGGGTGGGGTAGGGGGAATCAACGAGATTTTCCCCCTGTCGGCATATACTCGTGACATTTAAAATTGCCCCTCCCGAGAAGATGCCTTCAATGAACCGGAGAACCGGGGAATCGGGGAAACCGAGATAACCGAATTTGTTTTTCCGGCTGCATGGATTACATTTAAAAACCGGGCTGATGGTTATTCTGTCTCAGGGGTAGGGTTTGTTCGCCAAATCG
>CAYQGB010000014.1:0-25949 GCA_964416895.1 uncultured Calditrichaceae bacterium
GAGCGGTATCGGTGCATTCGGGCATCGGGAGGAAGAGCATCGTAGATGCTCCATTCTTGTAGCCTGGGGAAACTACAGTTTCACTTAAACAACTTATCCAGCAATCCTTTGCCCTCCTTCTTGATCCGATCCTCGAGGGCTTTTTTCTGCTGCTCCAGTTGCCGGCGCAGTTGCTGTACCTGTTGATCCAGGGCGTCGATCTCCCGGGTTAGCCGCTGGCGGTGCTGTTCGATGAAGCGCTCCAGTTCTGCCTTGCGAGGCTCCACTTCCGCCCGCACCTTCTGCTCCAGTTTTCGGCGGGCCTGCTGCACCTCCCCGGTGAGGACTTTTTTCAACTCCCCGGCCACCAGTTCATCCAGATTGCTGCTGAGGTGGAAAATGAATTGCTCCCCGGTTTTGCGAATTTCCGCCTGAAACTCCACCTCCTGAATGGCGCCCACCAACGCCCGGCGAATCTGCAACAGGCGGGGGTGCAGCTTCGGCGGAACCTGCTCTTCGGCAAATTGCAACGCTTTTCCCAGAAAGCGAATCCGTGAGCGTAGCTCCTCCCCGGCAAAGTCAATCCGGGCCTCGATGAACCCTTTGCCCCGGGCGATGCGCGAAGGCAACAGGGCAAAATCGGTAAGTTTTTCGTCTTTCAGGGGGATACCGGAAAGGTTGAGTTGCAGCGCTTCCCGGGGGGTATCTTCCAGATAGTTGAGGGTGGCCTGAAAATTCAGGGCCGCGCCGTCGGGGCGTCGACCGCCCAGTTCGATCACGGTGGGCTTACCGACCACCCGCTGATTGGAAACGATGTCGGAGATGTGGCCGCTGAATTGCAAGCCTGCGGCGGTTTCCCCGGAAAGCTCCACCCGCTGAATCCAGAATTTGGGGGTTCCGGCGACCCGGCCAAAGTGAATGTATTGCCCCTGTAGCCGGGGCGGCCGCTCTTTGGCGGGCCTGGCCGCCTGAAACTTCTGCGCGTAATACCGGGCCTGCCCCACGTAGCCGGTAATCGTCTGGATCTGATTCAGGATGCGCTGGCCGAACAGAAGGCGGGCCACATTCTTGACCGACACATCGGGGATCCGGGCCAGGGCCAGCGCCTGCCGGTAATCCTGCTCAATCCAGGCCGGCACCTGCCGGGGAAGCTGCCGGATGGCGGCCGCATCCTCCTGAAAATCGCGCTTCAACGTCTCCACATTTTTCTTAAAGGCGGAGATCTCTTCGTGCAGGCGTTTGGCGGTTTCCAGCCCCTGCTTCAGTTCCAGCACGGATTTGAACTTTTGGGGATCCAGTGCCCGGATTTGCTCCCGCCATCGTTGCAGGCGCTGTTCGTCCCGCACCTGGTTGAGACGCTGATCCCACTGCCGGTATTTTTGATCCGCCAGCGTTTTCAGGGAGTCGATTTTGTGGGGGCTTTGCAGCTTCACCAGCGCGGCGATGCTGTCCACGTTCACTTTGCGGGTGAATTGGTTCAGGTTGAACAGGGGCATTTGCCGGGTTTCTTCCTCCACATAGCGGCGAAGCGTGCGCACCAGTTTGCTGTCGATGCCGGAAGCGTTTCGCCCGGCTTCGCTCAGTTTCCCGTCGGTCTCCCGGGGCGTGTGGAAGCGCAGCCCCTGCACCTGTGCCGCTTCGATGAGGTATTTTTGGGAGAACAGCGGTTCCAGGGCCAGATCCAGTTCGCACCCACCGGTCTCGAACAGGTTGCGCATGGTCTGGTGGGGGTCGGTCACCTGCAACCGCTTCCAGCGCAGGCGCAGATCCAGCAGGGAAAAATCCACCCCCTCGAATTCCACCTTTGCTCCCACCGCCGCCGACCCCAGCTCCTCCAGGCGGTTCTCCAGCCAGCGGTCGGTAAAAATCAGGCTCAACCCGAACACCAATCCCGCCAGCACCAGCAGAGCGATTACACCCTTCCACCGAATCATCTATTCCCCCGACGTTTTGAAGTGGGTTTTGCGGTCGTGTTCAACAATTGAACATATCCCCGGTGTACCTTCCGGCGAATCATCTATTCCCCCAACGTTTTGAGCCGCTCGTACTTCTCGTACAACTTGTACGCCCTGGTGGCCTTGATCCATTTGACCCACTTCCAGCTATCCACCCGGGAGCGGTATTTTTCCTGATATGCCACCATGCCCTTCTTCACCAGCACATACACCGGCACCACCAGCACCAGATAGACCACCAGGCTGCCCAGATAAACGGTGTTGTTGAAACTGGTGTAAGGAAGAATGGGGGCGTGGTACATGGCCGTCCACAGGGGCTTGAGGGCGGAAACCTCCACCAGCAGCCAGTAGCCCAGATCGTGCAGCCAGGGATCAAACAGATATACCACCAGGCTGAACAGGGCGTAAGCCAGCAGCGCCGAACCGATGTTCACATTCACCACGATAATGATCACCACCACCAGCACGTTGAGCAGGCTCCAGAAGGGAGTCAGTCCCAGAAACATGCCCAGCACGAATCCGGCGGCCACCTGCCAGGGAGAAACGTTCGCCCGAAGGATGCGAACAATATCCCACACAAATCTGAGAATGCCCATGGTTGATTACCCGAAATTGTTGGCGAGAAAACGGTGCGTTTAAATCGTGTCGAAACCGCAGGCATAAATGAAGAAATATCTGGAGAGGGATGCAACGATTAGTTTATTTTTCCACCGCTCCTCCCCGGGCGCTCCATGATGATGGAATAGTTTCAAAGCTGTTTGCTTTTTGTGTTCCTCAATGTTACTTTGCATCGTTTTTTTGTGAGAGGATAGAGCGATGGATTGGTTCGTACGAAAGAAGAAGGGAATTGCCACTACCGAGAAAAAAGCAATTCCCGACGGCCTGTGGGTGAAGTGCGAAAAGTGCGGTGAAATCATCTACCGGCCGGAACTGCAAAAGCGCATGTTCGTGTGCCATGAATGCGATTATCACTTCCGCCTGACCAGCAAGGAATACATTCAGTACTACTTTGATCCGGATAGCTTTGTGGAACGTTTTGCCAACATCCGCCCGGTGGATCCCCTGAAATTCAAGGATAAGAAGCGCTACTCGGATCGGCTGAAGGCCGCCCAGAAGCAGACCGGATTAAAAGATGCGGTGGTCACCGGGGAAGCCACCGTGGGGGGAATTCCGGTGGCCGCGGGGGTGATGGATTTCTCCTTTATCGGCGGAAGTATGGGATCGGTGGTGGGGGAAAAGATTGCCCGGATTATCGACCTGGCCCGGGAGAAGCGGATCCCCCTGATTATCGTTTCCGCTTCCGGAGGCGCCCGGATGATGGAAGGGGCCATCTCCTTGATGCAGATGGCCAAAACCAGCGCCAAGCTGGCCCAGTTAGCGGAAGCCCGGGTGCCCTATATCTCCGTGCTCACCGACCCCACTACCGGAGGCACCACCGCCAGCTTTGCCATGCTGGGGGATGTGTGCATCGCCGAACCGGGCGCCCTGATCGGCTTTGCCGGCCAGCGGGTGATTAAGCAGACCATCGGCCAGGATTTGCCGGAAGGCTTCCAGACCGCGGAGTTCGTGCTGAAGCACGGCTTTCTGGACATGATCGTGCACCGCCACGAAATGCGGGCTACCCTGACCCGGCTGTTGAATCTCCTGTGGCCGCCGGCAGCGCGCACCCCCGTCAATCACAAAAAGGTGACCGGGAAGAACGCTCGTTCAAAACAGAAGCCGGAAACACCATTGATCCCGGAATCCGATTCATCATCCAACGGTTCCTGAACACTATTGCAGCGCATGAGCAATAAACCGAAAATTCTGGTGACCAACGACGACGGCATCTACGCCCCGGGCATCCATGCCCTGTACACCGCCATGACCCGGGTGGGGGAACCGTATGTGGTCGCTCCCGATTCGGAAAAAAGTGCGGTGGGCCATGCCATTACCCTCTCCGATCCCCTGCGGGTGAGCGAGTTCGAGAAAAACGGCCAGTTCTTCGGCTGGGCGGTGAACGGCACTCCCGCCGATTGCGTGAAGTTAGGGGTGAAGGCCATCCTCAACTTCCGCCCGGACCTGATCGTCTCCGGAATCAATCAGGGCAGCAACACCGCCACGAATGTCATCTATTCCGGAACCGTTTCCGCGGCCACGGAAGGGGCAATCATGGGAATCCCTTCCATCGCCTTTTCCCTGACCACCTTCAAGCGGGTGGATTTAAGCTTTGCCACGGAACTGGCGGAAAAGCTCGCCCGGGTGGTGCTGGAAAAAGGATTGCCCCCCGGTCGCCTGCTCAATGTGAACATCCCCCCGGTACCCAAAAGCCAGATCAAAGGCATTAAGATCACCCGCCAGGGCAAAGGCCGATTTGAAGAGAGCTTCGAGAAGCGGGTCGATCCCATGAACCGTACCTACTACTGGCTTAGCGGCACCAAACTGTTTCTGGATACCGATGAAGACATCGACGAGGTGGCGGTGCACAATCGGTATGTCTCCATCACCCCGCTTCAATACGACCTGACCGCTTCGGAGTTGATTCCGGTTCTCGAAGAATGGAATCTGTCGGTAGAGGATTAGCCGAAGCCGCGGCGTTCCCGGTGGAGAGGATCAACCGGGTTGGATCGTTTCTGCCTTCCTTTGGGTTCATTGTCACCAATTGACACTCAGCAGTTCAGGAGAATATGGAAAAAGTATTGGTACTGGATTTTGGCTCCCAATACACCCAGCTGATTGCCCGGAAGGTGCGAGAAGCAGGAGTGTATTCGGAGATTCAGCCGTTCAATTATCCTCTGGAAAAGATTCGCCGGGATGATCAGGTGAAGGGGATCATCCTGTCCGGCGGGCCGGCCAGCGTTTATGGGGAGGGGGCGCCTCTGTGCGCTTCGGAACTGTTTGAGCTGGGGATTCCGGTTCTGGGGATCTGCTACGGGTTGCAGGTGATGGCGTATTTGCTGGGAGGAGAGGTGGATCCCGCTCCCCGGCGAGAGTATGGCCCGGCGCAACTGGTGCTGGATTCCGGAGAGGAGTTGTTTGGAGGCATTGACTCCCCCACCCGGGTATGGATGAGCCACGGCGATCACCTGACCCGCATTCCCCCCGGATTTGAGATCATCGGTCATACCGAAAACTCCCCCATTGCCGCCATTGGCCATTCCCAACGGAAGCTATATGGGTTGCAATTTCATCCCGAGGTGCACCACACCGAGGCCGGAAAGGAGATATTGAAGAATTTTCTGTTCCGCATTTGTGGATGCCGGGGAGAGTGGTCGCCCCGGTCGTTCATCGAAACCGCGGTGGAGCGGATTCGTCGGCAGGTGGGGCAGGAGAGGGTACTATGCGCCCTGAGCGGGGGAGTGGATTCCAGCGTGGCCGCGGCGCTGATCCACCGGGCTATCGGCGATCAATTGACCTGTGTGTTCGTGGATACCGGTTTGCTCCGGCAGAACGAGGCGGAAGAGGTTCGGCGCACGTTTACAGAAAATTTGCACCTGGATTTGCGATGCGTCATCGCCGAGGGGGTGTTTCTGTCCAAATTATGGGGCGTGGTGGATCCGGAAGAAAAGCGCCGGATCATCGGGCAGACGTTCATCGAGATATTTGAACAGGAAGCCCGGCGGTTGGGCAAATTTCGGTTTCTGGCCCAGGGCACCCTGTACCCGGATGTGATCGAAAGCGTCTCCTTTAAAGGTCCTTCGGCCACCATCAAAACCCATCATAATGTGGGCGGCCTGCCGGAGAAGATGCACTTTGAACTGTTAGAGCCGTTTCGGGAATTGTTCAAGGACGAAGTTCGCGCGGTGGGGCGGGAATTGGGCCTGCCGGAAAGCATCATCGGGCGACATCCCTTTCCGGGACCGGGGCTGGCCATTCGCATCCTGGGAGAGGTTACCCCAAAAAATTTAGAAATCCTGCGCCAGGCCGATACCATCTTTATTCAGGAATTGAAAGCGGCCAATCTCTACGACCGAATCTGGCAGGCCTTCTGTGTGCTCCTGCCGGTCCAAACTGTAGGGGTGATGGGAGATGAGCGAACCTACGAGAACGTGATCGGCCTTCGGGCGGTTACCAGCACCGATGGAATGACCGCCGACTGGTACCCCTTTCCGGCGGAGTTCTTGCAGAAGGTGGCTACCCGCATCATCAATGAAGTGAAAGGCATTAATCGGGTTGTGTACGACATCAGTTCCAAACCGCCAGCAACCATCGAATGGGAGTAACGAAAGGAGCTTGTTATGTGTGGGATCGTGGGTTATATCGGGAATCAACCGGCTTATCCGATTTTGATTAAAGGGCTCAAGCGGCTGGAATATCGAGGATACGATTCCGCCGGAGTGGCCTTGATGGAGGAGGGGCGGATTACCATCGAAAAGCAGGTGGGAAAGATCACCGAGCTGGAAAGCATCATCGATGGGAAACCCATGGAGGGGACCCTGGGAATCGCCCACACCCGCTGGGCAACTCACGGCGAGCCGACCCGGACCAATGCCCATCCCCATACCGATTCCGAGGGCAACATCGCCCTGGTGCACAACGGCATTATTGAAAACTACGCCGCCCTCCGCCAGATGCTTTCGGAGAAAGGGCACCGGTTTCGTACCGAGACGGATACGGAGGTGATCGCCCACCTGATCGAGGAATTTTGTAAAACGGCCGGTTCTTTCGAGGAGGCCTTTCGCGCGGCTCTGCAGGAAATTGAAGGTACCTACGGTCTGGCGGTAATTACCCGGCATGACCCGGATAAGCTGTACGTTGCCCGAAAAGGCAGCCCCCTGGTGGTCGGCGTGGGGGAGGGGGAGTATATCGTGGCCTCGGATGCTTCGGCCATCATTTCCCACACCCGGGATGTCATCTACCTGGAAGATGGGGAGATCGCCATCATCAGCCGGGAGGGATACCTGACCAAAACGGTGGATAACGAGATTGTGGATAAACGGGTGGAGACGGTGACCTTCGACCTGGAGCGCATCGAGAAGGCCGGTTTTCCCCACTTCATGTTAAAGGAGATCTACGAGCAGCCCCGAACGGTGGCCGATTGCATGCGGGGGCGGTTGATCGAAGAAGAAGGGGTGGCCCGGCTGGGGGGACTGGATCCCATCCTGCGCCACGTGTACGGAGCCAGACGGATCATCATTACCGCCTGCGGCACCTCCTATCATGCGGGGCTTATCGGAGAATATATGCTGGAAGAACACTGCCGCATCCCGGTGGAAGTGGAATATGCCTCGGAGTTTCGCTACCGGGATCCCATCATTCAGGATGATAATCTGGTGATCGTGATCAGTCAATCCGGGGAAACTGCGGACACCCTGGCCGCCCTTCGGGAAGCCCGGCGGAAAGGAGCGGTGGTCATGGGAATTGTTAACGTGGTGGGTTCCACCATTGCCCGGGAAACCCACGGAGGCACCTACATCCACGCCGGGCCGGAAATCGGGGTGGCTTCCACCAAAGCATTCACTTCTCAGGTAACCGCTCTCTCGCTGCTGACGGTGATGATTGCCCGTACCAAGACCATGTCTGCGGAAACCGGGCGGCGAATCGTGCAGGAGTTAAAAGCCCTTCCGGAGAAGGTGGAGCAGGCCCTGAAGTGCGATGAGCTGGTCAAGGAGATTGCCGCCGAGTTTAAAGACCATCGTAACTTTTTGTATCTGGGAAGAGGCTACAACTATCCGGTGGCTCTGGAAGGGGCCCTGAAATTGAAGGAAATTTCCTACATCCATGCCGAGGGCTATCCGGCAGCGGAAATGAAGCACGGTCCCATCGCCCTGATCGACGAAGACATGCCCGTGGTGGTCATTGCCACCCAGGACAGCACCTATGAAAAGATTATCAGCAACATCCAGGAAGTGAAAGCGCGCAAGGGGCGGGTAATTGCGGTGGTCTCCGAAGGGGATGAGAAACTGAAGGATATGGTGGATTACACCATCCCCATTCCCACCACCTTCAATTTCCTGCAACCGATTGTTTCCATTATCCCTCTGCAACTGCTGGCCTACCACATCGCCGTGATGCGAGGATGCAATGTGGATCAACCCCGCAATCTGGCCAAGAGCGTCACGGTGGAATAACCGCTGATTTCTTCAAAAGCAGTATGACAAAAGCCCTGAGGAGTTCTTCCCCAGGGCTTTCGTATATTCGATTCCGGTTCTCCCTCTCGACCGTCACCAGAAGCGCCGTTTTGCGGATCAGGAGCACCCGCTGGTGGAGCCGCATTCCAGGCATTTGTAACAACTGCCGTTGCGCACCATGATCGAACCGCAGTTGCTGCACAGAGGCGCATCCGCCTGGGTCTGGAACACCAGCTTTTCCTGGGCTTCGATGCTGGAGCGGTTCGGAGGCTCTCCGTTGGCGGCGGGAGTTTCCAGACTCACGGGTTCCGGAGGCTGAATGGCCTGTTCGGACGGGGTTTCCGTTTCGATCGGCCCGACGTATTTTTCCTTTTCTTCTTTGGGGAGAAATTTCAGCGCCAGCCAGCGAAAGATGTAGTCCATGATCGACTTGGCCATGGGGATCTGGGGGTTGTTGGTAAATCCCGCCGGCTCAAACCGGGTATGGGTGAATTTATCGCACAGCACTTTCAGCGGCACGCCGTATTGCAGCGCCAGGGAGATGGCCGTGGCAAAGGAATTCACCAACCCGGAAACCACGCTTCCCTCTTTGGCCATCACGATGAAGATTTCTCCCGGAGACCCATCTTCGTACATGCCCACGGTGATGTATCCCTCGTGGCCGGCCACGGAGAATTTGTGGGTTAGTGACTGCCGCTCATCCGGCAACCGCCGACGATAGGGTCGCCCGAATTCCTTGACGGATTGCTGAATGGAGGTGGAGAGAGGCTGGGTGCGTTTGGAATTGTCCCGGTAGATGGCGATGGCTTTGATCCCCATTTTCCAGGCCCGGATGTAGATGTCGATGATCTCCTCCACGGTGGTCTCTTCCGGCACGTTCACGGTTTTGGAGATCGCTCCGGAAATGAACGGCTGCACCGCCGCCAGCATTTTCACGTGTCCCATGTAGTGGATGGAGCGCACCCCGTTGAGGGGTTTGAAGGCGCAGTCGAACACCGGCAGATGTTCCTCCTTCAGTCCCGGAGCGCCTTCGATGGTATCGTTCTCGTCAATGTACGTAACGATTTTGTGGATTTCCTTGTCGGAATAGCCCAACCGTTTTAGCGCCAGCTTTACCGAATTATTGACCATCTTCAACATCCCGCCGCCGACCAGTTTTTTGTATTTCACCAGCGCGATATCCGGCTCCACCCCGGTGGTGTCGCAATCCATCATAAAGGCGATGGTGCCGGTGGGGGCCAGCACGGTCACCTGGGCATTGCGATAACCGAACTTTTCGCCCCACTCATACGCTTCATCCCACACCCCGGTGGCGGCGTTTATCAGGGGTTCCGGCAGGTATTGGGCTTCGATCTGGTGGGCGGCCTGCCGGTGCTTGTCGATGACCCGGAGCATGGGCTGGCGATTCTTTTCAAATTCTTCAAAAGGCCCCATTGCTTCGGCCAATTCCGCAGAGGTGCGGTAGGCCTCTCCGCACATGACCGAGGTGATGGCCGCGGCGGTGGCCCGCCCGGCGTCGCTGTCGTAGGGCAGACCCAGAGACATCAGCAGGGCGCCCAGGTTGGCGTAGCCCAATCCCAGCGTGCGATACAGATGGGAGTTGTGGGCGATTTCCGGACGGGGATAGCTGGCATTGTCCACGATGATCTCCATGGCGGTGATCATGGTGCGCACCGCCTTGCGAAATGCTTCCACCTGAAAGTTGCCGTCTTCATCCATGAATTTCATCAGGTTCAGAGAAGCCAAATTACAGGCGGTGTTGTCGATAAACATGTATTCACTGCAGGGATTAGAGGCATTAATGCGTGCGGAGTTGGGGCAGGTGTGCCAGTCGTTGATGGTGGTGTCGAACTGCATGCCGGGATCGCCACAGATGTGGGTGGATTCGGCAATCATGCGGATGAGATCCCTCGCCCGGTAGGTATCCATGGGTTCGCCGGTGGTTACCGCCCGGGTGGTCCATGACCCGTCTTTTTCCACCGCTTCCATAAATTCATCGGTGACCCGCACGCTGTGGTTGGCATTCTGGAAAAACACCGAACTGTAGGCTTCCCCGTCAATGGAGCCGTCGTAGCCGGCGTCGATCAGTGCCCAGGCTTTCTTCTCTTCATTGGCCTTGCAGTTGATGAACTCCACGATGTCGGGGTGATCAATGTTCAGGATCACCATTTTGGCCGCCCGGCGGGTTTTTCCTCCACTTTTGATGACCCCGGCAAACGCGTCAAACCCTTTCATAAACGATACCGGTCCGGAGGCGCGCCCTCCGCCGGAAAGGCTTTCCTTTGACGAACGGAGAGTGGAAAAGTTGGTGCCGGTTCCCGAACCGTATTTGAACAGCATCCCCTCGATCTTGGCCAGATCCAGAATGCTCTCCATGGTATCTTCTACGGAGTTGATGAAGCATGCCGAGCACTGAGGTTTTTCTTCTACCCCAACATTGAACCACACCGGGCTGTTAAAAGCAGCGTATTGATTGACCAGCAGGTAGGTCAACTCCCGATAAAACACTTCTCCATCTTTCTCGGAGGCAAAGTAGCCATCTTTCAATCCCCAGTCGGTGATGGTGCGGGACACCCGGTTAATCAACTGCTTGATGCTGGTTTCCCGCTCCGGCGTGCCCAACTTGCCGTGGAAATATTTGGAAACCACCACGTTGGTGGCTAACTGAGACCACTTTTTCGGCACCTCCACATCCGGTTGTCGGAAGATGACGTTGCCACCGGCATCGGCGATCACCGCTTCCCGCTTTTCCCATTCCAGCTCATCAAAGGGGTGAACATCGGGGCGGGAAAAGAAATGCGCGAACTGCAATCCCTTGGAAGGCTCCGGAGTTGTTTCGGCGGAGGAACTTTCTGCCGATTCGGTGGGAGCCAGGATGTCTGTAAACAGCCCGCTTTCTTCCGCCGGGGAAGAGCCGCTACGCTTCTTGCCTGCCATATGCATTGCCTCCTTGTCCTTGGAATCTTGAACGATGTCTCTACAAAACAATAACCTGGGTGGAAAAATGTGTTCAGAAGGTGTCCCACTGCCGGAACGCCCAAAACTTACTTTCCGAATCCTCGGATGTCAATCGTTTAAAAATTACCTCTCCGGTCGGCAGTGGAAATTAAAAATTATGTGACTGTTTGCAAAAAGGTGGCAATACAGCGTAACTTGTACTATAAATATTCGGTAAAGACGACGGTGTAAAATCCTCGAAAGGAAGTAGCCAGAATCTCCGGTACCCGGCATTTATGCCTGTGCTCTATGTCGCAAATTCGTAAGAGTGGAATTTAATTCTTACCCCGTTCCCCGGGAGGGGGTAGATTGTCGAACCGACAAACCGAAACATAAGGAGGAATGTGGCCATGAAGGAATTGTTGAAGAAGGTGTTTTATTTTGGTGTGGGGACCATCACGGTTACCGCCGAGAAGGTAGAAGAGATTGTGGATGAGTTGATCAAACGGGGGGAGGCCACCCAGAGTGAGCGGGGAAAGCTGATCGAAGAGTTCCTGCAAAAAGCCCGGGAGCAGGAAAAGGCCGTGGCCACCAAAGTCAAAGACATCATTCAGCGCAGCCGCCAGGAATTGGGCATTCCCAGCCGCCAGGAGATAGAGGCCCTGAAGCAGCGAGTGGAAGCGCTGGAAAAGCAGCTGGAGGCCCGGGAAACGGCAACTTCAGAAGCGGCGGCATCATCCCGGAAATCGAAGGGCAAATCCGATTCCTGATGAGACTCCATGGCGATTTTTCCATTGCATCGCACCTACCGCCACTTTCGGCGTTATCAACAGATTGTGCGGGTGCTGGCCCGGTACGGATTCGGGGATCTGCTGGAAACCATCCGGCTGGAATACTATCTCCGTTTTCGCCGCAAACTGAGCACAGAATCGCGCAAGTTGCCCGTGGAAGGCATTTCCCGGCCCCAGCGGATTCGCCTGGCCTTTGAGGAATTGGGGCCCACGTTCATCAAATTCGGCCAACTGCTGAGCACCCGCCCGGATGTAATCCCCATCGAATACGCCCGGGAATTTGCCCACCTGTTGGATGATGTGCCGGGATTCCCCGGCGAAGAGGCCATCCTGATGGTGGAGAAGGAACTGGGAGGCCCCATAGAGGCCTATTTCCGTTCCTTTGATCCTCAGCCCATCTCGGCGGCGTCCATTGCTCAGGTGCATCGGGCGGTGACCCGGGACGGGCAGGAAGTGGTGGTGAAAATTCAGCGCCCCAACATTCGCCAGGTCATCGAAGAGGATATTTTGATCCTGTACGATCTGGCCCACCTGGTGGAAAAATATACCGCCGACGGAATGCTGTATAATCCGGTGGGCATTGTGGAGGAGTTCTCCCGCACCATCCGGGGGGAACTGGATTTTATCCGGGAAGCCCACAATATCGACCGCTTCCGGCGGAATTTTTCTCACGACCCCACCGTCTATATTCCCGGGGTTTGCTGGGAGCTGACCACCTCCCACCTGGTGACCATGGAGTATATCCCCGGCACCCCCCTGACCCAATTCGATTATACCAGCCTGCCCGAAGAAGAACGGAAGGAACTGGCCATCCGGGGGGCACGGGCCACCTTGAAAGAAATTTTCGAGCACGGCTTTTTCCACGCCGACCCCCATCCCGGCAACATTCTGATTCTGCCCGGTCTGGTCATTGCTCCGGTGGATTTCGGGATGGTGGGCACGCTGGATGATGAAACCAAAGATGCCCTGGCCGTACTGCTGCGAGGAGTGGTGCAAAAAGACATCGACGATCTCATGCGGGCATTCTACGATCTGGGATATGTGGATTTTGACCTGGATACCCGGGCATTTCGCCGGGATGTGTATGAGTTCATCGATCGGTATCACGGGCTGGCCCTGCACGAGCTTCGCCTTCCTCAAATTCTTTCCGAACTATTTGAAATTGTCCGCCGCCACCGCATTCGGTTGCCGGTGGAGTTGTCGATGATGGGTAAGGCGCTGATGCAGCAAAATGCCATCGGCCAGAAGTTGTATCCCGAGTTCGACATCCTGGGCGAAGCCCGCCCTTACGTGCGTCGCCTGATCATGAAGCGCATGCGCCCTCAGCAGCAATTCCGGGATTTTCTTCGTCTGTATGAAGATTCGGTCAGTTTTTTGAAGGTGCTCCCGATGGAATTGCGCTCCATTCTGCAACGGCTCAAACGGGGGGACGCCACCGTGCGCATGCGCCACGAAGGGCTGGATCATTTTATCCAGGAGCTGGATCGCTCCAGCAATCGCCTGGCCTTCAGTCTGATCATCGCCGCCCTGATCATCGGCTCCAGCATCATCATGCTGATCGATAAAGGTCCTTTTCTGGGAGGCTTTTCCATTCTGGGGATTACCGGCTATGTCATCGCCGGGCTGCTGGGATTGTGGTTGGTGATTGCCATTCTGCGTTCGGGGAAACTATAACAGCCCCGGTAAACCGAAAATTCTATCTTCAGGCTTCGAGGAAAAAGGAGTACAGATATGTTGCTGTCAC
This sequence comes from uncultured Calditrichaceae bacterium, assembly GCA_964416895.1. Classification (GTDB taxonomy): domain Bacteria; phylum Calditrichota; class Calditrichia; order RBG-13-44-9; family J075; genus CAYQGB01. The sequence continues at coordinate 13,457 of CAYQGB010000014.1, forward strand.
CGGAAGCGCGACGGGCAGTGCTGGAAATTCTGGAACGGGAATACGGCGGTACCACCACCGCTCTGAAATACAACAGCGATTTTCAACTGTTAGTCGCCACCATTCTATCCGCCCAGAGCACCGATGATCAGGTGAACAAAATTACCCGCTCCCTGTTTCAGGAACATCCCACCCCGGAATCGTTCGCCAAATTGTCGGTGGAAGAGCTGGAGGAGAAGATCAAGCGGGTGGGGTTGTATCGGAGCAAGGCCCGGAACATTCTGGCGATGGTGCACAAGCTGCTGCAAGAACACAACGGAAAGGTGCCCCGAACGCGAGAGGAGTTGACCCGGCTTCCGGGGGTAGGGCGGAAAACGGCCAATGTGGTGATGAGCACCGCGTTTCAGATTCCGGCCATCGCGGTGGATACTCACGTATTTCGGGTGGCCAATCGCATTGGTCTGGCCGAGGCCACCAACGAGTTGAACACGGAAAAACAGTTGATGGAGCATATTCCCCGGGAAAAGTGGGGGCAGGCCCATCACTGGCTGATCTGGCACGGGCGCAAAGTGTGCCGCGCCCGAAATCCCCGCTGCGACATCTGCCCTTTAACGGAGTACTGTGCGGAATATCGGGGATTGCGAGCAAAAGCCCCCGCCTCTCAAAAATCTTCTTCCGGTGCCGGTAAGGCGTAACCCCTTTCCCGGCATACTTCCAGCCAGCCCAGGCTTTCCAGTACTTTTGCCACCTCCGCCGGAATGGGCGCCCGGATGGTCAGGGGCTGCCCGGTGTGCGGATGCACAAACGATAACTCCGTGGCCATCAACAGCAGGCGATGGATGCCGAAGTGCTCCCGGAAAAAGCGGTTGTGTTTGTTGTCCCCGTATGCGGTGTCGCCGATGATGGGGTGGGCGATGTGGTTGAAATGGCGGCGGATTTGATTCTTGCGACCGGTGTGGGGATAAATTTCCACCAGCGAATATCGGGCGGTGGGAAATTTCCCCACCGCATACGGTAGTTCCACCGTGGCCAGGCGGCGGTATTCGGTTCGGGCGGGTTTGGGTTCTCCAAAACGCACCTTTCGTAAAGGGTGATCAATTACTCCCTGTGCTTCGGTATAGCCCCGCACCACCGCCAGATACTGCTTTTTCACCTGCCGTTCCTCGAACAGCCGATTGAGGGCCCGTGCCGTATCCACATCCAGGGCAACCAGCAATACTCCGGAAGTCGCCCGATCCAGCCGATGCACGGTATATACCCGCCTTCCCAGTTGATCCCGCAAAATCCGCCGGCAACTATCCTCCCCTCTGGAAAGATGGGTCGGGTGCACGTGGATACCGGAAGGTTTATCCACCGCTACCAGCCATTCGTCCTGATACAGAATATCCAGTGTTCGCCTGGTACTCGTCTGCATGGATGCCCCTGAGACTCTCCTGGTGTTATTGCGTCGATTGGATTCAGCGATGGGGAGAGGCCTCCATCCCCGGGGGGGCCGGGTGGACGCCTGCGCCGGCTTGCGGGATATAAAAATGCCGAGCCTCGCCCGGCAGATTGAGATTGGGAATGATACCCGTCCGCCGGATGAGGTTCGGCAGGGGGATTTTTCTGAGGCCTTCTCCTCAAACCTTGTCGCTGAAGAAATCTTCGTTGCGGCGAATGCCCCGTTCAATCAACTCATTTTTAAACTTGCCGTGCAGGCGAAGCAGTTCTTTAAGGGCCTTATCTTCATCCGCAGGAAGTTTATCGGGATGGCAGGAAAAATAGATGCGCAACATTTCCATGGCCATCTCATTGAACGTTTTTTGAGACATGGCAAACCTCCGTTCGTTTTTGATGTTGCTCCATTATAGCAAATAAGCCGGGCAGAGGCAAGAAGGGAATGGGAAGCAGTTCTATTCCACCCTATGGCGGATTTTTACCGGAACCGGACACCTCTACCAGCACCCACCCGTTGGGCCACACCGCCAGCGTATCCAGCGGGTAATTCCGGCGGATGAATTCCCAGTTTTGCATGGGTGTTTTTCCGGCGAAGGTCCGGGCAAACCGGGATTCGTTAAACAGCACCACCGCGGTGGTATCCACCCCGGCCAATGCTTCCGCCCATAGATTGATGATGGGATTCTTCACCCCGTAGCTCCGCAGCGCCCCGTCGATGGCAAAGGTGTAGATCGGGCGTTGCGGAGCGACCTGTCGCACCGCCTCTGCAATTTCTCGTTCCTCCCGGTTCAGTTCCACCAGCGGGGTTAGATACCGCCGAATCAATGCCCCCTGAATACCGATCAGAAGCACCACAAAGATGATTCCCACGGCCTTGCCGGAAAAGAACCGCCGGCGAATCCGGTGATATGCGGGAAACAGCAGGAGGATCACCAGGGGGAAGGCCGGCAGCAAAAACCGCAGACTCTGGAAGGGAATTCCGGCCAGAAACAGGCTGTGCACTCCTGCGAGGAAGGCCAGCAGCCGATGCTCCCGGGAAGGCCAGTCCCGGAACCGCAGGGAAAGCAGGAAAAACACCCCCGGCAGCAGGAAGCCCGGATGAAACAGATGGCTGAAGGCATACACCAGATTGGGCCAGCGATAGTGAAAGTAGCCGGTTTGGTTGTGGAATTCGCTCATCCACCAGTGGTTCAGCGACCACCGGGTCAGCGCGGCATGGTTTAGAAAATCCGCCCAGTGTTCCCCCCGAACATACAGATGAGGAACGAAACAGGCGCCGGCGATGGCCAGGGCGGCCAGCCCGTCCCCCCAACGACGGTAGCGCACGAGGTGCCGGAACAACAGCACCACCGGCAACAGCAACACCACCGCGGTCTGATAACGGGTCATCACCGCCGAGGCGATGAAAAAGGCCGCCCACCACAGATGCTTCCGCCGCTGATCCTGCCCGTAACAACAGGCGTGATACAGCCCCGCCAGGGTGAACGCCGTCGCCAGGGCATCGGACATCACCAGCAGCCCGCTGCGAAAGAACAGAGGAGCAAGGAACAGGAACAATCCCGGATAGAGCCATCGATCCCTCCGGGAAATTTCCGGGTACAGCCGCCGGAGAAACCGCTCCACGTAGAGCACCGTGACTGCCACCGAGATCATGGACAACAGTTGCAGCGCCCATACGGCGTCGCCGGTGAGCAGCGTGAGCAACGCCCCCCAGAGGGGATAGTTCACCGGCCAGAAATAATCTCCCGGGGATGCGCCGGTGGTCAGGAATTCCACCCACCGCCGGCAGTAGCGGAGATATTCGTGGCTGTCCTGCCCGTACAGACCGTTGAAATCGGCGGCCACCCGAACCGTGAACAGTGTGAGCAGCATTCCCCCGGCAAACAACACCCGGGGGGCGGTCATAATCCGCCGCAATGCCGGGAACAGCCGATTCCGAAATGTGGCGGGAAGCCGGTTCATATCGGGATTGTTCAGGGATTGGAATTTGTACTCAGGGGCATTTGCGAATTACAAACCAGGGAAAAGGCGATAGCGCCTGGCGCAGCCAGCGCCGCCGGATACGGGCGAGGAACGACCCCGGATCATAAGCGAGGTGCGGATGAAACGGCGCCAGAGCCTCTTGCAAATGGTGGAAGTAATGCCGGGCCATTTTCGGCACGCCCAGCGCCCGGTAGTACGCGGCGGTGCGATGTCGGGCGGAATCCACAGTCTCGGGAGAGTAAAACGGGCTGTCCAGAATGTGAATTTCCCCTTCGGGCTTGAGCATTTCCTGCAACCGGCGGATCAGCCGGGAGAGATCGGGGAAGTACTGCACGACGCTGGCCAGTACGATGACATCAAACGGATGATGGGGTGGCGTATCTTGCCACAGATTGCCGTACACAAAACACAGGTTGCTCACCTCGGCAAACACCCGGGCGGCCTGTTCCAGTTCCCGGGGATTGACATCCAGTCCCACCACCTGCGTGCGGGGTATTCGGGCCATCTGTGCCGACAGCCATCCGTTGCCGCATCCCACCTCCAGGATGGTCAACGGGCCGGGGCGTCCCCGCAGATACCGGCACAGTCGCCGGGCGGAATCCCGCCGCATCTTCCACTCTTCCTCCAGAGGATGCCCACGGTCGATCTCCGGAAGCCGCTGAACCACTTCATCGGGGTAGATGCGCCCCTCTTGTTCTCGCACCTGTGTATACAGGGCGGCGAAAGCGGTATCCTGCTCCGGGGAAGAAAGATAGAGCAGCCGACCGGTAGTGGCTGAGGGCAGCTTTTTTATCTCCATAATACTCGTTATGGGTAAAAACTTGCGTTGCTTTGCCGGGTAGAACTTCTGAGTTTTTGCCCCGCCATGGCAGGGGTGAAACGTGATGCGTGATCGGTTCCTTCGTACTAAGGAGATTTGGCTTAGCCAATCGGCCATATCTACTTTGAGAATTCAGGCAAACTTTCGTGAAACGTGATGCGTGATGCGTAATAGACCTGGCTCCGCGTTCACGAGGTTGTTCAGCAAGTACAGGTTTGTGATGGTTTTGCGTGAATGGTGTCAGGCACGATACCTAACTTACTCCTTTTCACGTATCACGTTTTACGTTTCACGGAAAGATGAAAGATCAAAGATGGCGGAGCACGTAACACACATGATCCCCGCCGGCGGCGTCGGGAAGCCGGGTGGAGAGTCGTCGATCCAGCGGGAGAAGGACATGGGCAATTCCCCGAAGGCGGGGAAAGCGAGCGTATTGCTCCGGCGTGGGCAACACCGCCCCCAGGTGCACCCGTCGATCCACTCTGAGGGGAAAGGTAGTAGCCCTCTCAATATCCTTCTGACGATAATAGAAACACTGCATCTTTTTGCCCACCACAACCTGTCGCCCGAACAGCCGCTGCCGGGCCTTTCGCCACTGCCCTCTCACGATCATTTCCATCATCCAGAAGAGATGGAAAGGGGGCATGACGGTGAGGAACAACACACCTCCCGAAGCCACCAACTCCCCGAGCTTATCCAGTACCGAGGACAGGGGCGAGAGCGCATTGATCACCCCGAAATTGAGGATCACCGCATCATAGGTAGAGGGGGCGGAGAAAGCCTCCAGGGATGCCTGCCGGATACCGGCCGACAGAAAAAGGTTCCGGGCAACCTGCCGGGCCTGGGTCACCATCTCCGGGGAGATGTCGATGGCATCCACCCGCAGGTTCAGGGCTTTGTAGAAAGGGAAATCCGATCCGGGGCCGCAGCCCACATCCAGAATGCGATCCCCCGACCGGAGGTATTCGGCCATGATCCGATGCACCTGCTCCCGCTGGTAGTGCCCCAGGGGATTGAGGTTGAATCGCTCCCGGTACCCGTGGGCGTAGCCGTCAAAGGTTTCCCGAACCGCGGAGAAGGATGTGGGATTGAAAGCAGGCATGCTATCGGGGGTTTTCGGTGCGCCGATGGGAGAGTTGCTTCATGCGCAGATCGCAATAGGCGGAGCGGAGGGCGTGGAGCATCTGTCGCAGGGGATGGCGACGAGTGTGCCGCAGCTCCATCCGGCGATACTCGCTGGCTAATTTTCGCGCCGCATAGTCATACAGCCGCCGGGGAAAGCGCCCCTGAATGTCCAGTTCCCGCTGAAGGTGCGATGTCCAGCCGTTGGGATACAGGATGCGATCTTTGATCTCCTCATACAGGGCTGTACCTCGCAGGGGGTAGGCCACGGTGGTCAAATACACATCCGGCTGCTGATCCCGCACAAATTCGATGGTCTGGTAGATGTCGGGCAATTCCTCTCCCGGATAGCCGAACATCACGAAGTAGCCCGCCTGGATGCCGTGTTTCCGGCACCAGCGGGTGGCGTCGGCGATCTGCTCCCGGGTTACCCCCCGGGACATGGCATCCAGAATGCGCTGGCTGCCGGATTCCGCTCCGAACCAGATGCGATAACATCCCAGGTCTTTCAACACCTCAACCAGCTCTTCGTCCAGGCGGTCGGCGCGGGCGATGCACTCGAAGGGCAGGCGAATCCCCGCTTCGCTCATCAGTTGATGAAAGTGGAGCAGCCACCGCTTGTTTACGGTGAATACATCGTCGGCAAACCACAGATGGGTGGGGCGATAGCGTTCCCGGAGCATCTGAATCTCTTCCACCACTTTCTCCGGGCGCCGCCGCCGGTGGGTATGCCCGTACACCGAATGGCTGCACCACTTGCAGGTGAACGCACACCCCCGGGCGGTGATCAGCGATACCGACCGCACCCCGTGATGCCGTTCCCAGGTATCCAGATAACGATGCAGGTCGATGGCCTCTCGATCCGGGAAGGGATACTCATCCAGATGACGGCGGCTGGCCTGGCGGGGATTCTGCACAATGGCGCCCCCCTCATCCCGAAAGCTGACGTTGGGGATGCCCTGCAGATGGTGTTTGTCCCCCTTTCCCAGCGCCTTCAACACCGCCAGCAACGGCTCCTCTCCCTCTCCGCTGATGATGATATCCGCCCCGTAATCCAGAAACTCCTGCACCTGAGTGGAAGCATCCGGCCCCCCTAACAGGGCGATGATCCCTTTTGATCGGCAGTAGCGGATCAGCTTCAGCACGGTGAATTTGGTGAGCAGATTGCAGTGGATGCCCAGCACATCAGGTTTTTCCGCTTCCAGGTAGGCAATCAGTTCCGGGAAGGAAGAAAAGGTGGTATCATACACCTGCACATCCACCTGATGCTGCTTCAAATATGCGGAGAGATACAGCAGTCCCAGCGGCGGGTAGGGCTTCATCACCCGCTTTTCGTGCGCATCCTCTTCCAGAAAATAGGTATGGGTTAAAACCAGCTTCATGGAATTCCTGACCGGTGGTAAACTGCCGGAGAACCTGTTGGGTACTGCGCAACCGGCGCCTGCCCGGTACGCATGGGAAAATACGACAATCGGGAGTTAATTGAAAGGGGGAAAGTGGTGCGGGCCGGGTTGGGGTTATCGGGATTTTCCTTCCAATTTATCCTCAATCAGTTGCCGAAATCGTTTTAGCCGGTGCTCCGCTTCGGCCAGCAGTTTTCCGTATGCCGACAGGGAGAGATTGGCGGGATCGTTCAAAATCTCCCCGGCGGAAAGGGGCGGTTCTCCCATCAACTCCAGTTGCCGGAAAAACAGGGTCATGCGCTGTTGCTGTTGAATCGCGATGGCCTCGCCGGAGTAGGTCCCTATTCTATCGTTCCCGCGATTAGCGGTGACCGCGACGTTTTCCGTCGGTTCGGATATGGTAAACGATTGCCCCAGCGCTCCCAGGTAGTTTCCCTCCACCTCTTCCACAAACTCCTGTGCTTCCTGTTCCAGGCGGAGGGCCTCTTCCACCTCCCGGCGGTTTTCCGCCAGTTGCGCCAGATGGGAATCCACCTCCGCCAGAGCCTGCCGCAGATATTCCCGGGCAAAGCGGCGCTCCAGGGAATCCCTCGCCGCGGCAGGATCGATCTCTCGCACCTTGCGGGGATCAAACCGGAGGGCTTGCAGCGCAGGGGAAAACAGCAGATACCGCTCGGTGTAGCGGAGAATTTCTTCCCGCAATTGCCGGGAGTCACCATCGAACTTGCCGGAAGCTTCCACCGCCTGGAGGGAATCCAGAAGGGCGGCATATTTTCGAGATAGCTGCCAGCCCAGCACTTCCAGCCGTTTTTGCAACTGTTCCGTCTGTTTCTGCCGGCGGCGAATCTCCTCGCTGAGAGAGAGGCTTTCGGCCATCCGGCGGCGGATGTGATCGGCGTCGGGGTGGGGTTGCCGCTTTTCCCGATCAATGGCCGCGGTTTGCCGTTCCAGCAGAGTATTCAGCGAGTCCAGTTGAGCGGTGGCTTGAACCAACCGCTGCCGAACCGCTTCGTATTCTCTTTCCAGGTCTGCGATTCCCTGCGCCCATGCGGGAATGATCAGGAGGCTTAGCAGCATCCCGGTAAAAATTGTCTGTCTCATCTCGGTCACCTGATGATACTGGTTTGGATATGGGGACAGGCTGGAAGCCCGGCCTTACCTGACAGGCTGGAAGCCTGTCCTACAGTAATCCATACTTTTCCAGTTTGTAATACAACGTGCTGGGGCGGATGCCCAGCAGGCGGGCCGCCTGTGTTTTGACACCGCCGGCTTTTTTCAGCGCATGCAGGATAAGATTTTTCTCAAATGCGGCCACGGCCTCTTCCAGGGGCAGGTGGTCGTAGCCGGCGCCGGGAGCGATGGGCGCCTGTCCCAGCTGGGCGGCGATCAATCCGGCGTCGATTTCCGGCCCCGGGGAGATCACCTGCAGCCGCTCGATGAGATTCTCCAGTTCCCGGATGTTCCCCGGCCAGTGGTATTCCATCAGCAGTTTCATCCCTTCGGGGGAAATGCGTTTGGGAGGGCGGTTGCCCCGACGTTTGCCCAGGAAGTGTTCCACCAGGGCGGGAATGTCCTCCCGGCGCTCCCGCAACGGCGGCAGGGTGATGGGGATGACGCTCAGCCGGTAATACAGATCTTCCCGAAATTTTCCTTCCATCACCAGTTGCTTCAAACTGCGGTTGGTGGCCCCGATGACCCGCACATCCACTTTGAGGGTTTCCTCGCCGCCCACGCGCTCGAATTCGCCTTCCTGAAGCACCCGCAGCAGCTTCACCTGCATGGCCGGGGGGATGTCTCCCACTTCATCCAGAAAGATAGTCCCCCCGTGGGCCAGCTCGAACCGCCCTTTTTTCCGGCGAATGGCGCCCGTGAAGGCGCCCTTCTCGTGACCGAACAGTTCGCTTTCCAACAGGTTTTCATTCAGCGCCCCGCAGTTGACGGTGATAAACGGTCGATCGGCCCGGGGGCTGTGGCGATGGATGGCCCGGGCTGCCAGCTCCTTGCCGGTGCCGCTTTCCCCTTCGATGAGCACGGTGCTATCCTCTTCCGCCACCCGCCGGATCAACTGGAACAGCCGCTGCATGGGCGGGGAGTGGCCGATCATCTCCTCGAATTGATCCTCCTGCAGCAGCCGGGTCTGTTCCACCAGCCGGTCGATCTCCTGCCGCTGTTGAATGCGCTCCCATACTCGTTTCACCCGCATCCGCAGCTCCCCGGTGGAAAACGGCTTGGTGATGAAATCCGCCGCCCCCAGTTGCATGGCCTGCACCGCCGTCTCCACCGTGCCGTAGGCGGAAACCATCATCACCTCGGTGGCCGGTTGCTGCTCCTTGATCGCCTTCAGCAACTCAATGCCGTCCATGGGGGACATTTTCAGATCCGAGATGACCAGCGGCGGCGACTGGTGAGCGAGGGCCTGGAGGGCTTCCGGGCCGCTCTGGAAGTCGGCCACGGTGTACCCCTCTCGCCGCAGCGCCTCGGCCATTCCCAGGCGCATGGTGGGGTTATCTTCCACAATAAAGATGTCGGTTTTGGCCATGGAATGAACGCCCTTCCTCAACAATGAAGCCGATGTTTCGTGAAACGTGATGAAAAGTTGCGTATTGCGTATTTCGTATTGCGTATAAAATAATGATTTGTTGCTAATACGATTACGCAATACGCATTACGCAATACGGAAATTCATTTAGCAAACTTCTTAGCTCTTTCTGATAAATGCGCAAGACAAAAACTGCGCCGTTTGCCCTATTCTTCCAGCACAATCTCAAATTCGCAGCCGCCTTCGGGGCGATTCCGGGCGGAGATGTCGGCCCGATTCTCCCGGCATAGCTTTTTGCATACCGCCAGCCCCAGACCGGTGCCGTTGGCACGGGTGGTAAAAAACGGCTCAAAGATCGTTTCCAGATGATCCCCGGGAATACCGGGGCCGTCGTCGGTCACCGTCAGGATGGTGGCCGCGCCGTTTCGCCGCGCCCGCACCCGGATGCGCCCTCCCTCGCCGATGTTCTCCAGGCTGTTGCGAATCAGGTTCAACAGCACCTGACGCAGATGCCCCCGATCAAACCGGATGCGCAGCGGCTCGCCCTCAAAGATCAACTGCGCCTGCTTTTCCTGCAAGGCGGTGTGGCAGAGTTGTTCCACCTCGGCCACGATTTCCTCCACCGGCACCGATTCCGGTTGAGCCGGCTGAGGGCGGCTATAGGTTAAATAGGCGTTGACCAGCGCCTTCAGCCCGGCAATCTCGGCAAGAATTCTGTCCAGGTATTCCCCATTGCCGCCGTGTTTCTGAAGATCCTCCTTCACCAATCCGGCCAGCAGTTCCATGCCGCCCAGGGGGTTGCGAATTTCATGGGCAATCTGTGCCAGCATGGCCTCCTTTTCTCGGTGATGTCGATCCAGGTCCCGGCGCATGCGATCCAGGGCCTCCGCCAGGATGCCCAGTTCTCCGGAGATGCCCCCGGGCGCCGGAGCGGAGAAGTTGCCCTCTCCCAGGCGGCGACTGAACCGCACCAGTTGCTCCACCGGTCGGGCCAGGGTGCGGGCCAGCCAGACGCCGCAGATGACCGTCAGCAGCACCCCGCCCAGGCCGATTCCCCAGAACACCCGGGACAGGGACTCTACCTCCGCCAGCCGGGCGGCGCTCTCCTGAATGCCCAGCCAGTGCCGCTCATCCAGACGGTAAAATCCCCACAGATACCACTGCCCGTCCTTGCCTTTGAAGGGCAGGGAAGTGGTGGATTCGCCCACCTTCAGGGAGGCGATCTCGGTGCGGTTGAGCAGCAGCAGGGGATCCCGATGCCCCGGTAGTCCTTCCGGGGTGGCCTGCACCAGAATGCGCAACTGATCATCGAAGATGAAGGCGTTGGTCAGCAGCAGGCCTTCGCGATGGGTGCGCAGCGACTGCACGTAGTATTCCAGGGCCGAGGCGGGAGAAATTTCTTCCTCCAGGAATGTCAGGTACCGGGGCGGCAGTTCCCGGGCGATCAGGCGGGTGATCAGGTTGGTTTGATCCGCCAGCTGGGCCAGATAAATCTCCCGCACCGACAGGTAGCCCACCCGGGAGAAGACCAGCACCAGCACCGCCGTCAGGCTGGTGAAGGTGAGGATGATTCGGGCGCGAAACGAAAGCCTTCCGAAGAACCGCGGTGATCGGTTCATTAGCTTCAGCCTCCCGGATGCCAGGAACGAAACCACCGATTCTTCCAGTTGACCAGATAGATGCTCACCCCGGAACCGGGCCTGATCCGGCGCCGGGAAAAATCCCTCAGCACTTCTCCGGCCCGGTCGTAATCCGCCTCCGTATCATAGTAAAAATATCGCGCCGGAAGATCGATGTAGTGGCCGGAACTACGGGTGGGATAAGGTATCACCCCGCCCCGGGGAAACTGGAATTCCCGCAACGACACCACGCTGAGCAGAGTATCCACGAATTCATCGCGGATGGTGGGGAATTCCGGGGTGGTGCCGCATACCAGGGCAAAAGAATTCGGCGGATACCGCCAGAAGGTGTGGAACTCCGGCCGGGTAAAACTTCCGCTGTCTCCGCTGACCACAATTGAGGTATCGGTAATTTCCAGTTGATAGACATCGGTGGCGTCCCGGTATTTCCATACCAGATGATACACGCCGGGGGATAATTCCAGGGGTTCCTGCATGCGCGCCGGCCCCAGGGCGGTTAAACAAATGTCCGGTTTTTTCGCTCCCTGAATGGCCACCAGAATGGTATTCCCCAACGTGACTATTTCGGAGTGAAGGTAATAATTGAAGCAAGGGAAGATCTTTTCGGTGGCGGCGAAAAGAAAAATTTCCGGCGCCACATTTTCCTGATACCCGGGATGGAATTCCCGCACCGAGAAGTTGATCCCTCCTTCCAGCGGCTCCAGTTGCTCCTGATCGATGCTGTCGATCCCGCCGTCTAACAGGTCGCAGCCGACAAAAGCGAGAGGGAGCACGAGAAGGAGCACCGTTTTCCTGAGCATGATGATCCTCTCCCTATTACGAATTTTACATCCGTTCTAATCGCACCCGGTCGAAGCGGACTTGCCAGGTAGCGACTTCGGTCATGCCCGCGGAGAGTTTGATGCAAATTTCCTCTCCCGGTTGAAGGTTCAGGGTGACTTCCAGCGTTACCGGGGCCCACTGCGGCGAATTCACAAACACCCGTCGCTCCTGAGTGATTTCTCCGCCGGAGAGCACTCCCAGGGAAACGTATCCCCGGCCACTGGCATGCACGTCTTTGGCCCAGACCGTCAGCCGGTATTTGCTCTGGCCGGGAGTGTCGGAAAGACAGATTTTTCCGTATCCTTCATCCGGCGCCCATCCCGGCTCCAGTTGCAGCGACCATTGTCCGCCGTCTTCCGGGGCCTCATTGGCAAACGAGGCCAGGGGAACTTCCCAGCCCTCGTGAGAGGGCTGACCGTCACGTTCAAAGCTTTCCTCCAGTAGCACCTGCCCCCCATTCTCCGGTTTCGGTAATCCCTCATTCATTACCGATTTCTCCTGACAGGCGGCCACGGCGGCCAGAACGGCCGCCACCGCCAGAAACACCAGGGTTCTCATCCCCTATCCCTCCTTGTTTCTGGATACTGGATGCTGGATATCCAGCCTCCAGGATCATCAAAGCTCCCGGTTTATTCTCCTGGATGCTGGATACTGGATGCTGGATACTGGATGCTGGATACTGGATATGCAGCATCCAGGATCATCAAAGCTCCCGGTTTATTCTCCCCTACTTATTTTTTCCGGTGGT
>CAYQGB010000014.1:26049-30621 GCA_964416895.1 uncultured Calditrichaceae bacterium
TCCAGGATCATCAAAGCTCCCGGTTTATTCTCCCCTACTTATTTTTTCCGGTGGTTACAGTAAAGGTTGCCACATAATTCCGGGGATCAATGGTTTCCCCCTTCACCGGATACGGGTCCAGTTGCTTCAGGGTGATGGTGTACCCCACCCAATTCAAGCTGTGAGGCTTCAACGTGGTGTGCAGCGTGTCGATGCGGGAGATTTCGATGTGGTGGAGTCCCACCACCACCGCCGCATCGCCTTCCCACACGCAGGTGGCCCCTCTGGGGCACCGGGAATCGTTGGCCACCTCCAGAAAGGTAAAACTGACCCCGCCGGCGCTCAGTGTATGGCTCTCCCCGGGGGCCAGCCGAATTTCCTGTTCCTTCGTCTTCACCGGCGCACTCTCCAGGTTTCTTTGTTGGCATCCCAAAATGCTCAATAAAATGATACCTATCGCTAACATCGGTGGTCGCATCATTCCTCCGGCTCTCATAATGGAAAATTGTGAATTTTCTGCAAAAAAGGAACCGATCTCCTGTGGATGAAAAAAGTTATTCTCCGCTATGGACAGGTTCCCTTGAATCTTCGCCTTTCCACGACTCTCAGCGTAATTCGATCGGAAATAGCCGGTACCACATACACCTGCAACCAGGAAAAGAACACTTCGCACACTCCTCTCTCGGTTACGGTCAGATTCAGAGTATATTTTCCAGTACCTGCATCCCCTTCCAGGCGAGAATCAACCTCAGGTGGGCAGCAACCGCTACCGGTAATCACTTTTCCTAGAAGGGCATATTGTTCAAAATCCGTACTCCGTAGATCTTCCAGTGGGTAACACGGGAGGGTTGTTTGGACATGATTGAATATCTGGTCAAGTTCTTCCCGGCTTTGGGCCACGAATTCATGAGGAATCGTAAATACATTCACACATTCAATTCGTCTGACTTCCACCGGTATGACCAAAACGTCGTTCTCAGCAGGGGCTTCAGGGGTTTTGTTACATGCGGAGTACCCCAACAACAGGATGACAAAAAACCAGAGGGGTATACGTTTCATGATCTTTTCTCCCCGGCCTTCGATGAAAAATTCAAGATTTTACGGAACACCGGTTAACTCTATAATATTATCGGAGCAACACCATCTTCCGGGTTTGTACAAACGTCTCCCCGGAAGCGGAAGGTATTTTCTTCGCCGTTAGTCGGTAGAAATACACCCCGCTGCTCACCGGGGCGCCCGAAGCATCCGTTCCGTCCCATTGCACGGTGTATTCGCCCGGCGTCAGCCTCCGATTGATCAGGGTTTTGATCTCTCTCCCCAGTAGATCATATACCTTCAACGTGGTAAAGCGGACATCGGGAAGGGCAAACCGAATGGTGGTGGCGGGGTTAAAGGGATTGGGGAAATTCTGAAACAGCCGGAACGTTCGGGGCGTTGGTCGCGGTGAAGCGTCGTCGATGCCCAGGGCTTCGTCAAACACATAGTATCCGGCACCAAATTGGGGATCGCCGGTTTGCCCGATGTAGAATTGGGGATTCTGCCAGGTCAGCGCAGGCACCGCCAGGCCGGTGCGGAAATGGGCTACCTCCACCGGATAATTGGGGTCGAAGCAGTCATACACGATCATCCCATCTTTCAATCCCAGCAGCAAATAATCGCCGATGCCCACCATCTCCACAATCGGACGGGCATAAGCGCCGGGGATGACCGACGCCACGGTGATGGTTGCCGCCACTCGCAAGTTCGTCGGTTGAGAGGCGTCGATAATTTGAATTTCGTTACCTTCGGTAAAGCCGTTCAGCGCATAAACGTTTGTTCCCCCAAATTCCACATTACCGACCGTGCCGGAAACTTCCAGAGTATCCAGCCCTGAAGCGGAGGCCAGGTCGATTAACAGCACTCGCGAGGGTAACATCGCTACCGCTGCCAGCGCGTCTTGGAAGGCCACATCCCTCATCAACGGAGAAAGAGGAATGTCACCGGTCTGCACCGGGTTGGCGGGATCGCTGATGTCATAGATGTGAAGATGCCTCAGAATGGGAAGATAAAGCCGGGAGCCATCAAGCCCCAGATCCACCACGTGGCTACCGAACTGAGCTACCGCCGGAAGCGTATCGCTGGCAAAGTGCAACTGATAGGTGCTGTCGATGGTGAACAGGGTTACCCGATCATGCTCCCCATAACTGGCCAGGACGTGCCCGTCGGTCAGAAAGCGAATCCCCGGCACCGGGGAAGAAACCACGGTACCCAAATCAAAACCGGCATCGAAAATATGCAGGATCGGGTGGGAAGGGAAGAGAGGCCTTTCCAGGAGATAGATTTTGCCGTTCACATATTGTATCTGCCGGGCGTGGGTAAAATCTGCTCGATATACCTGGGGAATCAGATTCAATATGCGAGGGGCCACCGTGAAGCTATCCCGGGCCTGCCGGGCAAAATAGGGATCTCGAACGGTCACTTCCACCATTCCGGTTCCGGTATGCGTCGGCCTGAACTCCACGGTGACGCCGGTATCCGGAGCGAGCAATTCCACCCATTCGGGGAACATCCATTGATAATGCAGGGAGTCGCCGTCCGGGTCGGAGGAAGTCCGGGCGTCGGCCAGGGCGCTGTTGCCAAAGGTGATCACCGGGGGCTGAATATGGAGCCGGGCGGTGGGGGGATGGTTGTTCACCGCCGTCACCGTGAGGGTGTCGTCTAACTGGACGCCCCCGTTAAGGGTGGCCATGGCCCGCACGGTGTAATCTCCGGCCAGATCCGGTTCCAGCCGGGCTTGAAAATGGGGGCCGGGAACAATCTGCGCCGCGCTTCCCGGCGGACGCCGGAGCAGCTGCCAGTGCACGGCCACCAGAGAGTCGGTGGGTACCAGGCTGGTGAAGAAGGGATCAAAAATAAATGTGGAATCCACAGATCCCACGGGCGTGTTGACGGCGATGTAAAACGTTCGCCCGGCCGGCCAGTACTGTTGCAAAAAACTCGCCCATTGTCGCAGGCGGGTAACGCTGTTCAGGGCGTCGCTCCCCTGAGCCACTACATACGCAATGACAATATCCTGCGTATCCCCCTGCGCCATATCAAACGGCCCGCTGTTGACCAGAAACCGTTTGTCGGCGGGGAGATTGTCCCGCCATCCGCTGCCGGTGACCGGGTTGCCGGAATAGAAATAGCGGGGATTGGTCTGGGGGGTGCCGCCGATTCCCCATTGGGTGGGATCAATGGGATTGCCATAGCGATCCAATCCTCCAATTTGATAGTTTCGAGCAATCTGGGCATTCATCGGGTCCGGAAGAATGGGATCGCTGCCGAAATAAGTGATGAAAGAGGTCATGGGCAAACTGCGCTTGTTCACCAGCGTATCCACCCCCCGGGCACCCCCGCGAAAGACAATCGCCGTATCCCCCGGAGCATCCACCACCGCGCCCTGAAGCACCTGGATGCCGAACGCGGGAGGATTCGGACCGTATATTCCATCATCGCCGTCGTTGTAAGCGTAGCCCAGATTCCGAAGGCTATCGCAGCCGATCAGGTCATCCTGGTAATCGCCCAGATCCGGGTCGACCCAGATTGAGAAGATCAGGCTATCCACCGCGCCGCTGTCCACATTGAT
Organism: uncultured Calditrichaceae bacterium; assembly: GCA_964416895.1. Classification (GTDB taxonomy): domain Bacteria; phylum Calditrichota; class Calditrichia; order RBG-13-44-9; family J075; genus CAYQGB01. Next base: position 29,636 of record CAYQGB010000014.1, read on the forward strand.
GATGCGGAAGTGGAAGAAAAGAACGTCGTTCAGCGGATCCGGGGCGGAAAATCCCCACACGGTCTGGTGAATCTCCAATCCCATGGGAGGTGTGCCCAGGCGGGGTGTGCGCACGTTCATGGGGGTGCCGTCGTTGTACACCGTCCAGAACATCTGTTCTCCCACCAGCGGGGGGCGATCCACACCGGGATCATACCGGCGGTCGCCGTCGAGGTCGATGAATTCTGCTCCTAAAGCCACTGCATCGGCCCACTCCACATACGCCGGGCTGCCCGGCCCATCGTGATGGGAAATCCCATAGAAGCGGGCCAGGGGATCTTCCGGGGGCATCCCCCAACTGCCGGGCTGCCACTCCCGAATCAGGGAGGCTTTGGCCATCCAGGAAGCCCGAAGCTGGCCGTTGACCAGACCGGTGGTCGCCAGTCCCCCCATGAACAGGAAAGACTGTCCGCTTCCGGCGGGATAGTACGCCTGCCCATCCTCCGCGGTGCTGCCATCATTGTTCAGAGGCAGCTCCAGGCGATTTACCCGGAGTACCACCACCTCATTCACAGTTTCAAGGGGTGAGGGAGAATATTTGCCATTCTGAGCGAGAACTTCTCCCCACAGGAACACCCCCAATGCTCCCAACAGACCCCATAGAGAAAGTCTCATGGCGGATTCCTCCTGGATTCAGGTTGCAAAGATATTTCCCGGTTGAGCATATCCATGTCGCTCCCGTCGGTTTGTATCCGGGCAATACCGATGGATACCCGGTACTTCCCGAAAGTAGAGGAATCCGGTTCCTGATGCCGCCGGTAGACTCCGACGGTTTTCCCTGTCTCGTCTCTGTCCCTGATATGGCCTTCTGCACCGATGCGATTTGACGGAGCAATGTACACAATATTTCCCGAAAAATCACGGACTGGTTTCATCCAGCATGCGCAGCCGGCATTCATCAAAGTAAGTTTTTCCATATAGCAGGTGATTAGTGTTCTTTCAAGGTT
>CAYQGB010000015.1:0-11419 GCA_964416895.1 uncultured Calditrichaceae bacterium
CCGGCGATTCCCTCTATATTGAAGGCTGCCCGGAACTGAGGATTTTTAGAAATATCCGAAACCCTATCTGGCCAAGCGAAAGGAGTGGCAATGAGCAAAGAACCCCGACAGGGGCAACCCCAGCAGGTCAATATCAACATCGAGTTGCCCCCGGAACAGGCGGAAGGTACCTATTCCAATCTGGCCATTATTACCCATTCCCCGGCGGAGTTTGTAATCGACTTTACCCGCATTTTGCCCGGAGTTCCCAAAGCCAGGGTGTACTCCCGGGTGATTATGGCGCCTCAGCACGCCAAGTCGCTGCTGCGCGCCTTAGAGGAAAATATCCGCAAGTACGAAGCCCAGTACGGGGAAATTAAAGTTCACCAGCAGAAAGGGGCGCCCAGGCAGTTTGGTTTTCAACCGCCGGTATCGGAAGATTCGAAGTAAGTCATGGTGAATTTGCAGGAAAATATTCGTCGGGTTCAGGAACGCATCCGCCGGGCGGCGGAGCGGGTCGGCCGCGCCCCCGATGAGATCACCCTGGTGGCGGTCTCCAAAACTTTTCCCGCTTCGATTATTAATGAGGCGATACGTCTGGGGATTCGTCACATCGGGGAGAATCGGGTGCAGGAGGCCCGCCAGAAGTTCCCGGAAGTGGATCCTGCCGCCACACGCCACATGGTGGGCTACTTGCAGCGCAACAAAGTCAAGTATGCCGTGCAACTGTTCGATATGATTCAGTCGGTGGATCGCTACCCCCTGGCGGAGGAAATCCACAAGCGTTGTGAAAAGCTGGGAAAGGTGATGCCGGTGCTGATCGAAGTGAATACCAGCGGCGAGGCCAGCAAGTCCGGGTGTGCGCCGGAGGAGGCGTTGAGCCTGCTGGAACAGGTGGATGCGCTGCCTCATTTGCAGGTGCGGGGATTTATGACCATTGCCATCTTCAGCGATGACCCGGAAAAAGTGCGTCCCTGTTTCGTGAAATTGCGGAAAATCTATGAGGAAGCCCGCGCCCGGCAATGGCAACATGCTCGAATCGACACGCTCTCCATGGGCATGTCTTCGGATTTTGAGATCGCTATTGAGGAAGGTTCCACCATGGTGCGCATCGGCACGGCGATCTTCGGGCCGCGTACCGCCATCGTTTGACAATCCCACGTTTTTCCAAAAACGAAAAAATTTATTCCCTATTCAGGATAGAAAACTGTAAATTTTAAAGTTTTTCTGATCGCTTACGCAATACGTAATACGCAACACGCGGGACACACGAAGTTCAGATTCATCGCATCCGATTTTTAACCCAATTTTTATGGGATAGTCCAAAGTTTATCCGATTTAAGCATGAAAGGAGCGCTCCCTTGAAGCTTACCCCTTTGGAAATTAAGAAACAGGAGTTTCGCCGAACCCTCCGAGGATACGATCCCCTGGAGGTGCAGACGTTTCTGGAAATGGTGGCCGAGCAGTATGAGCAGTTGCTGGAGGAGAATAAAGCTCTTCAGCGACGCCAGATCGAACTGGAGACCAAGCTGCACGATTACCAGGAGAACGAAAAGACCCTCCGGGAGACGCTGTTAAATGTTCAAGAAGTCAAGAAACAATCCGAAGAGAGTAGCAGGCGTCAGGCCGATCTCATCATCAAAGAGGCGGAACTCAAGGCTCTGGAGATTCTGGAAAATGCCCGGAAGCAGACCCGCCAGATCCGGGAGGAATTGAACTGGCTGAAAGCCCAGAAGGAATCCTTCATTAATCGGCTTCGGCATATTCTGGTATCCCAGATTGAGTTGCTGTCGGTCATGGAAATGGATGATATTGTACCCGAGGAGATGCGGGAATCGCTGCGGAGCAGCAAACCTTCCCGGTCAGGCGCCCGGCGAACCGCCCCGATGAAGGAGGTTCCCTCTACTTCCGGGGTAGAGGATTTTTCCGAAGGAGCGGATTCCGCCGAATCCGAGCGGATCATTCTGCGGGAGAAGTCGACAAAGGAAACTCCGGAGAAGCCGGGCAGCCCGGGAACGGATACTCCTTCCTCCACGGAAGGGGGCAGCACAGCCGATTCCCCGGGATCTTCCGGAAGCAGCAGCGAACCTCCACTGACGGAAGATGATATTAACGAGTTTTTTAAGAAAGGCATTCAGATTGATGAGTTAATTAAAACGCTTAACAAGGATGAGTCGAAAAAATGAGCGGATATGGGTGTCACAAGGCGGTGACCACCATCCTGGTGGTGTTGGGAGTGTTGATGGGAGGTTGCAGTGCTTCCCGGTATCTGGCGGTTCCGGAGATTGAGAAGGGGCAGGCGGTTCGGCTGTATCTGGCCTCGGGAGCTATTGTGGAGGGGATTATTATTGAGCGAGGGGGAACGGAGTTGACCGTGGTGCTGGAAGAGGATCACCAGCCCCACGTGTTCAAGTTCAGCGAGATCCGCCGGGTGGAGCGTTCTCCCAAGAATTATGATTATCAGGCCTATCCCATCAGTGAGGCGGAGATTGAGAAGTATCGCACCAATCGAAATGCGCTGGTGTATCCCGTGGGCGGAGCGGTGCTGGGCTTCCTTTCCGGAGTGGCCATTGGGCTGCCGGTGTGGTTGGCCGCCGATGATCCCCCGCCGTTCTTCGTCGGGGGAGTGGGAGCGGTGATCGGCAGTATTTACTTTGCCACCCGGGGCATGCGCAAGGATCGGGAAGACGCCATTCAACGGGTGCGATATATCCGCGATCGGGAGAATCAGCTGGAAGCGGAGAAACGGGCGGAGGAGGAGCGCCTGCGGGAACTGGAACGCCAGAAGCAGGAGTTGCTGAAACGCCTGGAGGAGAAGAAGAAACGACAGCAAGAATCGGATGGTTCGTGGTGACGTTAAGGGTGCTTAAGCGCCCTTCCGCCGCAGGAATAAGGGCGCTTAAGCGCCCTTCCACCGCTTATCCACCATCACAAACTGTATGAGGAGACCTATGACGGAACTGCGCAAACAGATCAACGAAGCTGTGGCCTATATCCGCCGACACACCCGCTCCACCCCCGAGGTGGGCATTGTTCTGGGAACCGGTCTGGGTGACCTGGTCAAAGAAATCGATCAGGAAGTGGCCCTCTCTTATGAGGACATCCCCCATTTTCCGGTATCCACGGTGGAATTTCACGAAGGTCGCCTGATCTTCGGAACCATTTCCGGTCGCCCGGTGGTTGCCATGCAGGGGCGTTTCCACTATTATGAAGGCTACACCATGCAGCAGATCGTCTTTCCCATCCGGGTGATGAAATTCCTGGGCGTCAAAACCCTGCTGATCTCCAATGCCTGCGGGGGAATGAACCCCCTGTTCCGCAAAGGCGACCTGATGATCATGGAAGATCACATCAACCTATTGGGGGACAATCCCCTCATCGGGATCAACGATGACGAACTGGGGCCGCGCTTTCCGGATATGTCCGAGCCGTACAGTCGGCGGTTGATCGCTCTGGCGGAAGAAATCGTTCTGGAAGAGGGCATTCGCCGGGTGCAGAAAGGCGTTTACGTGGCCGTGGCCGGCCCCAATCTGGAAACCCGCGCCGAATACCGCTTTCTCCGGGCCATCGGCGCCGACGTGGTGGGCATGTCCACCGTGCCGGAAACCATTGCCGCCCGCCACATGGGGATGGAAGTCTTCGGCGTCTCCGTCATCACCGATGAGTGCTTCCCCGACGCCCTCCAGCCGGTGGATATCAACGACATTATTGAGACCGCCAACAATGCCCAGCCTCGCCTCACCCTTCTGATGAAACGATTGATCGAAAAACTATAGCCGATGTGCCATGGATGATTTTTCCCTGCAACCTTTCGGGAAACTCCTGGTGTTCCTGGGCGGCGCCCTGTTGTTGCTGGGGCTTCTGATTATGTTTATGGACAAACTGCCGCCCATCGGCCGGTTGCCGGGTGATATTATCATCCGGCGAAAGAATTTTACATTTTATTTTCCCATAATGACCTTATTGATATTAAATTTAGTGCTTTGGTTTATTATCTGGCTGGTCAATCGCTTTCGCGGGTAGGACAGGCTTCCAGCCTGTCATTCTAAAGGTAGGGCAGGCTTCCAGCCTGTCATTCTTCAAAATCACGATACAGGTTCCTCATCAAAACACACAGGTATTTACCCATGTTCAAGGAGTACAGGGGAAAGGTTGCCATTCCGGAAGTGGAAGAGCAAATCCTGGATTTCTGGAAGCGGGAGCACATTTTTGAAAAGAGCCTGAAGTGGCGAGAGGGCGCTCCCCGCTACGTTTTCTACGAAGGCCCGCCCACCGCCAACGGAAAACCCGGCATCCATCACGTGCTCAGCCGCACTATCAAAGACGTGGTGCTCCGTTTCAAGAGCATGCAGGGATATTTTGTGCCTCGCAAGGCCGGGTGGGATACCCACGGCCTTCCCGTGGAAATTGCCGTGGAAAAAGAGCTGGGATTGACCCAGAAGAATCAGATCGAATCCTTCGGCATCGAAAAGTTTAACCGGGCCTGTCGGGAGCTGGTGGATCGGCACATCGAGATGGAAGACGGATGGCGCCGGCTGACCGATCGCATGGGCTTCTGGCTGGATCTGGATAACGCCTACATTACCTATAAAAACGAATACATCGAGTCGGTATGGTGGGCCATCAAACAAATTTTTGATAAAGGCCTGATTTACAAAGGATTCAAAATTGTACCTCAGTCCCCCACCATCGAAACCCCGCTGAGTTCTCACGAACTGTCCCTGAACTATAAAGAGGTGCGGGATCCCAACTGCTTCATCAAAGTAAAGGTGGTATCTTCTCCCCGAAAGTCCCTGGAAGATGCCTGCCTGCTGATCTGGACCACCACCCCCTGGACGCTGATCTCCAACGTGGCCGCCGCCGTGGGCGAAGAGATCGACTACGTCCTGGTAAAGAACACCCGCACCGTAAAACAGGGCGGCGATACCCAGACGGTGACCGAGAAGCTAATTCTGGCCGAATCCCGGCTGGGAGTGCTGGATGGCGAGGTAGAAGTGCTGGAGCGCTTCAAGGGCCGGGAGATTGTGGGCACGGTGTATGAGCAGATCTTCTCCTATTTGCCCATCGACCGGGAGAAGTATCCCAACGCCCTGACGCTGCTACCGGGAGACTTCGTTTCCACCGAGGAGGGAACCGGTATCGTGCACATGGCCCCGGCTTTCGGGCAGGATGACTACGAAATGTCCAGAAAGTATAACCTTCCCGTGTTGCAGCCGGTAACCCCCGGTGGGCGGTTTACGGAAGAGGTCGGTGAGTTTGCCGGGCGCACCGTGAAGACCTTCACTTACGCCGACGGCCATGTGGAAAAAGGCGCCGACCCCGACATCGTCAAAGCTCTGGAACGCATGGGCAAGCTGTATCGCTGCACCTTCGACTATGTGCACCGTTATCCCCACTGCTGGCGTACCGACAATCCGGTGATCTATTACGCCCGACACTCCTGGTTCATCAACTCCCCGGCATACAAAGACCAAATGCTGAAACTGAACCAGACCATCAACTGGAACCCTCCGGAAATCGGCAGCGGGCGCTTCGGCAACTGGCTGGAAGAGGTGAAGGAATGGGCCCTGTCCCGGGATCGCTACTGGGGCACCCCTCTGCCCATCTGGGTAAGCGAAGATGGCGAAGATGCTTTTGCGGTGGGATCCGTGGAAGAGCTGAAAGAGGGTATCTACGAGGCTCCTGACGGCAAGCGCGTCCCGGTGTCGGAAATTGTTGATGAGCTGGAACTGCACCGCCCCTACGTGGATCGCATCGTGTTTGAGCGCAACGGGAAGGTTTATCGCCGTACCCCGGAAATCATCGACGTGTGGTTTGACTCCGGGGCCATGCCCTTTGCCCAATTTCACTACCCTTTTGAAAATCAGGAAGTGTTTGAAGAAAACTTCCCCGCCGATTTCATTGCCGAAGGGGTGGATCAAACCCGGGGCTGGTTCTATACCCTGCACAATATCGCCACGGTGCTCTTCGGTAGCGTGGCCTTTAAGAACATCATCGTGAACGATCTGGTGCTGGACAAGGAAGGTCAGAAGATGAGCAAATCGAAGGGAAACGTGGTCTATCCCTTCGACATCATCAATCGCTACGGCGTGGATCCCCTGCGGTGGTATTTCATCACCATGAACAACCCCTGGCTTCCCAAGCGGTTCGATGAAGAAGGGTTGCAGGAAGTGTATCGAAAGTTCTTCGATACCTTGATGAACACGTACAACTTCTTTGCCCTGTATGCCAACATCGACCGGTTTGACCCCCAGACCGACCCGGTGCCTTTTGATGAACGTCCGGAAATTGACCGCTGGATCCTCTCCCGTCTGTATACCCTGGTGGAGCAGGTCAACGACCGGCTGAATGATTATGACCTCACCCACGGTGCCCGTCCCATCGCCGAATTCGTGCTGGATGATGTCTCCAACTGGTACGTGCGCCGCAATCGTCGCCGCTTCTGGAAGGGGGAAGACAGCCTGGATAAGCTGGCCGCCTATCAGACCCTCTACGAAGTACTCCTGACGGTCAGCAAGCTGATCGCTCCGTTTGTGCCTTTCGTGGCGGAAGAACTGTATCAGAACCTGCGTACGCCTGAAATGCCCCGGAGCGTGCACCTGAACGATTTCCCCACCTTGACGCCCGAAATGCAGGAGCGGCGGGACTCCCGGCTGGAATACCGCATGCAGGTGGCCCAGCAGGTGGTGCGCATGGCACGGGCTTTGCGCAATCAAACCCGGATCAACGTCCGGCAACCGCTGGCGGAGTTGGTGGTTTCCTGCCCGGAATCGGCTACCCTGGAAGCTGTGCAGACCATGCAGCATATCATCAAGGAAGAAATTAACGTGAAGGCGATTTCCCTGACCGATAAAAGCGATTCCCTGATCACCCGCACGGCCAAGCCCAACTTCAAAAAGCTCGGCCCCCGACTGGGAAAACACATGAAAACCGTGGCCGGCATTATTCAATCCTGGGGAGATGAGGAAATCGCCCACCTGGAAAATCAGGGCTATCTGGAAGTGCAGGTCGATGGGCGGGTGGAAAAGATCGAGCCGGAGGATATCGAAATTCAGGAGCACCAGCAGGGAGAGATGGCGGCCACCCGGGAAGGGCGGATCGTGGTGGGGCTGGATACCCGGATTACCCCCGAACTGCGGCAGGAAGGTCTGGCGCGCGAATTTGTGAACCGTGTGCAGAATCTGCGCAAGCAGGCCAACCTGGAAGTGACCGACCGCATTCACATCTTTTTTGACGCCCCGGATGAAATCCGGGAAGCGATTCTGGCCCTGTCCGATTATGTGATGCGGGAAACCCTAGCCAAAGCGATTACTCCCCAACTGCCCGACGGAGAATCCGGGGAAGAGGTACGCCTGGGAGGAGAGCGTTTTCCGGTGCTTATCCGAAAAGTGGAAGGCGAGTAAATTTTGCCGGGGCGCTTACAAAAGAGTACAGCAAACCGGAAATAAACCGATAACTGTGGTTTCCGGTCTTTGACAGAACCTCAGGCGAACACAACGGGAGCGGGGAAATCCCTTTTCCCGGCGTTGCCTCGTTTCCTGAAACAAAGCCACCGGTCGGTAAACGTTTTCAAAAAAACCGAAAATCCGGATTTTGAAGTTGGGAATGTTGAAAAATCTTGTTAGATTAAACTTATTTTAAGACGACTCCTCTTCTGCCGGGTATGCCGGAAGGCGGGAGTGGCGATGGTTTACACCGATTGATCTGCAAAGGGTTGAACAATTTCCAAAGTAACGGGAAGTGGAGATGGCAGACAGGAATCCTTCTTCAAAAGATGCGAAAGGAAGCTCTGGCGAGAATAAAAACAGGCCTCGAGCCACATATTTGACCGACGAAGAACTGGAATACTTTCGTCAATTAATTCTCCAGAAGCGCCGGGATGCCCTGGCGGAGATTGAGATGCTGGAAGCCCGCCTGGAGGATGCCCAGGAAAACTCCGGCGGATATACCTACCACATGGCCGATTCCGGCACCGACGCCATGGAAAAAGAGATGCTGGCCCTGATGATTTCCCGTTTGCGGAAATACATCGGATACCTGGATCGGGCGCTGGATAGAATTGCCAACAAAACCTACGGCATCTGCAAGATCACCGGCAAGCCCATCCCCAAAGAACGGCTGGAAGCCGTTCCTCATACGGAAACCACCGTGGAAGCCAAACTGAATGAAAAACGGCGACGACGATCCTGAAGGGAACTCGGGATCGAAGAACGTGCGGGATGAATAGGTAAAATCGGATCGGGATTCAGCGTAGCCAAAAGGAGCCATCATGGATGAGAAGACACAAAACTACTTCAAAGAGTTGTTGATAAAGAAGCGCAAGGAAGTGCTGGAACGCATTGAACAACTGCGAGAAACGGCCCTGGAGATGACCTATAAAGATACCAGCGGCGATCACTCCGGATATTCCCACCACATGGCCGATCTGGGTACCGACGCCATGGAGCGGGAAAAGGTTTTCCTGTTTCTCTCCCGGGAAGAAAAGTATTTGCAGCAGATTAATCAGGCCCTGCAACGGATTGAACTGGGAGAATACGGGGTTTGTCGGGTGTGCGGAAAAGAAATCGACGTGCAACGGTTGGAGATCGTTCCCACTACCCGCATTTGTGTTCCCTGTAAATTAGCGGAGGCCAACAACAAGCGATAGATTTCCGGCGAATGTTTCAAAACATCTCCCCACGAGTTAGTTCGGTGCTGGCCATCATCGGCGGCGTGCTGATGGTTGATCAACTCACCAAGTTTCTGGCGATTGTCTATCTTCAGCCCCGCCGATCAATCCCCGTTTTCGGGGATTTTTTGCGTCTGACCTATGTGGAAAATCCCGGGATGGCCTTCGGCATCGAACTGGAAAACAAATTTCTGTTTAACCTGCTCTCCCTGCTGGCGGTGGGATTGATTCTGGTGTATCTGTTCAAGCTCCGGGATCATGTTCTCCTGCGCACGGCGTTTGCCGTCATTCTGGGAGGTGCTTTCGGGAATTTACTGGATCGTTTCCTGTACGGGCGGGTGGTGGATTTTGTGGATGTGGAGTTCTTTGACCTTCACTTTTCCGGGGGAACGCTCTTGTTCTGGAACCTCCCGGAATATTCCCTGTACCGCTGGCCGGTGTTTAACATGGCCGATGTGGCCGTCACGGTGGGGATGTTACTGGTGATCTGGTCGGCATTTTTCTATAACCCTTCCCGGGTGGCGGTGGAACATGCCGTCCGCGAAGAAATATAGCTTTATCATCCAACCGCCTCAGGCGGCCCTCCGAATTGATAAATTCCTGGCCCTGAAATTCCCCCATTACTCCCGGGCGTTTTTTCAAAAACTCATTAAACAGGCCCGGGTGCAGGTCAATGACCGGGTGGTGAAGGCCTCTTACCTGCTGGAACCCGGCGACCGGGTGGAAGTGGAAATTCCCCCGCCTGAGGAGACCGAGCTTATCCCGGAGCCGATCCCGCTGGATATCCTGTATGAGGATGCCCATCTGCTGGTGATCAACAAACCCGCGGGAATGGTGGTACATCCCGGCGCGGGAGTTCGCCGGGGAACCCTGGTCAACGCCCTGATGGCTCACTGCACCGACCTTTCCGGGGTGGGGGGGAGGCTCCGGCCGGGCATCGTGCACCGGCTGGATAAGAACACTTCCGGGTTGCTGGTGGTGGCGAAAAACGATGCCGCCCATACGGCTCTGCAACAGCAGTTTGCCGAGAAGAGCGCCGTGCGGGAGTACAAGGCGCTGGTGTGGGGGCGCCCGGAACCCTCAGAAGGCCGGCTGGAAACCTTCCTCAATCGCAGCAAATCCGATCCCACCCGGTTTGTGGTGGCCGATCGGGGAAAGCCGGCCGTCACCCTGTATCGGGTGGAACGGCAGTTTGCCTTCCTGGCCCTGGTGAACGTGCAACTCAAGACCGGGCGTACCCACCAGATTCGGGCCCACTTCAACTACCTGCATCATCCGGTGTTCGGCGATCCCGAATATGCCGGGCGCCAGAAACAGGTCAAACGGCTTTCCGCTTTATCTGAGCGAAAATTTGCCTTATATTTGTTGCAATTGATCAATCGACAGGCATTGCATGCGTATCGACTGGGATTTGAACATCCGGTCGAAAAGCGGTGGATGGAGTTCTCTTCACCATTGCCGTCGGATTTCAGCACGGTTCTGGAAGAAATTCAAAAACGAGAGGACAGGTTATGAACAGGGTGACATGGATGGTAATCGGTTTCTTCCTGCTTTCCGGGGTGCTCGGCGCCCAGGAAGTAAAATTCCTCAACGATAAGGTGATGGATTTCGGCAAGGTACTCCAGGGGGAAGTGATCAAGGGGGAATTGAAGTTCACCAATGTGGGCGATGGGGCGGTGGAAATCGAGCGGGTGGAAACCAGTTGCGGATGCACCGCCGTCACTCCCACCAAAATGACCTATAACAGCGGCGAAACCGCAGTGATTCCCTTTACCGTCAAAACGGCCAATTTTAGCGGGGTCATCCGCAAAAAGATTACCGTGGTGTTCAAAAATGTAACTCCCAAATCCCACTCTTTTGTGGTGCAGGCCAATGTGGTGACCGAATTAACCGTCTCCCCCCGGTTTATCAGCTTTCAGAAAATTTCCCTGAATCCCGATACCACTTATACGGAATACATCGAAGTTGATAACCTTGCCCACAAAAAGTACAGCGTTACCCACATTTATCCCGAAAAACCCCTGGTGAAGATCACTCCCCAATCGGCGGAGATTCCGGCGGGTAAATCTCATCTGTTCCGCCTGGAGTTTACCCCGGAAAAACCGGGCCGACATAGCACCCGGGTGGTAATTGAAACTGATCATCCCACTCAATCGCGCATGACCATACCGGTATTTATTTTTGTGACCGCTCCGGAAAAACAGAAAGCTGAAGCGCTTCACTGATCTGAGACTCCCGGCGGCCCGGCGGTTGGTGTCACATCTTATATGCGAATGAAAACAGGTCCTCATTTCTGGAAACGCCTCCTGCTCCTGAACCTTGTGGCGTTGGGAGCAGGGGTGCTGGTAAATGTTGTCCATCCCCAAAAAATTGCCTGGTCACTTTTACTCCCGTGGGGGCAGGTGGAGAACCAATCTCCCATCGTGTTCATCAGCGCGGACTCCGCTTACATGCTGTTTGTGGAAGATGAGGCGGTGTTTGTGGATGTGCGGGATACTGCGGATTATCAATTGGATCACATTCCCGGCGCGGTTTCCCTTACCCTGATGCAATACTATCACCAACCGGATCGGATTGCCCGGTGGGAGCGGGAACTTCCTTACGTTTTCTACTGTTTCGAGGCCGGTTGCCCCGAAGCAGAACAGTTGGCGGAGGAGTTCGCCCGTTCCGGGTTTTCCCGGTTGATGATCCTGTACGAGGGCTACGCCGAATGGCTGGCCCGGCAGTATCCCGTGGAAAAGGGGGAGGAGTAAGGATCCCATGATCGGAGAG
>CAYQGB010000015.1:11519-29928 GCA_964416895.1 uncultured Calditrichaceae bacterium
CCGGCGGTGGAAGGAAGAAATAAGGCGCTCCTGCGCCCTGAGAATGTATGTTTGATGGCATATCAGTGAAGCTAACTCTTATGATCGGAGAGCGTGCTATCAGTCGATTGTCCACCAAAAAATGGCCTCATCCCCGATGGCTGCTGTTGGCCGGGCGGGTGGGATTCGGCCTGCTCCTCATCGGAGCTTCCATCGACAAAATTCTCCATCCGGTAACCTTCGCCTATCTGGTCTCCCAGTATAAAGTGCTTTCTCCCCAATGGTCCCGCTGGGTGGCGCTGTGGCTCCCCTATCTGGAATTGCTCACCGGATTGATGCTACTGGCCGGCATCTGGCTGGAAACGACCACCGCCGTAACCGCCGGGCTGATGACCCTCTTCCTGGGGGCGGTGGCGCAGGCATACTGGCGGGGGTTGCCCATCGCCTGCGGATGTTTTTCCACCACTTCTGGCGAACCCATCGGGCCGGGGAAAATTGTGGAAAACGTGCTCCTGAGCGCGCTGGCCTGGGGGCTGTGGGTGGGCGTTCGGCGCGCTTCCCGGCGCCCTGAGACTACCCGCGTCATTCATCCCGATGGCGCAGAACACCCCGCCGAATAGTTGGGTACTCTGTGAGGAGCCATGAAACGAGGGATCATTCTGCTGCTGGTGGGTCTGGGAGTGCTGCTCCTGTGGTGCGAGAAGGAGGAATCCCCCTCGCCGGAGGTAGTGGCGGAGGTGAACGGGAAAGCCATCACCCTGCCGGAATTCCGCCGATTCTACGAGCTGGATCCCAACTTCGGCCTCGACTCCACCGGTTATCCAGCCCTGTTGGACGAACTGCACAAACTCATCGATCACTACCTGGCCTATGAAGAAGCTCGCCGAACCGGGCTGCTCCGGGATTCTCTGTTCATCCGGGCGCAGCGCTGGGAGCACCTTCAGGCTACCCTTCGACAGCTCTACCGGGAGGAGGTGGATCGGCGGGTGCAGATCAGTGAGGCGGAACTCCGGGAAGCGTTTGTGCAGGAGAATGTTCAACTGCACCTGCGCCATCTGTTTGTCAAAGATGCCGAAAAGGCGCAGGAGTTGTACCGCCGGTTACAGGCCGGGGAAACCTTTGAAGCCCTGGCGGCGGAGGTGTTTCAGGATACCCTGCTGTCCCGGAACGGGGGCGATCTGGGCTGGGTGACCGCCGGAGAACTGGATGAGGATTTCGCCGACGCGGCCCTGAAGCTGCGCCGGGGGGAAATCTCCCCGCCGGTACAAACCCGGTGGGGATACCACATCATTCAGGTGCTGGATCGCAAGGCGCAGGTGATGCTCACCGAGGCGGCCTTCAATGCCCGACGGTCGGCACTGGAAAAGCGGGTGCGCCGGGCCAAACGGGCGGTACTGGCCCATCGGTATATCGCCGAATTTATGGGAACGCTCAATCCCCAACCCGATCCCCATACGTTTCGACGGCTGTGGGAAGCGATTGTCCCTCCGGCCCATCGCGAACAAGCCCACCTTCCCTTTCCGATAATGTTCACCAACGAACTGATCGACCGGGTGCGCCGGGCATTGCCCGGGGCCCTGGAGCAACCGCTGATTCACTACCGGAACGGGCAGGTGACCCTGGGGGAATATCTTCGGGCGTTGAAAGAAGTGCCCCTCTCTCACCGTCCCCGGTTTCGCACTCCCCGGGAACTCTCCAACAAGATCGGTATCTGGATACGGGATCAACTGCTCTATGAAGAAGCCAGACGAAAGGGCCTGCACCGGCATCCCCGGGTGCTGAAGGAGGTGGAGGAGTTCCTCCGCCAGCAATGCTACCTGTATCTGCTACAACGGGAATTGCAAACGATCACCGTGCCCGACTCCGTTCAACAGTACTTCCGCACCCGGGATGACAACATCCTGAAGCGGCTTCCCCTCCTCCGACACTTCCATACCCCCGAAGAGTGGCGCTGGTATCAGGCGGAGCGACGGCTGCATCGCGCCCTTCGGTCTCACCCTGCATCCATCAACATTCACCGACCCCTGCTGCGCCGGGAGAGTCAATCCATCGACTGGCAGCGCCGAATCCGCCTGTTCGCCATCCGCAAACCTTCCTGATCTCCCCCCTGAAATCCCTGATTTTGCGATATTTAATTAAACGTTTAACGAAAAAATTTCCTCAAAACATGAAAACATTTTATCTGCCCGTTTTATGCAAGGAAGATCATCCAGAGCGTTTCCACGGGCCTGTTATCCGGCGGACCATAACCACATTATCAGAAGGTATATTCTTCATAATCCTTTTGAAAACAATTTATAAACTGAAATTATCCCCGTTCAGTAGTCCCACCTGAGATCGGCGCTTCCTCCATTCTCCCCGGGGGCAAAAAATTTTATTCTCCCTCTTGACAAATTAACAACAGAAGTGTATTTTTACCGCCGATAAGTTAAACGTTTAACCTTGAGGGCGACAGTATGGCGGTGACCATCAAGGATGTCGCCAAGCGGGCCAATGTCTCACCGGCCACGGTTTCTCTGGTGATTCACAACAACAAACGGATTTCCCCGGAGACACGGGCCCGGGTACTGCGCGCCATCAAGGAATTGAACTATCACCCCAGTCGCTCTGCCCGCGGGTTGGTCTCTCGCCAGACCGGTAACATCGGTTTCATCCTCCGAGACGATCACTTCACCAAAAGCGAGCCGTTCTACACCAAAGTATTTCTGGGCACCGAGTTTCAAGCCCGGGAAGATGAGTATTACATCCTGCTGACCACAGTGCATTCCGACTTCCGGGAAAGCGATCCACTGCCGCGATTTGTTCTGGAACGCAATGTGGAAGGCATCATTCTGGCCGGAAAGATTCCCGGTTCCCTGATCACCGGCCTGGAAACGTATAAGCTCCCCATGGTTTTTGTGGATTATGTGCCTCCGGAAGGCAATTACCCCATGGTACTGATCGACAACATTTCCGGGGGCAGGGAAGCTACCCGACACCTCATTGATCTGGGGCACCGGCGAATCGCTTTTATTGGAGGGGATTTTGAGCATCCCAGCATCCGGGAACGGTTTCAGGGCTACCGAATGGCCCTGGAGGATGCCGGCATTCCCATAGATCCTGCTCTAATTGTCACCGATGAACCCAACACCGATCGCGCCTGTGGCTATCAGGCGGCAGAAAAACTGTTCCGGCAGACCGATGCTGTCTCGGCGGTGTTTGCCTGCAACGACGCCATGGCCATCGGACTGCTCCGCTACTGCCGTACTCACGGCATTTCCGTTCCGGATCAACTCTCCCTGGTCGGTTTTGATGACGTGGAATCGGACCTGCTGGTGGATCCCCCCCTGAGCACCATGCGGGTTCCCAAGGAAGAATTAGGGATTCAGGCCATGCGGCTGATGGTGGAAATGCTAAAATCTCAAACCATCAAGCCCAAAAAGGTTCTCGTCCCTGTGGAGTTGGTGGTAAGAGGGAGTTCACAACCGGTGACAGTGGGGTAGGGTGTGTCCTGGAGGAGGCCTGCGGTGTGGGGTGGCGGGACGAGTTGTTTCCTCTGTTCATGGCGCCGTTCGTACCCCGGCCATTCTTCTCAATCAAGTTGTCTTTCCGTAACCAGTAGCTCATCAGTTTCTAAAAAACGCCTTGTTTCACCAAAATCAGGAGGTCAGCCATGCGGTGCATAACCGTTATTGTGGCGCTGTTGCTGTTTTGTGCTCTGCTTCCGGCGCAGACCAATATCCTCGTTAACGGGGATCTGGAGACGCTGGAGCCGAATTTCTGGCATGGGTTGAATGCGGGTCAGGGGGGATCGAGTGTGACCTGGGCGACGGATGAGGCGGCGCCCAATCCCTGGAACACCGCTCTTCCCAGCATGCGTTCGTTCAAGGTGGAGAAGCCCTCGGCGACCACCGATCCGGTGGGTTGGGAGAGTGAGAACAATGCGGATCTATACTGGAACAATGCTGCCGGGAACACGGTCTACACCCTGCGTTTCTGGGCCAAGACCCAGGGGGTGAACACCAATCCGGCTACGGATGATGAGCGGATTGGGGTGTGGTATCGGTTTTATTCCGGGGGCACGTTGATTGCGGAGCAGTTGGTGTCGGTGGATCAGAGCAGCCCCAGTGTGGATTGGCAGGAGTATCAGGGGGCGTTGCTGGTGCCCAGCGAGCCGGATCAGGTGATCATCACGGCGCAGATGGGCAAGGATGCCACGGGGACGGTGTGGTTTGACAACATTGATTGCTGGACGAATCCCTGGTCGATGGGTGTATTTGGCGGGGATGCGGAGACGCCGGAGGGGTGGATGTATTGGACGGATGCGAACAAGATCGGCACGGCGGCGCTGGTGGAGGATCCGGCCAATGCCCACAGCGGCACCCACAGTGCGTTGCTGTATGAGAACGACACTCAGGATGATGAGATGGTCTTCTACAGCGAGCCGGTGCCGGCCAATCCCAATAAATGGTATGCCATCAGCTTCTGGGTCAAGACCGACAGCATCAACACCGGTGCCAACTGGTATCCCACCAACGTTATTCCCGACCGGGACAACGATCGCATGGGGATCACCTTCTTCTTCCATCGGGCGCCCATCTATCAGGCCTGGGATCTCACCGGCGGGGATCAGTTCGTGTACATCGATCAGCGCAATTCCCAGAGTGGCTGGACGCACTACGTGGTCTGCGCCCTGGCGCCTTCCGATGCCGCCGGCGTGAGTGTGCGGGCGCGGTTCACCTCCTTCCCCACCGGCTATGCCTGGTATGATGACTTCTCCATCATCGAGCTGCCCGACGCTCCCAACCTGCTGACCAACGGGGATCTGGAGACGCTGGAGCCGAATTTCTGGCATGGGTTGAATGCGGGTCAGGGGGGATCGAGTGTGACCTGGGCGACGGATGAGGCGGCGCCCAATCCCTGGAACACCGCTCTTCCCAGCATGCGTTCGTTCAAGGTGGAGAAGCCCTCGGCGACCACCGATCCGGTGGGTTGGGAGAGTGAGAACAATGCGGATCTATACTGGAACAATGCTGCCGGGAACACGGTCTACACCCTGCGTTTCTGGGCCAAGACCCAGGGGGTGAACACCAATCCGGCTACGGATGATGAGCGGATTGGGGTGTGGTATCGGTTTTATTCCGGGGGCACGTTGATTGCGGAGCAGTTGGTGTCGGTGGATCAGAGCAGCCCCAGTGTGGATTGGCAGGAGTATCAGGGGGCGTTGCTGGTGCCCAGCGAGCCGGATCAGGTGATCATCACGGCGCAGATGGGCAAGGATGCCACGGGGACGGTGTGGTTTGACAACATTGATTGCTGGACGAATCCCTGGTCGATGGGTGTATTTGGCGGGGATGCGGAGACGCCGGAGGGGTGGATGTATTGGACGGATGCGAACAAGATCGGCACGGCGGCGCTGGTGGAGGATCCGGCCAATGCCCACAGCGGCACCCACAGTGCGTTGCTGTATGAGAACGACACTCAGGATGATGAGATGGTCTTCTACAGCGAGCCGGTGCCGGCCAATCCCAATAAATGGTATGCCATCAGCTTCTGGGTCAAGACCGACAGCATCAACACCGGTGCCAACTGGTATCCCACCAACGTTATTCCCGACCGGGACAACGATCGCATGGGGATCACCTTCTTCTTCCATCGGGCGCCCATCTATCAGGCCTGGGATCTCACCGGCGGGGATCAGTTCGTGTATTTCGATCAGCGCACCAACGCCTTCGGCTGGACAAAGTACACCGCCATTGCTCAGGCGCCTTCCGATGCCGCCGGGGTAAGCATGCGGGCGCGGTTTACCTCCTTCCCCACCGGCTACGTGTGGTATGATGACTTCAGCATCCAGGAAATCGTGGACATCATCACCATCATCGAAGACGAACCGACCCCCACCACCACGCTGTTGCCCACCGATTTCCAACTGAAGCAGAACTATCCCAACCCCTTCAACCCGGAAACCATCATTGAATTCCAGGTGCCGGAACACGGGCATGTGGAGTTGAGCATCTACAACATGCTCGGTCAGAAGGTCCGCACCCTGGTCAATGATGTGCGCACGCCGGGAACCTATCGGGTGCTGTGGGATGGCACCGATGACTTCGGCAATCGGGTGGCCACCGGGGTGTATCTGTACCAGCTCCGGGGTAAGAACGCCCTGATTACCAAAAAGATGATTCTGGTGAAATAAACACCGGAAGGTTAGCGCACCGTCCGGCTCCTCCACCCAGCCCGGAGGGGCCGGATGGATTATTGGGAATCGCGTAGTGCGTAATGCGTAGTAAATTCTATTACGCAATACGCAATACGCATTACGCAATTCCCTCTCTGTCTTTGCCAGGTGCATCAATATCTGAGGTTAATCATGTCCCGCATGCATCGAAGTCAATTGGTTCGGGTCTGGATGATCGCATTGTTGGTGGGATGGGTAGCCCTGCTGAACGCCGGTACCACCGGAAAAATTGTGGGGCGGGTGGTGGATGCCGCCACCGGAGAACCCCTCCCGGCGGTGAACATCCTGGTAGAGAACACCATGTTGGGCGCCGCCACCGACCTGGACGGCACCTTCCTGATTCTCAATGTCCCCCCGGGCACCTACACCCTGCGGGCAACCATGATCGGTTACACCGATATGGTGATCACCAACGTGCGGGTCAACGCCGACAAGACCACCCGGGTGGAATTTCAGTTGAAAGAGACGGCGGTGGAGTTAGGCGAGGCCATCGAGGTGGTGGCGACCCGCCCGCTGGTGAAGAAGGATTTAACCTCTACCGAATCGGTGGTCACCACGGAAGAGATTGAAGCCATCCCGGTGGAGAATTTTTCCGATGTGGTGAACCTTCAGGCCGGGGTGGTGGACGGTCACTTTCGCGGGGGGCGCCTGGGAGAGGTGGCCTACCTGATCAACGGTGTTCCCGTGAACGATGTGTACTCCGGCGACCTGGCCCTGGAAGTGGAAAACAACTCTGTGCAGGAGTTGAGCGTGATCAGCGGCACCTTCAACGCCGAATACGGCCAGGCCATGTCCGGGGTGGTCAATATCGTGACCAAAGAGGGCGGCGACCGATTTACCGGAAACGTGCGGGTCTATACCGGAGACTACCTCAGCACCCACGACAACATCTTCTGGAATATTGATCGGATGAATCCCATCTACAACCTGGAAGGTACCCTCAGCGGGCCGGTGCCCCTGTTGCCCCATACCACCTTTTTTGCCAGCGGGCGCTATTTTCAGGATGAGGGCTACATCTACGGCAAGCGGGTTTTTCTCCCCACCGATGTCTCCGACTTCAGCAAAGAAAAGCCGGAGGAGTGGGTGGTGATGAGCCGGGGGCAGACCTATACCTTCAGCGAAGCGCTGGCCCAACGGCTGATCGAGGAGGCAGAGGCCGTGCCCATGAACAACTCCCGGCGGTTCACCGGCAACTTGAAGCTGACTTTCCGCCCCGGATCGACCGACAAAATCAGCCTGGAAGGGTTCTATCAGCGCCGAAACTGGCGGGAGTACGATCACCGCTTTCGCCTCAACCCCGACGGCGACTATCGGCGAAGGCAGTGGTCGGTCAACGCCTCGGCCTTCTGGAACCACGTGTTCAGCGCCCGCACGTTTCTGGAATTCCGATCTTCCTACTTTTACACCCGGTACAGTCAACATGTGTATGAGGATCCCTTTGATTCCCGGTATGTTCCTGCGGATCGGTTGCAGATGACCGGGGCCAACGCCTTTCTGGCCGGAGGGCAGCAGATGTGGCATTTCGACCGCAGCACCACCACCCAGCTGGTAAAGCTGGATCTGGTCAGCCAGGCCACCAATACCCATCAGTTTAAGGCGGGGGTGGAGTTCAAGCGCCATCGGTTGTGGATGGAGGAGTTTGAAGTGCAGCCGGATGCGCCCCAACGGATTCCCCCGTTGAGCGCCTTCAACCACAACCGCTATCTGTTCCATCCCACGGAATTGGCCGCCTACGTGCAGGATAAGATGGAGTTCCACGACATGGTGGTCAACGCCGGGGTGCGTTTCGATTATTTTGATCCTGATGGGCGCATTCCCCTGAATTTTCAGCAGCCCGATCTCTCCCGCACCCGGGAAGCGAAAACCAGTTCGCAGATCAGTCCCCGGGTGGGCATCGCCTATTCCATCTCCGCAAACGGGCAACTGCATGTCTCCTACGGCCATTTCTTTCAGGTGCCCAACTTTTTCTATCTCTATGTCAATCCCGAGTTTGACATCTTTCCCCTTCAGGGAACTCCTTCGCCGCCGCCCCAGTCGCTGTTGAATACCGTGGGCAACGCCGAGTTGAAGCCCCAGAAGACGGTGATTTACGAAATCGGCATGCAGCAGCAACTGGGGGAAAATTTCGGTCTGGCGGCCACGGCATTTTATAAAGACATCCGCAATCTGTTAGGGATCGAGGTATTACAAACCATTCAGGGGCGGAAGTACGGGCGGTACACCAATCGGGACTACGCCTTCGTCAGCGGCCTGACCTTTGAATTTACCAAACGCTATACCGGCGGGGTGTATGCCGGCGTGGACTATACCTTTCAGGTGGCCAAAGGCAACGCCTCCGATCCCAATACCGCCTTTCTGGATGCCCAGACCGATCCCCCCCGGGAGACGGAGAAGCAGTTCGTGCCCCTGGACTGGGATCGGCGGCATCAGATCAACGCCACCCTCTCTCTGGGGGATCTGGATCGGTATGGCGTGAGCATCATTGCCCGGTATGGCACCGGTTTTCCCTATACCCCCACGTTTCAGAATGTGCAAACGGCGGTGGAGAACAGCGCCACCCGACCGGATCAATTCACCGTGGATGTCTATTTCTACCGCAATTTTACCCTGGCGGGAATGCGCTATCAGTTCTTCCTGCGGGTGTTTAACCTGCTGGATCGGTTGAACGAGGTGGAGGTGTTTACCGATACCGGTCGGGCCAGCTACACCCTGGCGCCGCTGTATGTGGGCGGGCTGCATCCCCGGGGACTGAATGCCCTGGATGACTACTTCATCCGCCCGGATTTTTACTCCCAGCCTCGCCGGGTGCAGATCGGAGTGGAGATAGAGTTTTAGCAGGAGTTTTAGTAGGACAGGCATCCCTGCCTGTCAAGTAGGTAGGACAGGCATCCTTGCCTGTCAAGCCGGTAGGACAGGCATCCTTGCCTGTCAAGAGTAGCACAGGCATCCCTGCCTGTCAAATAGGTAGGACAGGCATCCTTGCCTATCAAGAGTAGCCTGTCAAGTGGAAGAATAAAGATGTAAAGATGAAAAATTAAATGGGTATAATCCCGGACAAACCCAACGGGTTGAAGCCATGAAACAGGCGATTTGCTGGATGGCCTTTTTGCTCTGGTTTGCCGGTGTGACCGGCCTGCTGGCGCAGCGGGAGCCGGATCCCAACGTGGGCGACGAGCGGCTCCGGCGGGTGGGCACCATGGACGGCAATCTGGTGCGAACCCTGTTCATCAACTGGGGGGAAATTGCCCACTGGCCGGATTCGCCTTCCGGAGAGTGGCCCAAAGGCACCGGCCATCAATATGTGGATGGGGTGGCCCTGATTGTGCAGGGACGGGCTATCGACAACAACGGCCAGGTAATTTACCCCATGGAAACCCAGTATCGGGAGTTCGTGGATCGGGGGCCGAACGAGGAGTTGTGGGGTTGGGCGCCGTTGCCGGGTTACTTCAATCCCGAAGGCACCGAACCGGCCCTCAGCGATGATCCCACCACCTGGCCCAACTTCTGGCCCGACAAACCCGACGGCTGGGTCAATCCCAACGAGATCCGCAACGATTTCGACGACGACGGCAACGGTCTGGTGGATGATGTGGTGTTCTGGAACGGCTTCTTCGGCAAAGGGGTGCGCAACGCAGACCTGGAAGCCTACTTCGTGTTCGACGACGACCCGGATGAGGAATGGGATTTCTATCCCGATCCGGCCAATCCCGACCGCCGGGGCATGGGGCTGGAAGTGGCCGCCCGGCTGTTCCAGTGGTCGCAGGTGCTGGCGGAAGATGTGATCTTTGCCGTGTACTTCATCACCAACGAGGGCAAATACAACTACGACAGCACCTACTATGCCTTCTACATCGACTGGGGGGTAGGGGGGACCGACGACTCTTCCGATGACACCGGCGATTACGACACCTTTCTGGATATTGCCTGGGCCTGGGATTACGACGGCTTCGGCAGTCCCGGGCGCTGGTCGCCGGTGGGGGTGGCCGGTTTCGCCTTTCTGGAAAGTCCCGGCATCCACGACGACGGGCTGGATAACGACGAGGACGGGGTTATCGACGAGCGACGGGATTCCGGGCCGGGGGTATTTCTGGATCAGCCCCCCTACGGAGTGGATAATGTGGATAACTTCCGCAACTTTTACGGGCGGGAGCCGGGGCCGCACTGGTCGGGAGACGAAGACATTGACTGGCGGAGCTACACCGATGTGAACGGCAACGGTCAGTGGGATGAAGGCGAACCCCTGAACGACGACCTGGGCCGGGATGGCCTGGGGCCGGAGCATTTTGGCTATTCGGGGCCTGATGAAGGCGAAGGCGACGGAATGCCCACCCCCGGCGAGCCGAATTTTGATTTCACCGATAAAGACGAATCCGATCAGATCGGCCTGACCGGGTTCCGCATCTTTCCCGTGCATACCTATGAGTTGTGGAATGAAGAGCAAAACTGGGAGGTGTTCCGCTCTGCCCCGCCGCCCCACAGCCAGCAGGTGACCGCCAATCTGGGAATGTTCTTCTCTTCCGGGCCGTTTCCTCTGCGGGCAGGGCAAACCGAAAACTACTCCATGGCCCTGCTGTTCGGCGACGACTTCGACGATCTGGTGCTGACCAAAAAGACCATCCAGCAGATTTACAACGCCGATTATCGCTTTGCCCAGCCTCCGGAAAAACCCCGGCTGAAGGCGGTGATTCCCGGCAACGGTCGGGTGATTCTGGTGTGGGATGACCGGGCCGAGCGCTCTTTCGATCCCTTCCTGCAGGAGCACGATTTTGAAGGGTATCGCATCTATCGCAGCACCGAACCGGAGTTCCTGGAAAATCGCCTGGTCACCGATGCCTTCGGGCGGCTCACCTTTCGCAAACCCATCGCTCAGTTCGACGTGAAGAATGAATGGCAGGGGCTGCATCCCATCGACGTGAACGGGGCTAAATTCTACCTGGGGGATAATTCCGGCCTGCAACACTACTTCATCGACACCGATGTGCAAAACGGGGTGACCTACTATTACGCGGTGGTCTCCTACGATCACGGGCTGGTGGATACCAGCGCCACCGGTGCCCTGGTGGGCATTACCCCGGCGGAATGCACCAGCAACATCGAGAAGGACATTGCCGGAAACGTGCAGGTGGACATCAACACCGCGGTGGTGACCCCCCGGGCGCCCGCCGCCGGATATGTGGAAGCCGATATCGAAGGAGAGATCGTTCGAGAGACCATCGGCACCGGGGATGTGAAAATCGACATCCTCATCCCCGATTCGGTGAAAGATGGGCACACCTATACCATCGAGTTCGGGGATACCTCGTTCTTCCACAATCAGGGTACCCCCTATTATCTTATCTATGATGTAACCGATGGGCAGAGAATCCCCCGCACCGATACCCTCTGGATTGATGAGGTCTCCCAGTCGCCGCTGGTGGATGGGTTCACCGTCACCATCTACAACGATGAGGTGGATCTGGATATGGAGAAGACCGGCTGGGTGGTGGGGAGCACCACCACTCGCTGGCGGGTGAATCAGGACAAGCGCTTTTCCGCCCTGAACCTGAACATCAACTACCCGGCGGATTTTGAGATCACCTTCACCGATCAAATTGCGGATACGGCGGTGAACCGGCTGGGCTTTCCCCCCACGCTACCGACCAAATTCTCGGTGTACAACCTCACCGAGGGGAAGCCGGCGGATTACCAGTTCATTGAATTCTACGTGAAAGATTCCACCCTGACGCCGTTCTTCCCCGGTCAGAGCACCGACTCCATCGAGGCGGTGATGGTGTGGGTGGAAGACCCCCGCAGCCTGATCGGGGTGAAAACCTCCTGGCGGTTCTATCTGGAGGCGGATACCACTGTGGAAGTGGTGCCCCCCCAACCGGGGGATGTGTTCCGGATCGTTACCACCAAGCCTTTCCGTACCGGGGACCGGATCACTTTTACCATGAAGGCCCCCGGATATGATCCGGAGAAGGCCCGTCAGGAGCTGGATCGCATTGCGGTGGTGCCCAATCCCTATGTGGTGACCGCAGTATGGGAGGAAAAGTCGCCTTTCCGATTCGGGCGGGGGGAACGCAAACTCTATTTCATCCATTTGCCCAAACAGTGTACCATCCGCATCTACACCCTCCGGGGGTATCTGGTGGATGAGATCGAGCATAACAGCACCATCGACGACGGACAGGAAGCCTGGAACATGTTGAACAAAGACGGGCAGGAGATCGCCTACGGGGTGTACATCTATCAGGTGGATGCCCCCGGCATCGGGCGGAAGATCGGTAAGTTTGCGGTGATTAAATAGGGGGGATTACCGCGGAGGCCGGAAGGCGCTACGCAATACGCATTACGCAATACGCCGATAAAACCATCATTATGGAGATCCATAAAGATGAAGCGTACCAACATCAAGCGGAACATCAAGCGGATGGTTTATCTCCTGTTGCTCCTGAGCGGGTGGTGGAGCAGCGGGGTTCAGGCGCAGGTGGGGGGAGGGGTGACCAACGTGGGTACCACGGCGGCACCGTTTCTGGAGATTGGCGTGGGCGCCCGCGCCATTGGCATGGGCGGGGCCTTTGTGGCCACGGCCAACGACGCCAGCGCCCTGTACTGGAATCCTGCCGGCCTGGCCCGGTTGCACCGCCCGGAGGTGATGTTTGTGCACACCGAATGGCTCGCCGACATCAACTTCGACTTCGCCGGAGCGGTGATCTCCCTGGGACGCTACGGCACCCTGGGCGCCAGCATCACCACCCTGAGCATGGAAGAGATGGAGGTGCGCACGGTATTGCAACCGGAAGGCACCGGTGAATTCTTCGACGCCCGGGATATGGCCCTGGGCATCTCCTACGGCTTCAACCTGACCGACCGATTCTCCCTGGGATTCAACGCCAAATACATTTATCAGAAGATCTGGAAGGAAACCGCCCACGGGTTTGCCGTTGACATCGGAACCCTGTTTATTACCACATTTCGGGGCTTGCGTATTGGGGCGGCGTTGAGTAATTTCGGCACCGAAATGAAGTTAGACGGCACGGATTTGCTGGTGTATCATGACATTGATCCCCGCGCCCAGGGCAACAACGAGCGCATCTTTGCCAAACTGGAAACGGACAGCTGGCCGTTGCCGCTGAATTTTCAGGCCGGTTTGGCTATGGAAGTGTGGCAGAGCGCTCCCCACCGGCTGACCGTGGCCGCCGAGGCCATGCACCCCAAAGACAACACCGAAAGCCTGCACATGGGTATGGAGTATGCCTTTCAGGAACTGTTCTATCTGCGGGCGGGGTTTCGCAATCTGTTGCTGGAAGATCGGGAAGAAGGGCTGACCCTGGGGGCGGGATTCGCCACCCGGTTTCTGGGCAACGTGGAAGCGAGGGTGGATTATGCCTATGCCGACTTTGGGCGGCTGGAAAATGTGCATCGTTTTTCTATCAACCTCAAGCTGTAGCGGAGCCGAAGTTGCGAACATGGATGGTTGCGACGCTTGCCGGTAGTGTGATGCTGCTGCTGGCAGGTTGTGGGGAAGCGTCCCGGGAGGAAGACGGCCCACTCATCTACTGGTCCTCCAACAATCAGCAGGAAATCGAATTTGCCCGGGCAGTAGTGGCGGAATGGAACGCCCTTCATCCCGATCAGCCGGTGCACACCCAGCCGGTGCCGGAGGGGCAATCCAGCGAAGAGGTCATCCTGGCCGCGGTGGTGGCCAAAACCACCCCGGACATCTATTCCAATATGTGGCAGGGAGAGGTGGAAGCCTATGCCCGGGCCCATGCCCTGGTGGCGCTGGATACCCTTCCCGGCTTCCTGGAGTTCCTCTATCAGCGCTGCGATAGCGCGGTGGTGGCGGAAGTGACCTCCACCGATGGTCACATCTATCAAATCCCCTGGAAGATCAATCCCATTATGATGCTATACAACCGCCGGTATATGCGGGAATTGGGGTACGATCCCGCTCCGGCCACGTATTCAGAGTATCTGGAGGCCGGGCGCCGCTTCCGGCGGGACACCGACGGGGATGGTTACGTGGATCGCTGGATTGGCTACGCCAACGTGAAGGTGATCTGGTGGATGCGCCTGTTTGATTTCTATCCCCTGTATCTGGCCGCTTCCGGGGGCGCCCCTCTGATCAAAGACAACCGGGTGGCGTTTGATAATCCCTATGCGGTGGAAGTGTTTCGCTTTCTCCGCACCCTGTATGAGAACAACTACTACAGCCGGGAGCGCCTGGATGCCCGCCAGGATGCTTTTCTCTCCGGGGTGATTGCCACCCGATTCGGCGGCCCCTGGAACATCGCCTACATCGAACGCTTTCGCGATCCGGATCTGGAGTACGGCTTTACCCGGATACCGGTACCCGATGGGCATACCGGGCCGGTGTACACCTACGGCGATCCCAAAAATATCGTCATTTTCAGCACCTGCAAGCGCCCCCGGCAGGCGCTGGAATTTCTCAAGTTTATGCTCAGCAAGCAGAACGATCTGCGCTTTTTGAAACTCAGCAGCCAGTTGCCCCGACGGAAGGATTTGCTGACCGATCCGGAGTTCCAGCAGTATTTTCAAACCCATCCCAAACTGCTGCCCTTCGCCCGGCAGGCCCGCCACGTGCGGGGCACCGACCCCTGCCCGGTGCTGAAGGAAGTGTTTGAGATCATCTCTCAGGAGTACGAAGCCTGCGTGATCTATCAGACCAAATCCCCGGAACAGGCCGTTAAAGACGCCGCTCAGGCGGTGCGGCTGCTGCTAATGTAGCGAAAAGTGCGTAATGGGTATTGCGAATTTCGTAAGGAGCTGTCAGGCCAATACGCAATACGCAATACGCAATACGCATTACGAAATCGGTAGATCCCGTATCGACGGGATACGCAATGCCATCAAGGAAAAAACCCATGAAGCGCCGCTTAACCCCCTATCTCATGGTGTCGCCGTACATTCTCTTTTTTGCCACCTTTGTGGCCTTCCCGGTGGTTTTCTCCCTGGTGCTGACCCTGCACAAATGGAATATCATCAGCCCCATGGAGTTTGTGGGGTTGAAAAATTTTATCCGGCTGGTGCAGGATCGAATGTTTTTCCGCTCGCTGTGGAATACGGTGGTGTTCCTGATGATCCACATTCCCTTGCAGATTGTGGTGGCCCTGTTCTTCGCCGAACTGCTCAACCAGCGCATCCGGATGCGGGGGTTCTTTCGGGCGGCCTATTTTCTCCCGGTGGTGGTCTCCGGAGTGGTGGTGACCATCCTGTGGCAGCAGTTGTTTGGATTCGATTCCGGGTTGATCAACCGGCTGCTGGTGAAGCTGGGGTTGGGCCGGGTGGGCTGGCTGGTGGATCCCCGCGTGGCCATGCCCTCCATCGCCCTGATCGCCACCTGGAAAAATGTGGGGCTGTACATCGTGCTGTTTCTGGTGGGATTGCAGAGCGTTCCGGCCCATTACTACGAAGCGGCGGAAATCGAAGGAGCCACCCACTGGCAAAAGTTTCGCTACATCACCCTGCCGGCCATCAATCCCACCATCTTTATGGTGGTGGTGCTGTCCACCATCGGGGGATTTTCCCTGTTCATCGAGCCGTACATCCTCACCGGGGGCGGCCCCCTGAACAGCACCCTCTCCACCATTCTATACATCTATAAACAGGCCTTTTTCTACTATCACATGGGGTACGCCGCCACCCTGGGGCTGGTGTTTGCCCTGATGATTCTGGCGGTGGTGATCATCCAGCGAAAATTCATTGAGCAGGAAGTGACCGGATGAGACGGGTTCTGATATACGGCATATTGATCCTGGGGGCGGTGGGATTTGTATATCCGTTTTTGTGGATGGTCAGCGCCACGTTTGCTCCGGAGAAGGAACTGGGCAATCTGGTGCTGTTGCCCTCTCATTTTACCCTGGAGAGCTACCGGCAGGTGTTTGCCAGGATTCCCATCCTGCGGGCGCTGTTCAACAGTCTGTTGGTGGCCCTGAGCGTGACCGCCGCCGTGCTGGTGTTCAGTTCCATGGTGGGATATGCCCTCTCCCGGATGCAGTTCCGGGGGCGAAATGTGATCTTTTACATCATCATTTTTACCATGACCCTGCCGTTCCAGATTACCCTGATCCCCCAATATATTCTGATGGTGAAATTCGGCTGGGTGGATACCTATCTGGCCTTGATTGTGCCTTATGCACTGAACGCCTTCGCCATTTTGATGTTTCGCCAGTATTTTATGAGCATTCCCCAGGATCTCATCGACGCCGCTCGCATCGACGGCTGCGGGGAATTGCAGATTCTGTTCCGGATTCTATGGCCCAATTCCGTTCCCGCCCTGGTAACAGTGGGAATTATCAGCTTTATGCACTCCTGGAACGAGGTGCTCTGGCCGCTGATTGTCATCCGCAAGGAAGAGTTGATGACCATGCCCCAGCTGGTGACCCTGTTCGTGGTGGGCGGTCGGGCCGAGTCACAACTGGGAGTGAAACTGGCCGCTGCCACACTGCTGGCCGCCCCCATCGTGCTGGCCTATCTGTTCTTCCAGCGCTATTTCATCGAAAGCATGGCCAGCACCGGGCTGAAAGAGTAGGACAGGCATCCTTGCCTGTCATCTTTATAGGACGGGCATCTTGCCTGTCTTCTTTCCAATCAGCGTGAAACGTGAAACGTGATCCGTAAAAGTTTTGGTCACGTTTCACGCATCACGTTTTACGGAAGGTAGCAGGAAGTAGTCAATCGGGAGGTCTCAAATCTTCACCTAATCCGTGTAGAGGATACATAAGAACATGAAGCTTTCAGAACCCGCTCAGGAGCAAATATGTGCCATAACCGGCTGACCCGAGCCCTTGTAAACCTGATCAAATTCTGGCTACCGGCGCTGCTGCTCTGGGGCGCTCTGGCCTGTGCGCCGGAAAATACGCCCCGGAGTCTGGTTAACCTGGCTCACTTGAACGCCCTGTATCAGGAAGCCACGGTGGCCGGGCAGCCGGGAGCGTTCATCTACATTTATGCGGAGCATCCTGACTATCACCCGGTGGAGGCTCCCGGGGAGGGCATCGCCTGCGTGGATGACGCCGCCCGGGCCGCGCTGGTGTATCTGCGCCATTTTCAGCGCACCGGGGATGAAGGCAGTCTGCAACGGACAGAACAACTGCTGGGGTTTCTGCTGGCCATGCAGGCGCCCAACGGGTTGTTTTATAACTTTATCCTGAAGGATTATTCCATCAACCGCACCCGGCACAACAGTCTCCCCAGAGCGGAATGGTGGACCTGGCGCGCCCTGTGGGCGATGGCCGAAGCCCTGCCCACGTTTCACCGGGAAAACCCCCGGTTGGCCCGGCGGCTGGATGAGGCCATCGATAAAGTGTTTCCCGCCGTCGATTCCCTGTTGCAAGCTTATCCCCGCACTACTGAGGTGGAGGGATTTGCCGTGCCCGCCTATTTGCCGGGGCAGTATGCCGCCGATCAGGGGGCGATCCTGCTGTTGGGGCTGGCCGCTTATTATCGGGTGCATCGGGATAGCGTTACCGCCCGGCGAATGCGCCGCATCGGCGAGGGGCTTCTGCACATGCAGGTGGGGGATTATGCCCATTTCCCCTACGGTGTGTTTCTTTCCTGGAAAAACATCTGGCATGCCTGGGGCAACAGTCAGGCCCATGCCCTGCTGGAGGCGGGGCAGTTGCTTCCGGAGCCGCGCTTTGTCACCGCCGCTTTGCAGGAGATCCGCCATTTCTATCCTTACCTGATCCGGCAGGGGTTTCTGCGGGAGATGCACTTTGTCCGGGTGGCCCACGACTCGGTGCGTTCCCGGCAGGTAATCCGTTTCCCTCAGATCGCCTACGACATTCGCCCCATGGTCATGGCCTGTCTGGCGGCGCACCGAATTACCGGGGATGCCGCCTATTCCCGGCAGGCGGGGGAGATCGCCGCCTGGCTGCTGGGGCGGAACCCTGCAGAACATGCGATGTATAATCCGGTCACTGGAAGGTGTTTTGACGGCATCCTCGGGGAAGATACCATCAATCGGAATTCGGGAGCGGAATCCACCATCGAGGCACTATTGACGCTTCTGGCGGTGGAAGAGGTTCCCCGGGCCCGGAAAGTGCTATTGCAAAACAATGAAGCGAGGATTACGGAGCGATGGGGGAAATAAAACAGGCGGTTTCGCCACTCTCCATTTGCAATGGTGGAGAGTCGCCTTTGCGATTGGGCTTAGAAAAGTCGGAAAAGAGGTATGAGCGTTGACAAACCTGTACCGGTGGGCTT
>CAYQGB010000016.1:0-2660 GCA_964416895.1 uncultured Calditrichaceae bacterium
CACAAAACAATTTGAAGAAGCCCTGAACCTGGAACGGCAGGGCGCCTATGCCCGGGCGCTGGAGATTTTTCGAGAACTGAGCAGCGTGGCGGAGGTGGATCGGGGAGACATGCTGTTCCACTGCGGTTGGTGTCTGGAAAATGATCCCGATGGCGATCGTGAGGAGGCCCTGAGATATTATCAGCTTGCTGCGGAGACGGCGGTAAATCCGGTAGTGCGGATGAACAGTCATTTCCGGGCTGGCTGGCTGTTGCTGCATGACCGCGATTATGCCGCCGCCGCAGCGGCTTTTCATCAGGCCATCACGCTACACGAACACCACCCGGTTCATGAGGGGATTTACCAGGACGCCGTATACTGGTATGCCCTGTCTCTGGAAATGCAGGGGATGTATCTGGCCGCAATTCGCTGGTATGAAAAGGCCCGGGAAATCTCCCCTCGTCTGAATCCGGAAAGCCGTTATCGGCAGATCCTGTGCCTGAACCGGGTGGGCGCCTTCGAAGAAGCGCTGGCCCTCTGCCACACCTTTGATCATGATCCTCCGAAGGGATTCGACATAGATCGCTACCGGGAGTTATGCCGTCTGGTAGCGCAGGAACGCCAGATGCTGGAAACTTCTCTGGCGGATAATTACTTGCTGGAAAGGAATCCGAATCATGACATCCGGAAACCCCATACAGGATGAATTGTTCTCCATGACCAACGCATTGACCCCTCACGAACTGGAATACATGGCCTATTCCGGCCAGTATGAACGGGCGCACATTATTTTCAAGCGCATTCCTCCCGATGACTGGCCTCAGTATGCCAGCAAATACATTCTGCATCAGGTGATCTGGGGAGGGATCACCAAGCTGCGGAAGCTGCTGGCCGCCCAGGAAGAGGAAGCGGCCAATGCAGAAAAGCGATTCGTGGATCAGGTGGTTCGCCTGTTTATCCATACCTGTCGGGAAAACGGCCACACCCCTCGAGAACTGTACGAAAGCCTGTTGTTCTGGAGCGAAGAGTTGATAAACCTGGCCCTGCCCCACGAGGCGCTGACCTATATTCGCCAGGCGATGGAGCTGGGGAGCAATAAATTCCCCGATCTCCATGTGCAGTTTTTGAGCCGGGTAGCCCGCATCGCCAATGATCGGGGGAAGTTGCAGGAGGCGTTTGATATTTTGTGTGGCCTCTCCCAACGGCCCTATATTATCACCGACCGTTCCCTGATTCCGGAAGTCATTTTCGACCTCTCTCAATCCGCTCTGGTAACCAATCAGGTGCAATTCTACAAGCAGTTGCTGTTTCTGGGGTTGCGGTTTTTCTATACCAGCGTTGAGGATCGGCGGCGGTTTGTGGAGCAGATTCGCAAAACCTATCGACGCTCCCTTCGGGTGCTGTTGCGCCGGGAAATCACCGCCGGTCAGAAGCTGCTGTATGCTCTGCACTGGCTGTATTTTAAGATTCCCAACTTTCGGCGCTTCGGGCTGGGGGTAATCAACCGGGGGGCCAGGTTTTTGCTGTTGGGGGCGGTGTATGCCCTCAACTATGTGCGGGGAGAAGCCTTCATCGGCTGGTCGCCGAGGGCGCAGGAACCTTCCGGGCCTTTTTCCCCCAACGGCAGCCCGTTCGCGCCGGACGGCCCCGGAGAACCGACCCGTTCACTTCCCCGGCGGCGCAACATTCTCATTACCCGGGCCATGGGGGGCATCGGCGACCTGCTGATGATGACCCCCGGCATCCATGCATTGAAGCAGAAATATCCCCGGGAAGAGATCGTCCTGGCCCTCCCTCGACGGTACTTTCCCGTGTTTGAAAACAATCCCGATGTACGGCTGGTGGACATTGAACAGGAAGAGATTAACTATGCTGCCTTTCGGCGGTGGTTCAATTTTACCGATTGCCCGGCGGCGCGAGTGGAGTCCCGCACCGCTCCCAGAGTCAAAAAGAGCCGGATTGAAATATTTGCGCGCGCGCTGGGCATTCGGGGATGGCGGCTGCACCGGATGGAGTACAAACCCCGGTATTTCCTCACCGAGGCAGAAAAAGCCTTCCGGGAACAATTCTGGTTGGAACACGACCTGATCGGCAAGCCGGTAATCGGGGTGCAGTTGCGGGCCGACGAAACCTATCGGAATTATCCTCATATGCCCGAAGTGGTAAAAGCCCTGGCCCGGGATGCGGTGGTGCTCCTGTTCGACGGTTCTCCTATCGCCGGATACGAGATGGACAACGTCATCAAAGTGGATCGATACCGGCTGCGGGAGTCCTTTGCCCTGGCCGGTGGTTGCGATGTGATTCTGGCGCCGGATTCCGCTTTTGTGCACTTTGCGGCGGCAATGAACATTCCCTGTGTGGCCCTGTTCGGCCCCATCGACGGAAAGATGCGCACCAAACACTATCCCCGGTGCGAATTTCTGGATGCCCGGGAACGGTTGGGATGCGTGGCCTGTTGGCGGAATGAGACCATCCCCTGCCAGCTGACCAACCTGCGCACCAGCGTGTGCATGGGGGATATCCCGGTGGATGTGGTGGTGGAAAAAGTGTTCCAGAAGCTACCCCGGAAAGTAGCCGCCCTTGAGCCGGTGGCGGTGTAGGATTTCTGGCTGCGCTGGATATTCTGTCAAATGTCCGGTGGAGCTAAGACAGAGATAGGGGGAATTTAGAATTGCGTATTG
>CAYQGB010000016.1:2760-28691 GCA_964416895.1 uncultured Calditrichaceae bacterium
GTATTGCGCTACCGAACACTTTTGGGAAAAGCTGATGATGGTTCTCGTTTCGTTCGTTTTTAACCACAAAGTCCTCGAAGAAGGCGCTAAGAACCACAGAGTAATTGGTATAAAATTTTGTGTTAATTCCGATTTTCTTTGAATTTTCCGGGATTTCCGTGCGCTCTGTGGTTAAACGAAAAAATGTTCGGTACTAAAACAGAATATTACGCATTACGCAATACGTCTCAGCAATTCAAGAAGTCAAAACTCAAATCTCCGAACATCGGAGCAATAATCAGGAGCGACCCATGAGGTCCATTAGCAAAGTATGCGACGCTGCGGATTGGTTTGATCCGGAGGTGCTGCGCATTATCCATCAGGAATTAGAAGAGGCTCCCCGTTTCCACCGGAAACAGTGGGAGT
Organism: uncultured Calditrichaceae bacterium; assembly: GCA_964416895.1. Lineage (GTDB taxonomy): Bacteria > Calditrichota > Calditrichia > RBG-13-44-9 > J075 > CAYQGB01. Next base: position 3,166 of record CAYQGB010000016.1, read on the forward strand.
TCGCCATGATCTACCTGGCCTTACAAACCTATGGGATGTTGCAACCCCATTCGGTCGGGCTATCCATGGGCGGGGGAACCGAGCGGGTGTTGTATTCCATTGCCCGGCGGATTCACAAACTTACCGTCACCGATCTGTACGAAGAAAATACCGACTGGGACTGCGCCCGTTTTCCCAATGCTGATGAATACCTGAAAGCCCATAAACCTTTTCAGGTAGAGGAAGAGCGCTTTGAAGCCCTCCACATGGACATGCGCCATCTGGAATTTCCCGACAATACGTTCGATTTTTGCTACTCCTCCTGCGCGGTGGAACACATCGGAGAATATCCGGATTTCCTGCAACACCTGCAGGAAGTACACCGGGTACTGAAGCCGGGGGGGATATATGCGTTTACCACCGAATTCCATTTCGGGGAACCCACCATCCAGGACGCCCACAATTTTCTATTCTCCGGAGAATATCTCCGGCGGTTGATCGCCGAGTCGCCTCTGGCCCTGGTCGCCCAACCGGATGTAGAGGTTACCCCTCATGTCGCCAATTATCCCTTTCCGGGTAATTTTCCCCAATTGTGTTTTATGGGCGAAACCCACATGACTCAATCGGTATTTAATTTTGCGCACTTTCCTCATCTGATGTTGCTGCGGGGGAAATATCCGTTTACCTCGATTCTACTGATTCTTAAAAAGGAAGCCCCTCATTTTCCGGGCAATCGACTGGAATTCCCCGGATTGGAAGCCTCTCAACACTTCCTGGCCCAGGGGATCGAGGCCTATCGGCGCCGGCTGCAGGAGAATATTCTCAGTATTCATCCCTATTCCTTTTCCGGGCGGACCCGTTTTTTCGCCGATCATCAGGAGTTCTTCGATCCGGTAACCGAACCGCCTAAAGATGACACTGTGTTTCATACCGATTATTTCTGGCTGGCCGATGGGGAACGCCATTTCTACCTTCGTCTGGTACCGGCAGAAGATATCCAGGAACCTGCATCCCTGACGTTGCGCATCCAGCGGTATGCTACCCTGCTTTCGGGAAATGTGGAATGCGTGCTGGAACAGCCGGTGGAGATCACGGGGAAGTCCCCCATCACCCTTCATTTCACCCTCCCCGTGGATGAAGATTACTGCTATGCCCTGGTGGGAAAATGGCGGCAGGGGCCGATGCGCCTTCACAATATCGAGATATATAGCAGCCCCTACCCGTTAGCCGGAACCCCAAATCCCGGCAACGAAGCTATCGCTCAGCACCAAGAACGAACATCATCGTGGGATAACTTATGGACCCTGTTTCGTGGCGCTTTACCTGGTTCTACGCCAAAAGTCAACTCAAACTGAAATATCGGTATACCTCTCTGGGGTTCTTATGGAATTTTCTGGAGCCGGCGTTGTATCTGATTGTTTTGAGTGTGGTTTTCTCGGTAGTCAACCGGATGAACATCAAAGACTATGCGGTATTTCTATTCAGTGCGCTGGTGCCGTGGCGGTATTTTGAGAAAGTGGTGAACACCTGCACCGACTCCATCGTAGGTGGTGACTGGTTGTTGAAGAAGATGTATGTGTCTCCGCTGGCTTTTCCCGTAGCCCGGTGGATTATCGCCAGCGTGGAATTTCTGTTTTCGTTGATAGTGGTCTTTGGGGTGTTTCTGTTTTTAAAAGAGTCCTGGACCGTTCACATCCTTGTGCTGCCCCTGATCATCATTCCCTGGTCGCTGTTCGGACTGGGGGCCGGCATGGTGACGGCGGTGTTGTACACCTTTTTCCGGGACATCCGACCGATCGTGCAGATGCTGTTGATGGTGGCCTTTTTCTCTGCTCCCATCCTGTTCAAACCCCAGTTGTTCGACATGCACGCCATCCAGACCACCATGTTGAAATGGCACCCCATCACTTACTTTGCGGCGCTGTTTCAGAAGCCCTTTCACGAAGGCGCCTGGCCGGGAACGATGGATTGGGTGGTCTCCTTCAGCATCGCCATGTTCAGCCTGGCCCTGGGTTACTATCTGATGCGGCGGTATCAGGGGAGGTTTTATTTTTACCTGTGATGCCGAGGGTGTGCTCCGGGAAAACCGGGAGAGGAAGTGGTGGAGAGAACGAAGATGCGCGATGCATGACTCCCTTTACGCAATACGCATTACGCAATACGGAGGGTGGCAAAAAACACGGCGGTATGGAAGCCGAGTCACAATCTGAAATTAACCAGGGTTTTTGGGGCGGATAAATGAATCCCGTTTTTCAACTGGAAAATGTTACTGTAACCTTTGATCGGCAGGCCATCCGGCAGCGGAGCATCAAGCACACGTTGGGGGAAATGCTTCGCCGAAAACCGCGTGAATATATTTCTGCTCTGAACAACGTTTCCCTGACCATCGCCGAGGGCGAACACGTGGGCATTATCGGGCGCAACGGGGCGGGGAAGTCCACCCTGCTGCGGGTAATGACCCGGGTGATCACCCCACCGGACGGGAAGGTATTCATCGACCGGAGCAAACACATCGTGCCCCTGCTGGAACTGGGCATTGGGTTTCACCCGGATCTGTCGGGGCGGGAAAACTGCTATCTGGCCGGGGTTCTGATGGGCTACCGCAAAGCCGAGATCGATGCCAAAATGGAGGACATCATCCGCTTTGCCGAACTGGAGGATTTCATCGATGAGCCGGTGAAGCATTATTCTTCCGGGATGTATGCCCGGCTGGCCTTCGCCATCGCCACCGACGTGCAGCCGGAGGTACTGCTGGTGGATGAGGTCTTCGGCGTGGGAGATGAATTTTTTATGCGCAAATGCCTGGTGCGCATGCAACGCCTGATGCGCGCCGGTAGCACCACCGTGTTCGTTTCTCACAATCTGGACTTTCTGGTGACTCAGTGTGATCGGATCATCTGGATGGACAAGGGCCGCATTGTCATGGATGGGGACCCTGTCGAAGTGGCCGCAGCCTATCGGGCCGCCGGCGGCACCGCCTCCATGGCATAACGAGGATCATAGAGTTGCTTTTCTGTACCGTAAAAAAACGGCTGTTCTTCGCAATGTGTGGTACGTGATGCGCAAAGTGCTCTATCACGCACCACGCTCAGCAGCCTGACCCCCTGACCAGACATCAAAGGAAATCGTTATATGCTCCGCCGCTTTATCCCCTTTTTCTCCCCAAAAGACCGGCCCCCGAAGCGCACTTCCACAGTCGTCATCAACGCTACCAATATCGGTAGCAAACCCGGCGGCATTGCCGTGTATACCCTGAACCTGCTGCGGCAGCTGGCCCAACTGGATACCCGGGGCATTCAGTTCGTGGTGTATGTAAACAAGCGCTGTCATCCAGAATTTCACGACATCGAATTCCCGGAAAATTTTACCCTCAAATGGGTCACCGGGGCCATGGCGCCGGAATCCGGCTTCCGGGGACACCTGCTGCGGCTGCTATTTGCCAACTATCTGGGATGGAAACATCGCCGGGAGGTGCTTTTTGGAACCAGCCAGTTGGAAGTGTGCTTTTTTCATCCCCATCAGGTATTGATGATCCATGATGTCATCCCCCTGTTGTTCAAACAGTTTCATCACAAGCAGTACTACTATTTCCGATACTTGATCGGCTATCCTCTGCGGCGGGCGCGGGCCATCCTGACCCCCTCCTGTCATACGGAGATGTTGCTGAAGGATGTGTATGAGGTAGAACCGCAGCGAATTCGGGTGATCCCCCACGGAATCCCCACCAAAGATCACCAATTTTCCGGGGAACCTTCTCCATCGGAATCGGAGGAGCCTTATATTCTGTATGTGGGGCGGCTGTCACCCATGAAGAATATTCGCATTCTGCTGAAAGCGTTTGCCCGGCTAAAAGATCGCCTTCCCCACCGGCTGATCATTGCCGGGGATGATGAGGGGTTCCTGCAAAAAGAGGTCGCCGCCGGTAAATTGAGCCGGGAAGAACTGGACAACGAACGCATTGTATGGAAAAACTACGTTTCCAATGGGGAGATGCTCCGGCTGTTTCAGGGCGCTTCCCTGTTTGTGTATCCTTCCCTGTACGAAGGCTTTGGCCTGCCTCCTCTGGACGCCATGGCCTGCGGGTGCCCGGTGGTGGCTTCCTGTGCCGCCAGCCTTCCCGAAGTTTGCGGCGACGCCGCCCGGTACGTCAACCCCCTGGATGCGGAAGATGTCTCCGAAACCATCTACCGGGTACTGACCGATGAAGCGTTGCGTACCAATATGATTTACCGGGGATACCTGCGCATTGCCCGATACTGCTGGCGAAGCTCCGCCGAACAACATCTGGAAGTATTGCATACTGTTCTGGGCACGTCCGAGAAAGGGGCGGCAAAGCCCACATCGGAAGCGGATTCCACCCGGAGCACCACTGCCACGAATGAAACCCGATCTTTCACATCCCGACGATCCTCCAGGTCGGCGATTCATCCTTAATTTTTACCGGAGTCGGCGACGGGAGGGGATCACCTTCTCGTGCGTTGAACGGCTTTCCCTGAGCATCCGTATCCGCTTCCCCGGAGGCCGTCGCCACATGGAACTCCGGATTCCTTCCTTTCCCATCCATATCGGTCTGGCCGCTTTTGTCGCCGGGATATTTCTTTCCAACAGCATTCTGCAAATGGCTGCCGGGGTATTGTTGCTGCTCTGGCTGATCGAACTCTCTACCGGACATCGACCGGCCCGGTGGGAAAGCGCAAGCGTCTTTCTATCGGCTTTTTTTCTCTCCGGGTTGCTCGCCCTCCTGCTTTCCCCTGATCCCGGCTTCTCCTTTTCCAAAATCATTCGCTATCTGATTCCCCTGACCGCAATTCCCATAGCTCACTGGAGCCGGGGAGCGCCGCCCACGGTGATGCGCCGGTACGGCCGGTGGATGGTGGCCCTGGGGACCCTGGCTGCCGGCGCCGGCATCTGGCATCACTGGCAGGGAGAGTGGCGGGCTTCCGGGTTTTACGGCGGGCCTTACACTCTGGCCAGTGCCCTGGCATTTAGCATGCCCATCGGTATCGGCCTCTGGTTGAGTTCCCGGGGATGGCCCCGGCTTCTCATCGGAATCGCTCTGATAGGCCAGTTTGCGGGATTGTGCACCACGGTTACCCGGGGCGCCGTACTGGGGTTGATCCTCGCCTTGCTGGTGGGAAGCATCGTGTGGTACCGGCGGGGAAATATCCCTCACACCCGATGGGTGCTGTTTCCCATCTGGGGAGGGTTGGTGCTTCTATTTATCGGCTTTGGCCTGTTATCTCCCGATGGACGGATCAATCCCTTTCTGTATTCCGAACTGGCGGAACAAAACATTGTGGTGGATGTGAGCAGCGGGAGAATCAAATTGCCCGGCGAAGCCTTGGAACTGCAACGGCGATCCTTCCGCACCCGGGCCGGGTGGAGGCTTCTGGTAGGCCACGGATTGAACAGCCGATCCCTGAATTTTCAGGACAACTACGGAAGCTGGGAATCCGATTATCTGGAGGCGTTGATGGATCAGGGAATACCGGGGCTGGCGCTGCTTGTGGGACTCTACGGGCTATTCCTGCGACGTCTGGGTCTGGTGCTGTTTTCGGGCAAGATTTCCCTGGACGCCTTTACGCTGGGAGTGGGAATGAGCGCCCTGGCCTTCTGGGTGCAATCTTTTTTTACCCTTCAGTTGTTGAGCATGAACAGCAGCGCCCACTTCGCCCTGCTGCTGCCTCTTTTAGAATGGTGCCTTCGTCGGCAGGGAACCGAAGTTAAGCCGGTTTCAGAAACCTGAATTCTCCCCCAATGGGCGGCATTTGCCAAAAACCTTCCTGCAAATTTGTAAACGCCCTCCTTCTTTTCTAAATTGTTTGACCATGAACATTCGTGACCCGAACATGACGCAAAATCCGCTGGATCAAGTTCTGGATTTAAACCTCTGGTTTATCCGGTTGCGCTGGGTGGCCTGTGGGGTGGCCCTGGTTCTGGTCGTGCTGACGATAAAAGTACTCCACTTGCTGACGGAAGTTACTTTCTGGCCGCTGCTGGGGCTGATCGGCCTGCTGGCAATTAGCAATCTGGTCTATACCCTCTTCGTCAAACGCCGCCGATTCATCTCCCATTTACGGGAAATGCAGATCGTCTCCGATCTGGTTATTTTGACGCTCATGCTGCATTTTTCCGGGGGGATTGAAAATCCTCTTTCCTTCATTTATCTCTTTCACGTGATCCTCAGCGGGATTCTTCTGGAAAAAAAACGCTGCTTCGCGGTGGTGGGACTGGCCTTTTTTCTGTACACCACCCTGGCGCTGACGGAGTTGTACCGGGTAGTACCCCACTATACCCTCCAGATTTTTCCCCATGCACTTATTGAGCAACACCATACCGCCCCGGAAGCATCCGCGCCTTCCCCGGACAGGGAACACGATCCCGCCCATTCCCCGGAGGGAGAAAAGCCCCACCACCTGCACGCATCCCATTATCCGGTGTATGTCAGCAGCATGATCATCCTGGAGTTGTTCATCCTGACCCTGACGGCCTATTTCATCACCAACATCATGGATCGGTTACGAGAGGAACAGCAACGCACCCGGGAGGAACGGCAACGGCTGGAACACGTATTGCAGGCCACCGGCGCCGGTTTGTTGATCCTGGATAAGCAGCTCCGGCCAATCTGGTTTAACGAACCCATTGTGCAATGGTTTGGCGCGGAAATTACCAACCGCGCTTCGGTGGATGAAACTCTGCGGGAGTGGATCGGCTACGAGGACGGGGTTGCTGCCCAAACCCTGCGAGACGGCCAGATCCGATCCGTGGAGCAAGAACGCATCGACCCTGAAGGGCATAAGCAGTTCTTTCAGGTAACCGTGGCCCCACTGATCGACCCCGGGGGCGAAATCTATCAGGTGGTGGAATTGATTCAGGACATTACGGAAAAAAAGATTCTGGAAGCGGAGATGATTCACGCCGCCCGGGTAGTAACGTTGGGGACCATGGCCGCGGGCATCGCCCATGAAGTGGGAAATCCCCTGGCCTCCATGTCCACCCGCCTGCACCTGATGACCCAGAAAAACGATCCCGAATTTCTCCGCCAGAGCGTGGAATTGATCCGAAAAGAAATTCATCGCATTGAACGAATCGTGCGGGGCATCTCCCAGTTCGGAAAGCCCTCTCAGGAAAGCTGGACGCTGTGTCGCATCAACCAGATCATTTCCGAGACCGTGGAAATGCTCCGATACCACAAATCCGCCCGGCAGTGCCAGATTCACACTCAGTTAGATCCCAACCTTCCCTCTACCCTGGGCGTCCGAGATCAGTTAAAACAGGCCTTTATCAACCTGGGGTTAAATGCCCTGGAAGCGATGCCCCGGGGAGGGCAGCTGACCATCACCTCCGGCGCCCGGAAGGGGAACATCAGCATCGAATTCATCGATACCGGCCAGGGAATTGAACCGGAGGTGTTGAAAAAAATTTTCCAGCCCTTTTACACCACCAAAGAAAAAGGCTCCGGATTGGGTCTGTTCATTGTCAATCATATCATTCAGGCCCACGGTGGGCGAATTGACGTGGAGACCAACCCGGGCGAAGGCACCCGTTTTACCGTGCATCTTCCCATCCACCGCTCCCGGCGGGTACCCAATACCGGAGAGAAATAGAGAGGATAGCCATGCGGATTCTGATCATTGATGATGAAGATCTCTTTCGAGAAGATCTGGCCACGGTATTGCAGGAGGCCGGCTATGAGTGCTCTACCGCTGCCACCGCCGAAGAAGGGGTAGAAGTCGCCACCCGTCAGCTCCCCGAGGTGATCCTGTGTGATATTGTGATGCCCGGAAAAAGCGGCATCGACATTCTGGAAGAGCTGTTGTCCATCAATCCGGAATGCGCCATCATCATCATGACCGCCTTCGGCACCCTGGATACCGCCATCGAAGCCTTTCGCAAGGGAGCGCTGGATTACCTCCTCAAACCTCTGGTGATCGAAGACCTGTTGAACAAGCTGAAACGTATCCGGGAACACCGGCAGCTGCGCCAGGAGATTCAATACCTTCGCCGCCATGTTACCGAGGATGCCAGATCTCTGTCGCTGGTGGGAAAAAGTCGCCCCATGCAGGAAGTACTGGAACTGGTTAAGAAGGTGGCCCCCACTCAGAGCACGGTGCTGATCACCGGAGAATCCGGTACCGGCAAAGAGGTAGTGGCCCGGGCCATCCATGAGTTCAGCGAACAGCGGGATCGGCCGTTCGTGGCCATCAATTGCGCCGGTTTGCAGGAAACCCTGTTAGAAAGCGAACTGTTCGGCCATGTGAAAGGGGCCTTTACCGGAGCCGTGCGGGATAAGGAAGGCCTGTTTGAAGTCGCCGGGAAAGGCACCGTGCTGTTGGATGAAATTTCGGAGATGCCCCTGGCGCTGCAAAGCAAGTTGCTGCGGGTGCTGGAACAGCGGGAGTTTTTCCGGGTGGGAGGAACCCGCCCCATCCCCATGCAGGCCCGAATTATCGCCGCCACCAACAAAGACCTGAAAGCCCTGGTGGAAGCGGAGGCATTTCGGGAAGATCTCTACTTTCGCATCGCCGTGTTCGAAATTCCCCTCCCCCCTCTCCGGGAACGCCGGTCGGATATTCCCCTGCTGGTGGATTATTTCGTGCGGAAGTTCAATGAGGAGATGAAGCGCCAGTACCGGGGAGCTTCCGCCGAAGCCATCCAGGCCATGATGGCTTACGATTGGCCGGGAAACATCCGGGAACTGCGCAACGTGGTGGAACGAGCCATGATTCTGTGCAACGGAGAATACATCACCCCCGAGGGACTTCCCCAGCAGATTACCGGGCTGTCCCCCATCGCCTCCCCGGCCCATAATTTGAAGGAGGCCGTACACGCCTTTGAGCGTACCTTCATCGTGCAGGTGTTGCAAAGCTGCGGCTGGAATAAAGAGGAAGCCGCCCGACGCCTGCAAATCAATCCCTCCACCCTCTACCGCAAAATGACCGAATTGGGAATCGAAGACCCCACTTCCCGGAAAACGTAACGTTTCGGAGAACTGTTCAGCTCAAGCCGCCTCAATTCAGAAGTTTTGCCCGGCAAAGAAACGGGCGATTTTATCCCTGACGGGTACAAAAACGTCTTGATTTTCCCGGAAGACTCGATTATATTTTTCGCCGCTTTTGAGAGGATGGCACCTTAGCTCAGTCGGTAGAGCAACGGACTGAAAATCCGTGTGTCCCCCGTTCGATTCGGGGAGGTGCCACGCACAGAAAGGGGTTACGGTAACAGGCGTAACCCCTTTCTTTATGTACCCTCCACAGGATGCAGGAGGGCATAGAGTGTTTCAATTTGCTTTTGCAACCCTTCCGGACAAGACCTATTTTTGGTCGGGAGGTAGGACAGGCTTCCAGCCTGTCACATCTCGGGTAGAACAGGCTTCCGGCCTGTCACATCCGGATCACCGCCCCTTTCGGATACAGAGCAGAGCGGCGAAAGATGGAGATTCAAAACAATGACCACGGAAGCGAAACAGGCCATACCACGACACCGAAGTCTGGAACCGCCTGGAACGGGAATACTGAGTATCTTTCTCCTCCTGAGCATCATTCTGGGCCTCCGGCTGAACGCCGCGCCCCCGAAACACGAAAAGCGGATTCGTGCGATACGCATCCCCAACCATCTCATTCATCTGGATGGCCGATTGACCGAGCCGATCTGGCAACAGGCGCCTGCGGTGACCGGCTTTCGCCAGCGAGATCCGGTGGAAGGCGCCCCCGCCGATGAACTGACCGAAGTACGTTTTCTGTACGATGAGGATGCCCTGTACGTGGGCGCCCGGATGTACAGCCAAAATCCCCGGCGCATCATCGCCGGAGTCAGCCGCCGGGACGCGGCCAGCAACTCCGAACGGATTATCATCTCCCTGGATACCTACCGGGATCGCCGTACCGCCTACAGCTTCGGGGTTACCGCCACCGGCGTGCGGGTGGATTATTATCACCCTGAAGATCACGAGTTTCGCCGGGATTATTCCTTTGACCCGGTGTGGGAAGCCCGCGCCCACATCGACTCCCTGGGATGGACCGCAGAAGTACGCATCCCCTTTTCCCAATTGCGATTTAATCCTCATCGGCAGCAGGTGTGGGGGGTGAACATCAACCGGTGGATTCCTTCCCTGAACGAGGATGTGTACTGGGTTTACATTCCCAAAAACGAAACCGGCTGGGCTTCCCGATTTGGGGAACTGGTGGGGCTGGAGGGGATTCATCCGGGGCGGCGGATTGAGTTGATGCCCTACGCCGCCGCCGAGGCCACGCTGCGCAGTGAAGTCGATCCCGCGGATCCTTTCCATCGATCCACGGAGGCCATCGCCCGCGGGGGAATGGACCTCAAAATGGGATTAGGCCCCAACCTCACCCTGGATGCCACCGTCAATCCCGACTTCGGGCAGGTGGAAGCAGATCCCGCGGAGGTCAACTTGAGCGCCTTTGAGACTTTTTTTGAAGAACGCCGCCCGTTCTTCATCGAGGGGAGCGGGCTGCTCACCGGGAGTGGGCCGGGCTACTTTTACTCCCGGCGGATCGGGGCCGCCCCCCGGGGAGAAGCTTCCGGCGATTTCGTCGATGTTCCCGACAACACCACCATCCTGGGGGCAGCCAAACTGACCGGCCGGCTGCGATCGGGCCTGTCGGTGGGGGCCCTGGGAGCGATTACCGCCCGGGAGTTTGCCCGGGTATTCTACGATTCCTCCAGAACCGAGCAGGCGGTGGAGGTAGAACCGCTCACCGCCTATGGCATCGTGCGGTTGCAGCAGGAATTCGGTCGGGATGCATCCACGGCGGGAATTACTCTGACCGGGGTGCGGCGCGACCTTCCCCGGGGCAGCCCGCTGGCCGATATTCTGGCCCGGCAGGCCATCACCGGGGGCGGCGACTGGCGCTGGCGCTTTCAGGGAGGCAAGTATGAGTTTTCCGGGCACCTGGGATTCAGCCACGTCTCCGGGGAACCGGGAGCCATCGCCCAAATTCAGCAATCCAGCGCCCACTATTTTCAGCGCCCGGATGCCGACCACGTACATCTGGATACCACCCGAACCTCGCTTGGCGGCTATGCCGCGGCCATGCGATTCAGCAAAAACGGAGGACGCCACTGGCTGTGGGAGGCCGAGGTGGAAGCGGAATCCCCCGGGTTTGAGTTGAACGATCTGGGGCGGCTGCGCACCGCCGATGACATCCTGACTCGCGCCCAGCTGACCTACCGGGAGAACCGGCCCGGCCGGGTGTTCCATTCCTACCGGGTCTCCCTGCGCACCTTCTCTCTGTGGAATTTCGGAGGGGTTCGCAAGGTCACTCGCCTGGGGATGGAATTTGAGCAAACCTGGAAAAACTTCTGGAACAGCGCCCTGGAAATCGGGTATCGCTCCCGGGGATTGAGCGACCGGATGGCCCGGGGCGGCCCTCTGGTGGGCAGCGGTTCCGCCTGGCGAATCGAAGCCCGTCTGCGCAACAACTTCGGGGCCTCTACCCGCTGGAACATGGAGGCGTTGTACAAAAAAGATGAGCTGGATACCTGGGAATTTGAACTGAGCGGAGAAATTTTCCTGCGCCCGGCGCATCGCTGGGAACTCTCCCTGAACCCGTTCTTCGCCCGGGAGGTGGAAACCCGTCAGTACATTACCACTCTGGAGGACGGACGACCGGAAACCTTTGGGCAGCGGTATATTTTCTCTACCGTGGATCGCAAAACCCTCTCCCTGCAAGTGCGACTGAACTACGCCTTCACCCCGGATTTAACCCTGGAACTGTACGCCGAACCGTTTGCCGCCAGCGGCCGGTTTTATAACTTTGGTGAACTTTCGGCGCCGGGAAGTCGTCACCTGCGGCGCTACGGCACAGAGGGAACCACCATCGAAGAGACCGGGGAGGGGGAATACACCGTCACCGATGGGGAGAATCAGTTCAGCTTTTCCAGCCCCGATTTTAACCGCCGATCCTTTCGCAGCAATGTGGTGCTGCGCTGGGAATGGCAGCCCGGCAGTACCCTGTTTCTGGTATGGCAGCAGGATCGGGCCGCGGATGTGGACATCTCCCGGCGGGTAACTCCGGCGGCGTTGTGGAACACCCTGTCCAACAAGGGCAACCAATTCCTGGCCTTGAAAGTGAGCTACTGGTTGCCGGTGAAGTAGAACAGGCTTCCAGCCTGTTTCATCAAACGTTGACAGGCAAGATGCCTGTCCTACTCAATTGGAGGAAATCATTATGATCGTCAGAGGTCGGGTGAAAAAAGGGCGTTATTTTGATTCGGTCACTTTGATGCGGGTGGCCCGCAAGGTCGGGGAAGCTCCCGGCGTTCAGGAAGCAGCGGCCTTGATGGGAACGCCGGAGAACCGGCAATTGCTCCAGGAGGCCGGGCTGATGGTTCCGGAATTTTCCCGGGCCGCTGCCACGGATCTACTCATCGCCGTCAAAGCGGAAGACGCCCCCGGCGCCGAGGCGGCCCTGCAACTGGCGGAACAGTTGCTTGCCGGTGGAGAGCCGGAAACCGCCGGAGAAGTCTCCTACCGCCCGGCCGGTCTGAGCGGCGCTCTGGAAATACTACCGGAAGCCCGCCTGGCACTGATTTCCGTGCCCGGTCGCTACGCAGCGGCGGAAGCCCGGAAAGCATTACGCCGGGGGCTGCACGTGATGATCTTCTCCGACAACGTGCCCGTGGAAGAAGAGATCGCCCTGAAAACCTACGCCCGGGAACACGGCCTGCTGGTCATGGGGCCGGACTGCGGCACGGCCATCATCGGAGGAACCCCGCTGGGATTTGCCAATGCCGTTCCCCGGGGCAATATCGGCATCGTGGCTGCGGCGGGTACGGGGTTGCAGGAGGTGAGCTGCCTGATCGCCCGGGAAGGCGGAGGGATTTCTCATGCGCTGGGTACCGGCGGCAGGGATGTCAAAGCCGCGGTGGGGGGGATCGCTTTTTTGCAGGCACTGGAAGCCCTGGCCGGGGATGCCGCCACGGAGGTTATCGTGCTGGTCGCCAAACCTCCCGAGCCCCCGGTGCTGACGGCCCTCGGCGAGACCCTTTCCTCCGTCGATAAGCCGGTGGTGACAGCGCTGTTAGGAGCGGGAACAGCGCCGGAGCTGGCCCGACATCCCCACGTGCATCAGACCGCCACCCTGGAAGAAGCCGCCCTGCTGGCGCAGGCGCTTGCCGGCGGCGGGGATGTGGCAGCCACTCGCCGGCGCCTGCAACAGCAGGAGGCGGAGTACCAGGAACTGGGGAAGGCGCTGGCTGCTCGCTGCGCCCCGGGGCGACGATACATCCGGGGACTGTTCAGCGGGGGCACCCTGTGCGCCGAGGCCCAGGTGATCCTTTCCGGTATGTTCGAGGAAGACATCCACTCCAACGTACCCTTTGGAGCCACCCGGCGGCTGAAAGACGTCTCCCGCAGCCAGGGACATACCCTGATCGACTTCGGAGATGATGAGTTCACCGTGGGGCGCCCCCACCCCATGATCGACTTTTCCCTGCGCCGGGAACGCCTGCGGCAGGAGGCCGCCGATCCGGAAACGGCGGTGATCCTGTTGGATGTGGTGCTGGGCTACGGCGCCCATCCTGATCCCGCCGGAGAACTGGCGCCGGTGATTGAGAAGGTCGCCGGAGACGTGGGAGTAATCTGCTCCATCACCGGCACCGGGGACGATCCCCAGAACCGCTCGCAGGTGGAAACCGCCCTGCGTTCGGCGGGAGCACAGGTATTGCCCTCCAACGCCGCCGCCAGCAAGGTGGCCGGATACGCGGTTCGGGCATTGGCGAAAAATACAAGTGTTCATCGTTAATCAGCAAATTCCCAACAATGCCGCCCCTGAAACACGCCGAGTTCCGATTTTATGAGGAACTCAACGACTTTTTGCCCCCGGAGAAGCGCAAGCGCAGCTTTCGCTATTCCTTTCGGGGAACGCCTTCGGTCAAGGATGCCATCGAGGCGCTGGGAGTGCCTCACACGGAGGTGGATCTGATTCTGGTAAACGGAGAATCGGTGGGCTTCGATTATCTGCTTAAAGGGGGGGAACGAGTGGCGGTGTATCCCGCCTTTGAAAGCCTGGACATCTCCTCTCTGACCCGGCTGCGACCGCAGCCGTTACGCCGGCCCCGGTTCGTGCTGGATGTTCATCTGGGAAAACTGGCCCGGCTGCTGCGCATGCTGGGCTTCGATACCCTGTACCGCAACGACTATTCCGATCCGGAAATCATCTACATCTCTCTCCGGGAAAAGCGGATCATCCTCACCCGGGATCGAGCACTGCTAAAGCACCGGGCCATTACCCACGGCTACTGGGTGCGCTCTACCCATCCCCGGGAGCAATTGCAGGAGGTGCTGCATCGGTTTGATCTATTCTCCCGGATTCGCCCGTTCCATCGGTGTATGGTATGCAACGGGCTGATCGAGGAGGTGAGCAAATCCGAGGTGCTGGATCAACTGGAGCCAAAAACCCGCCGCTATTATGATGAATTCTACCGTTGCACCGGTTGCGGCAAGATCTATTGGAAGGGTTCCCATTACACCGGGATGGTGGAGTATATCGGCAAATATCTTTCGGGAACTTCCGGGAAATCCGATCAGGAACCCGGACAATAGCCTCGATATTATACGGTTTCCAGGGGTTGGTTAGCTGTCCCGGGTAATATCCAGCGGTTCATCGGTGGGAAAATCCCATTCCGCATCGAACAGTTCCCGGATCCGATCAAGCGCCTCCCTGCGATCCCAACCTTCTCGTTCATAAGCCCGGGCCGCATGTCGGGCGATATCCACCAGCAGGATGCCCCAGGCGCCGGGATCTTCCCAGGAAGTGCGGAGGATTACCTGCTGATACGCACCCGGTGCCGTCCATATCCGGAGGACTTCAAAAGCGTCGGGGTTCTCCGCAGCTATCGGCGGAGGGTTAAGCGCTTTTTCCGTGGGGTGATTTGTAGACACTCGCAGTACCTCGAAATAATCATTGGGTTATTCGACAATCTTGAACGGGTTGGAGAAAATAGTCATGGAGCTATCTGTTTCTTGATCATAAACCCCTACCAATAAGCGGAAAATGCCTGTCGAATCAAACATATCCGCAGGGAGAGGATAAAAAAACGTTTCGTTTCTCGGTACAGTATCCACCACAGTCACACAACGCAAACTCATATAACTAAACCACAAATTCTCCGACCAATGATCATCCTCTTTTTTCTGGTAGAACATTTCCAGATATCCACCGCACCTCAAACCGATAATGATGCCCGATTCGGAGTTGTTGATAAGCCTTAATTGAAGGGTATCGGCCGAGGTATAAAACAATTTGTCGGTAACGAAAACAATTTCATCCGGCACATTTCCTATATCGGTGGGTTGTTTTTCGCAACCAAAGAGAACAAACAACAGCACCAGGCCACAAAGAAATAGCGTTTTCATGGCATTCCCTCCTTGTCATCTGTTTTGATTATTGTATTCTTTACAGAATGGATAGGTTTCTGATCCGGTACAAAAAAATACAGGGGACGACGGTGCGTCCCCTGCGGAGTTGGGAGGGAGGTTTTGACCTTGGAAGGTCACGCCCAATATACCGCAGAGGGATATTTTTGTCAAGACCTTTTTTGATTTTTCTATCCGGCGGGCTTCTCTTGCACAATCGACGGAATTCTTTTAACTTAAGGGCATGGAACGGAAAACGTTCTACTTACAGTACGAAATATTTCCCGCTCGCTTCGACCGGTATCCCCTGGATTGGGATGCTCTGTTCGGTCGAACGGCGCCGTTAGCGGTGGAGATCGGTTTCGGCAACGGGGAATTTCTGGTCGAATGGGCCCGGCAGCAACCGGAGTGGAATTTTGTGGGCATCGAAATCTCCGCCGAATCCATGAAGCGGTTGCAGAAACGCATTCATCAGGAAGGATGCTCCAATATTTTGCCCATTCGGGAAAACGCTCGCTTCGCCCTCCGGGAGTTGTTCCCCGATAACCGCATCCGCAAAGTGATGATGAACTTTCCCGATCCCTGGCCCAAAACCCACCACGAAAGCCGCCGATTGTTAAATCCCGATTTCGTGCACACGCTGGCGGCGGTGCTGGAAATCGAGGGAGAATACGAGTTGATCACCGATCAGGAATGGTATGCCGGGCAGGCCCGGGAGCTGTTTGAGGCCAATTCTTACTTTCAGGTAGAAGAAATCGAGCAAAATCCCCGCCGCCCGGTGACCACCAAATACGAACGCAAATGGCGAGCGATGGGCCGGAATACCTACCGTTTGCTGGTCCGGAAACGCCGCGGCGCTTCCCTGACTCGACTACTGGAGGATGCCACCATGCCCCATGCCTTCGTCACCCGACCCGTTCAGGCCGAAGATATCCGGCAATTAGCCGGTCTGGAATATTTTGAAAAGGATCGTTTGTTCGTGGTCAAGGGAACATTTACCCAACTGGATCGAGAGAATTTCCTCATCCGGGTGGTGGCCAAAGACGGGGATTATCACCAGAATTTTTACGTTCTGGTCAAACCCCACGAGGATGGCCGCTGGCTGGTGAAGCTGGATTCCACCACCTTACCCTACCGTACTCCGGCGGTCAAAATGGCCGTGTGGAAAATCGGAGAACTGTTAGAGCAGGGATCAACCTAAATAGTCCTTGCGATCATTTGAGGAAACTGTTATCATCATTTACATGGGAAGTTTATCGACGAGAAAAAAAGAAGTTGAAAAGAAGTAACATATAACCGAAGAGTGAATGGTAAAGGAAAAGGTGGTGTATGAATGGAATTCCGATGGGTGATTGATCACGACGTCGATGAGGACGAGGTTGATCGCCTGCAAAAAGAATTGGGTATTCCCAGGGTTTTAGCGCATATTTTACTGAAGCGGGGCATTGACAGCTTCGAGAAAGCCCGCCCGTATTTTCGTCCGGATCTGGGGCAGTTGCATGACCCGTACCGGATGCGGGATATGGATAAGGCGGTGGATCGACTTCATCGGGCGCTGGAGAACGGAGAAAACATTCTGGTGTACGGCGACTACGATGTGGATGGCGTATGCGGATCGGCCCTGCTTTATCTCGTCCTGTCTCACCTGGTGGGTTCCCGGGTAAGTTATTACATTCCCGATCGCATCAGTGAGGGCTACGGCCTTTCCCAAAAAGGCGTGCAGGAGTGCGCCGACCGGGGAATCTCCCTGATCGTGACGGTGGATTGCGGCATCACTGCCGTGGAAGAGGTGGCCTTTGCCCGTCAATTGGGGCTGGATGTCATCGTCTGCGATCACCATGAACCGGGGGCTACCCTTCCTCCGGCGGTAGCGGTGCTGGACCCCAAACGCCCCGATTGTGACTACCCCTTCAAAGAGCTGGCCGGTGTGGGGGTGGCCTTCAAATTCATGCAGGGGCTGTATCAGCGCCTGGGGTTGAACAGTTCTGAACTGGATGAGTATCTGGATATTGTGGCCCTGGGAAGCAGCGCCGACATCGTTCCTTTAATCGACGAGAACCGCATTCTGGTGCGGCACGGTCTGGATCGGATCAATTTTAACCCTCGCTGCGGAGTGCGGGCGTTGCTGGAATCCTCCGGCATCGACAAGAAGGAAGTGACCGTGGGCCTGATTGTGTTCGTGCTGGCGCCGCGCATTAACGCCGTGGGGCGCATGGGCGATGCCCGCCGGGCCGTGCAACTGCTAACCGCCACCAGCCTGCAACAGGCCCGGGAACTGGCCCGGGAACTGGAGCAGGAAAACCGGGTGCGCCGCAATGTGGATGAAACCACCTTTAAAGAAGCCCTGGAATTCGTGGAAACGCACCTGGATCCCGAAAATGACTACGCCCTGGTGCTGCACAAGGAGGGCTGGCATCCCGGAGTGATCGGCATCGTGGCCTCTCGAATCGCAGAGCGGTTTTATCGGCCCACGGTAATTATCTCCGTTTCTGACGGCATCGGCAAAGGCTCCGGACGGAGCATCGCCCGGTTCAACATTTACGAAGCCATTCGGGACTGCGCCGAATTTCTGGAAGGCTTCGGGGGCCATAAATACGCCGCCGGGCTGACCATCTCCGCCAGCCGCATCCCCGAATTTGCCGAGCAGTTCCGGCAGATCGCCCGAGAACGCCTCACCGAAGAGGATCTGATTCCCACCATGAATGTGGATTGCGAGGTGGAACTGAAAGAATTCGATGAACATCTGATGCGCCTGCTGAAATTGATGGGCCCGTTCGGCCCCATGAATATGCGTCCGGTATTTGTCTCCCGAAATCTGAATGTGGTCGGCGAACCCGGCATTGTGGGCACCAACCACCTGCGCTTTTCCGTGGAACAGGATGGGGTGGTCATGAACGCCATCGGGTTTAACCTGGGAGAACGGCTGGAAGTGATCACACGGAAAGCCAAACCGGTGGTGGATTGCGTCTATGTGGTGGAGGAAAACCACTGGAATGGGCGTAAAGAAATCCAGTTGCGCATCAAGGATTTGAAGTGAGGGTAGCATCGGTGAAAGAGTTTTACGAAAACCTGAAGGCAAAACGGCAGGAAAAGGGAATCTCGCTGGAGGACATTTACGAACGCACCCGCATCCCCAGGCACTACCTTCAGGCCATCGAAGCCGGAGAAATGGACAAACTCCCCCGGGGCTATGAGCGGATTTACCTGCGGCGCTATTCCCGGGAAATTGGCCTGGACCCCGACGAGGTCATCCATGATTACGATCTCCTGACCGGGCGATTAACCCCTTCCCCTGAAGAGACGGCTTCCCTTTCCCCCGGGGAAAATCCTCCCCCGATCTCAGAGACCTCCCCGACCCGTTCTTCCCCTACCGGCAATATGCGCCGTGTGGTAGAACGGCTGAATCTGGACCGCATCCACAAGGTGTTCTGGATTACCCTGGCCGTGCTGACTATTTCCGTGGCCGGGTACATGACCTACCAGCAGTATATATTTGAAGAAAAAAGCCGCAAAATAGAAGTTAAGGAAATCAGCATCTCCGAACTGATCGAAGATTTGCAGGCCCAGGACAGTTTGCTAACCCCCCAGCTTTCCGACAACACCGTATTGCGCTCGGAGCAGCGCCCCCAATTTACCGTGGAACTGCGGGCGCTGGAACGCACCTGGGTACGGGAGATCCGGGATCAAAAGGATACCACGGAATATATTCTTCCGGTGGGATTGAAGCGCTCCATCGAGGCGGTGGATCAGGTGAAGTTTGTGCTGGGGCGCGCCGACGGGGTGGAAATCTGGCTCAACGGCAAAAACCTGGGCACGATGGGAGAGGCCGACCAGGTGGTGCTGAGTCTGGTGCTCAATCGGGACGGGATCGTGGATAAGCGACTGAAGAAGGTAACCCGCCCTCCAACCACCCGGTCAGATACCGCTTCGGCATCCCCCGCTCCCGGAGACTCTCTGCGCTAAGAGGGCCGCCTGTGCTCTCCCACAACTCCGGAAGGAGAAGCCGGCGAACCGGGAAAACGAAGATGAAAAAATCAACGCGGGAGGCTTCCGTCATGTGGATTCGGCGGTTGAAAAACAGGGTGGCGGTGATCATCGCGGTTATCTGGATGGCCGGCTGCGCCGGCAGCTACCATCCCACGTCCACCCCGGAGACCGTAAACGGGGAAAAGATGCTTTTGGGGGAACTGGTGTATGAGGACATTCTGCATTACTTTCCCAAATGGAAAGCGCAGGATCGCCAGACCCGGGTGGATGAGCAACTGGTAGCCCGCCTGAAACGGATTGATCGCCCGGTGGAGTTGCTGTGCTATCTGGGCACCTGGTGCAGCGATTCCCGTCAGGGCGTCCCCCCGATGATGAAAGCCCTCCAGGCGGCCAATAATCCCCATATCCGAATCAAACTGATCGGGGTGGATCGGGATAAAATCGATCCTGAATTTACCGCCCCTCAACACAACATCGAACGGGTTCCCACCTTCATCCTCCTGCAGGATGGGCAGGAGGTCGCCCGCATGGTGGAATATCCCCAACACGACACGTTTGTGGAAGATTTACTGGAAATACTGGCTTCTAATCGGTAGAGGTAGCGGTGCGGTTGCGGCAAGTGGTAAGATATCTGGCAGCGGCGACAATGAGCATTGGTCTGGGTAGCCTTCTTTTTTTACAGTGCGCTTACATGAATCCCTCTCCTTCCAAAACCATCGTGGTGGATTCGGCCGGGGTGGCCTGCGCCGAATCCCTGGCCGCCCGGGCCGGAGAGGCCATCCTCCGGGAAGGCGGCAACGCGGTGGATGCCGCCGTGACGGTAGCCTTTGCCCTGGCGGTTACCTATCCCCGGGCCGGCAATCTCGGTGGAGGCGGTTTTCTGCTTTTCCGCAATCGCACCGGAGAGGTGCACGCCATTGACTTCCGGGAAACCGCTCCGGCTGCCGCCACCGTGGATATGTACTGGGATGAGCAGGGAAATCCCGTGGCGGAGAAAAGTCTCATCGGGGCCCTGGCCGCCGGTGTTCCGGGAACCGTGCGGGGATTGTATCTGGCCCACCGAAAATACGGGCGATTGCCCTGGAAAAAACTGCTTCAACCGGCCATCCGGCTGGCCCGGGACGGGTTTGTGGTGTATGAAGACCTCAGCCGCTCCCTGAACAGCAAAGAAGCGATTTTTCGGCGCTTCCCGGAATCCTACCGCATTTTCTTTCCTCACAACAATTCCCTCCGGCCGGGTGACACTCTGCGGCAGCCGGACCTGGCCCGAACTCTGGAACAGATTGCCGAGCACGGGGATACCGCTTTCTACGAAGGGGAAATCGCCCGGCAGATCGCCCGAACCGTGCAGCGTTATGGGGGAATCATCACCGAGGAGGATCTGAGAAGCTATCGGGCGGTGGAGCGGGAGCCGGTGGTGATCGACTATCGGGGCTACCGGATTTACTCCATGCCCCCGCCCTCTTCCGGAGGACTGGTGCTCCAGGGGATTTTGAACACCCTGCAATTTGTGGCCCTGAACGACAGCTTTGCTCACAATCGCGCCGACTATCTGGCTTTCCTCTCTGAAGTGGAAAAGCAGTGGTATGCCCGGCGCAACCTCTATTTAGGCGATCCGGATTTTGTGGAAATCCCCTACCATCTGTTTTCCGACCCGGAGCAGGCCCGGGAGGTTTTCCGCCGAATATCTACCGAACGTCCCCTCCCCTCCCGACAGATGCCGGAGTTTCGACGCATCGCTGCCCGGAACGGCGAGCACTCCCAGACCACCCACCTTTCCGTGGTGGACGCCGAAGGCAATGCCGTATCCATGACCTACACCCTGAACGGCAGCTACGGCAGTTGTCTGGTGGCGGAGGGCACCGGGGTACTGCTCAACAACGAGATGGATGATTTTGCCGCCCGACCGGGGCATCCCAACATGTTCGGTCTGGTACAGGGGTGGGCCAACGCCATCGAACCGGGGAAGCGCATGCTCAGTTCCATGACCCCCACGATTGTGGAAAAGGACGGAGAGTTGGTGGGTCTGGTGGGCACGCCGGGCGGCTCCACCATCATTACCTCCGTGCTGCAAATCCTGCTCAACAAAATCGACTACCGCATGTCCCTGGCGGAGGCTCAGGCCGCCGGGCGATTTCATCACCAGTGGTTGCCGGATACCATCTTTTATGAGCAGGGAAAATTTGATGAAGGCGTCCTCCGGGAACTGGAACGGCGGGGGTTTTCGGTGCAATCCCGACCCCGCCTGGGCGACATTCAGGCCATCTGGCGCACCGAAGCCGGATGGGAAGTCTCCTCCGATCCCCGGGGCAACGGCTTCCCCACAGGATATTGAGCCAACAAAAGAAAACTTGAGCGACAAAACCCGTTTTGTCTGTCAAAATAAATGTTAACGCTCTCGCTCAACCCCTAAACCATTGTTGCCATAATGAAGAACGGAAACAAAGAAAGGTCACAATCCATGGTGGAACTGTATTACCGGAGAGTTACCCGGATCATCGAGTATTACATTTTGTTATGCTTTGTTTTGATCACCACCATCCCTCTGCTGGATTACTGGTGGGTGCCCGGTTTCGTGAAGTTCATCTACTTTACCGGCTTCCCGCTGTTACTCCTCCTGCTCATCGTCAGTCTGGTGAAAGATGCGCTTCTGGAAGGGCTGAAGCGTCTGTTTGAACCTTCCGCCGGACAATCCGGTACTGATAAG
The DNA here is from genome assembly GCA_964416895.1 of uncultured Calditrichaceae bacterium. GTDB lineage: Bacteria > Calditrichota > Calditrichia > RBG-13-44-9 > J075 > CAYQGB01. The sequence goes on from CAYQGB010000016.1 coordinate 25,221, forward strand.
CGAGGTTGAGCCAATGGTTCCCATCAACGATAAGCGGTTGCAGGAGATTTTGAACGGGGGCGCGGGGAAGCGGGTGCTGGTGCTGGGCGATCTAATGGTAGATCGTTACCTGTGGGGCAATGTCAGCCGGATTTCGCCGGAAGCTCCCGTGCCCATCATCAACATTGAGGATGATGAGATTCGCCTTGGAGGGGCGGCCAATGTGGCCAACAACCTGCTGGGCCTGGGCGCCGAACCGGTGCTGGTAGGTGTGGTCGGCAACGATTTTTGGGGAACCGTTTTCCACAATAAACTCCAGGAGCAAGGGCTATCCCCCGATGGCCTGATTCAGGATGCTTCCCGCCCCACCACGGTGAAAACCCGGATCATCGGCAATAACCAGCACATTGCCCGGGTGGATCGGGAGAAAGCCCACCCTCTGGATGAACAGGTGCAGGACCGGATTTTTGCCTACATCACCGGGATCATTGAATCGGTGGAAGGGATCATCCTGGAGGATTACAACAAAGGGGTATTGACCCCGGCGCTGTGTCGTCGGGTGATTGACCTCGCCCGGCAGCATCACAAGATCGTGACGGTGGATCCCAAGTTCGATAACTTTCTGGAGTACCGCCGGGTGACGCTGTTTAAGCCCAACCGAAAAGAGACGGAGCAGGCTCTGGCGATGCGCCTGAGCAGCGAAGAGGAGATTCGCCGGGCCGGAACCCAATTGTTGAAGCAACTGGATGCTCAGGCGGTGTTGATTACCCTGGGAGAGCGGGGCATGGCGCTGTTTGAACGGGATGGGGGGGCTTATTTTGAGGGTACCCGGGCCCGCAAGGTCGCCGATGTTTCCGGCGCGGGGGACACGGTCATCGCCACCCTCACCTTCGGATTGACCGCCGGGGCCAGTATGCGGGAAGCGGTAACCCTGTCCAACATCGCTGCCGGGATCGTCTGCGAGGAGGTTGGCGTGGCGCCCATCACCGCCGAGCGACTTCAGGAGCAATTCGAGAATTTCCCCCGACCTGAAGCTTCCCACTGATCATATCCGAGCCAACTGCTCGTCGGTGGGTTCCGCTCAGCAGTACCAGGGTTCGTTCAGATAGGGAATTTCCGCCCGGCTGCGACGATACCGGGGTTCCGGCAACGGCTCCGCCTTTCCCGAAATTTCCCCGGCACATTTCCAGATTTCCCCCATGATGGCCGACCGGGAAAGCCCGGCGGCTTCTCCCTTTCGTACAATGTCCATCACCCGCCGTTGCAACGCATCCATCTCCGGAAGGGGATGACGCCAGGGATAACACAGGCCTTCCTCATCAAACTCACCCACCAGATTTCCAATCTCCGGCAACTCCAGCAGCAGCGATCCCCGGGGAATGAGCAACCGGATCGCCAATTGAATGGGCGCTACCTGCTCCACCAGATCCCATTCCGCCAGAAGCCGGAGCAGACGTCGATAGCTTTCCGGCGTCGTCCAGGGGGTAAAGGGGATAAACGTCGGATTGAGCACCAATCCCTCCCGATCCAGCAGGCGAAGCGCCCGCAGAAAATCCCGTCGGGTGTGCCCTTTCTGCAAGCGTGCCAGCACTTCATCGTCAATCGACTCCACCGCGCTGGTAATGAGCACACAGCCGGTTTGGTTTAGCTCCGGAAGATGGCGGCGATGGCGCAGCAGATGCTCAATTTTGATGGTGACATCATAGGTCAGCCGGGGGAATTCCCGATGCATTTCCCGCACGATGGCCAGCCCATGGCCGGGGCCGTTGAAGAAATCCGGATCCCCGAAGGTAATGTGCTGTGCGCCGGCTTCCACTTGCTGACGGATGTCCGCCAGCACCACCTCCCGCTGGAGCACCCGAAAGCGCCCCCCATACACCGGCACGATGGGGCAGTGGCGGCAGGTGTGTTTGCACCCCCGGGTGGCTTCCACGTATCCCACCAGTTTGGGAGTGTTCCCCCGGCAGCACAGTTTGGCGTATCGGGAAAGCGGGGGCATATCCCGGCGGTCGGGGATTGGGAAGCGCTGTTTGCTCAAGTTCACCATCAGGGAGGGGAAAGGGGAGGCTGCGGCTTTCCGGCCATTCCCGCCATCGCCGCTCAACCGGCGGCATAACGCCGCCAGCGGCTCCTCGAACTCGCCGCCGATAACCGTATCCACACCTTCCCGGCGAAGCAGCCCGGCGTTCAGGGGAGCATACAGGCCGTACGCGCAGATGTGGGCCCGGGGATTGCGTTGCCTGGTCCGACGGAGCAGGGGCAGGGCCAGACGGGTGGCGGTGTGCATGGGCAGGTAAAATCCCACCAGATCGGCGGAGGCCGCCGCCGCTTCCGGGAAATCCTCCACGGCGCAGTCGGCGCAGGTAACCTGGTGGCCTTCCCGGCGCAGGCAGGCTGCCGGAGAGGCCAGGCCAACCGGAGGGTGTCCCAATTCGTAGGTGGATACCAGCAGAATTTTCAAGGAGGGTCGCTTATTTACTGGGTTGATAGTACGGATTGGTGCCGCTGGCATGATCGGTGGTGTCCAGAATCTGGGTTACTTCGGGCACGTTTTCCCGAATCATCACTTCGATGCCCTGCTTGAGGGTTACATCCACCATGCCGCACCCCCGGCAGCCGCCGCCCAATTCGATGTATACCACCCCATCTTTCACATCAATCAGGTGCACATACCCCCCGTGCATGGCCAGGGCGGGGTTGATCTGCTCCTCGATCACCCGCTGCACTTTCTCCGCGATGGGACCGCTTAACTGGGGTTTAGGCAGGGCTTTGTCGATACGAAAGCCGCCGGTCATACCGGTGGTCACGAAATCCAGTCGCACCTCCTGCACATAGGGCAGACTGTCGGCGTCGATATATACTTTGAAATCTCCCATATCCAGAATGGTGTCGTCGTCGAACACTTCTCCTTCCTGCACAAAGGCCAGGCTGTATTCCGGCCTTACCGGAGAGGTGGCTTCGGCAATAATGCGAACACCGATTACCGGGGCATCGGTATTGGCAATCAACTCCACCAGCTTTTCCCGGGCAGCGTCGGTAATGGTGAGCATGGATTTTTCTGCTTTTTCCGCCGGGGCGGTTTTTCGGCTTTCTTCGCCGGAAGTTTTATGGGAACCGGACGTTTTCGCCATGGTCAATCGCTCCTTCGATTCTCGTTAAGGATAAAACTCTGTTTGCAAATGGGTTTTGCATCTACATCTAACGGTTCGGCAGGATGAATTGTGATCGAATCAATGCTCTTTCAAGGTTTGGATGAGGGGTTGTTATCCTGGACACAATTCACAAAGAGATTCTTCGGGCTGCCGCCTTGAGAGCACTCCTACAAATGAGATTAGGGTTTCTGAAGCCGCAGCTTTTTAACATAAAGCCGGCACTTGCCCGGCGGCGGCCCTCAGAATGACATGAATCCGTCACCTTAAACTTGAAAAACATTAGTAACATTTCCCGTTTTACGTTTCCTGCAGAACACCAATTCTTTAACAATAGTTCTTG